>NZ_AP023189.1:6338571-6640000 GCF_012767755.2 Pseudomonas tohonis
GGGCTACCAGAGCGGGCAGAAGGTGGACATGGTCTCGCTCTGGGACGACGGCATCGAGCGCAAGGTCGAAGGCTTCACCCTGCTCGCCTTCGACATCCCCGCCGGCCAGGCCGCCGCCTACTACCCGGAGACCAACCCCCTGGTGCCCCTGGACAGCTTCGGCGTCGGCAGCCACACACCCACCTCCAAGTTCATCGCCGTGCGCCTCCAGCCGGCACACGAAAGCGGGCGCATTCTCTGACCGTTCGGCACGCATCACACCCTAGGGCGGGCACGGAGCCTCCCGCAGGGTGTGCCGCGCGCACCTGCCCCCTCCGCGCCCGCGCACAGGTCCAGGCACGCGATAGAAACGGTGCGAACGACGCAAACAGGTTGCATCGATCATGCGTATCGAAGGGCTGGGAAAAAGCGGAATCACCCCCACTGCAGGGGGCGCAAAGACAAGGCGCAATGCCATCAGAAAATGGCCTGGAAAAGGGCCGAAACGCAGTGCTGGAATAGGCCTCTGACACCGCCGAAACAGCCAAAGTTCTCCAGCAAAAACAATTATTTAGAGATTGTGAAAAACCCTGTGCAATTCGTCGGGAGACGCTTGTACGGCGCCGCTCCGCTCGCAACTATCGCCTCGTCCAAACCACAGAGGCTCTCCTCTCCATGAAGCACTCCTCGATCCTCCTTCTGTCTTTCTGCCTCGCCAGTGGCGGCGCCTTCGCGGGCGGCACCACCGAAGCCGGGGTGGGTGGCGCGCTGGGCGGGGTACTGGGCGCGGCCGTCGGTCAATCCATCGGTGGCAACACCGGCGCAGCCATCGGTGCCGGCGTCGGCGGTGCAGCGGGTAGCGCGGTCGGCGCCGACCGGCGCAGCCGCACCGAAGCGGCCCTCGGTGGCGCCCTGGGCGCAGCCGGCGGCAACGTCATCGGCCGCCAGGTCGGCGGCGACACCGGCAGCCTGATCGGCGCCGCAGCCGGCGGCGGTGCCGGCGGTGCACTGGGCAACTACATGGGCAACGAGAGCCGCTACGACGACCGTGACGATCGTCGTTACTACGATCGCCGTGGCGATCGCCACGAACATGGCCGCGGCCATGGCTGGGGCCACCGCAAGCACAAGCACCGCCACCACCATGACTGGGATGACTGATCGCGACCGTTAGTCGCCAATCCCGGCCGATCGCATCCCCACACAGAACTCCCGTAACACTCTCAGCCTCTTACTGTTCGAGGGCCACTTGCCACGCAGGCGAGCGGCCCTCGTCACCTTGCCTGGAGAAACACCCGATGCGCCTCACTCTTCCCGCCCTGGCCCTGAGCCTGCTCGCGACCCAAGCCGTGGTCGCCGGCGAAACCACCAAGAACGCCCTCGGCGGCGGCATCGGCGGGGCGCTGGGCAACGTGGTCGGCCAATCCATCGGTGGCAGCACCGGCGCCGCCATCGGTGCCGGCCTCGGCGGTGCCGCCGGCGGCGTGATCACCGCGCGTGACGGCAACAAGACCGGCGCCGCGCTGGGCGGCGGCCTGGGTGCCGCCGGCGGCTCGGTGGTGGGCGGCAAGCTCGGCGGCAGCACCGGCTCGACCATCGGTGCGGGCCTGGGCGGCGCGGCCGGTGGCGCCATCGCCAGCGAGCTGGACAAGGACAGCGGTGGCAAGAAGCACCGCAAGCACAGGCACCGCGATTGAGCATCATGGAGCCACACGCCCAGCCTCCGCGCTGCACGCTGCGGGGGCCGGTGCTGCCGGTGGCTTACGAGAACCCCCTGCCCCACCTGCAACGCTGGCTGCGCGGCGACGGCCAGCGCCTGCTGGCCCTGCGTTGCGTCGCCAGCCTGGGCCTGCGCGATGCCTGGCTGGCCGCCGGCTTCGTGCGCAACCTGGCCTGGGACCGGCTGCACGGCTACAGCGACACCACGCCGCTCGCCGATCTCGACCTCATCCACTTCGACCCCGATGACCTCGACCCCGAGGCCGACCTGCGCATCGAGCACAGCCTGCGCGGCATGACCGGGCACCTGCCCTGGTCGGTGAAGAACCAGGCGCGCATGCACCTGCGCAACGGCGACGCCCCCTACCGCGACAGCCGCGACGCCATGAGCCACTGGCCCGAAGTGCAGACCGCCATCGGTGTGCGCCTGCGCCCGGGCGGCGGCATCGAGATCATCACGCCCTTCATCCAGTCCGGCCTGCTCGACCTGCGCGTCACCCCCAACCCCCTGCACCCGCGCCAGGAAGCCTTCAGCGAACGCCTGCGGGAAAAAGGCTGGCTGCAACGCTGGCCGCGCCTGCAGGTGGACACGGCGCCCCTGGGTTGCCTGCTGCATAGCAGCCACTTCGACGAAGCCTGAAGGGCGCGCCTCCCTGCGCGCCGGGTGCATCAGGCCGAACGCCTGCCCAACTGCTCGCGCAGGGCCATCGCCAGCGGCTCCGGGCGCAGCTCCACGCGACGGTACTCGCGCCCGTCGGGCGTGCGCACCAGCCAGCCGGCATCGACCATCTCGCGCCGCAACAACACGTGGTCACCCAGGCTCGCCGCCGCGCGGATATGGCCGTCGACCTCGCGTTCGCTCATCGCGATGCGCGGCGGCAGCGCCATCCAGGTCATCCACAGGCAGGGACGCCGGTGGCTGTGCTTGCCCGGCCAGGCATTAAGGCGGCCCTGCTCGTCGAAGTAGCGCAGCAGGCGGCGGACCAGCACGTAGTCCACCGCATCGCCGGCGGGCGCCTCGGCCAGCTGGCGTTCGGCGACCTGGCTCGCGCGCAGCGCCTGGAAGCTGCGAAAGCCCCGGGCGCGGGCCAGCAGGTTGAGCATCTGCACATGGCCCGGCGGCCGCTCGCGTCCCTCCAGCTGGCGGACCAGCGAGCGGGCGAGCGCGGACATGTCATGGGTGGCGAAAGGGATAAGCGTCTTGGACACAGTTCGTTCCTCGTGTGTGCCAAGTCCTCGGACGAGGATGTCGGGGGTCGCCGGGTTCCAACGCGGCACGGGACGAGTGTCGGTCGAGGATGAGCCTGGGGCTCGTGGCAGGTTTAGCTGCCCGAATGGGCACCGGTGACGCCTGGGTGAACTGCCGACCGCGCGCCAGAATAGCGCCGGGTGTCGAGTTGCTCAACAGCCGCCGGGCGAAGCGTCTGAGAAGACTGTAATCTTCTGCCATTACCCTGCTGGCGCATGCACGCCGGTCGCCGTGGACACGCCATGGGCTTCATCCGATACGCCGCACCTTTGCTCTGCCTCCTCACCCTGCTCCCGGCCGCCTTCGCCGGGCAGCAACTGCGTGTCTGCCAGCAGAACCCCGTCACCTACGCCTACCGCATCGAACTGGCGAACCTGATCCTCGCCCGCACCGCCGAGCGTTACGGCGCCGCCAGCATCGCCCCCAGCGACGCACCGGACCCCTCCCAGGAACGTTGCCTGGCGATGCTCAGGGCCGGCCAGGTGGACCTCGCCTACGTGCCACCGAACCGCGAACGCCTGGCCGACTTCCGCATGCTGCCCATCGACATGCACCAGGGCCTGCTCGGCTACCGCGTGCTGATCATCCGCAAGGACCGCCAGGCCGACTTCGCGCGCATCGACGACCTCGACGGCCTGCGCCGCATGACCGGCGGCTTCGGCAGCCAATGGAGCGATTTCCCGCTGTTCGCCCGCAACCACCTGCCGGTGCTGGGCATGGCCAACCCCGGCAACCTGCTGCCGATGCTCGAACAACGCCGCTTCGACTACTTCCACCGTGGCCTCAGCGAAGCCTGGGCCGAGGTGGACGCCAACCGCCTCGCGCTGCCGGACCTGATGGTGGAGCAGCACCTGGCGCTGAAATACCCGATGCCGGTGTACTTCACCTTCGCCCACGACAACCCGGTGCTGGAACGGCGCTTCGCCGAAGGCTTCGAGATGATCCGCGCGGACGGCACCTTCCAGGCGCTGTTCCTGCGCCATCACGGCCACCTGATCGACCAGGCGGGGATGGCCGGGCGGCGGGTCATCGAGCTGGAGTCCGACCTCCCGGGCCGGCTACCGGACAGCGGTGAGGGGTTCGCCGAACCCGCCACCGCCAGGACGGGCGACACGCCCTAGGCGTGCGCCCGGGGGATCAGCCGATGTGCGCTTCGCGCGGCTCGTCGACATCGCCGCTGGCGATGCAGGCCGCGGCGGTGAACAGCACGTCGGTGGAGGAGTTCAGCGCGGTCTCGGCGGCGTCCTGGAGGATGCCGATGATGAAGCCCACCGCCACCACCTGCATCGCCACCTCGCTGGGGATGCCGAACAGGCTGCAGGCCAGCGGGATCAGCAGCAGCGAGCCGCCGGCCACACCCGAGGCGCCGCAGGCGCAGATGGACGCCACCAC
Source organism: Pseudomonas tohonis (assembly GCF_012767755.2). Taxonomy (NCBI): domain Bacteria; kingdom Pseudomonadati; phylum Pseudomonadota; class Gammaproteobacteria; order Pseudomonadales; family Pseudomonadaceae; genus Pseudomonas; species Pseudomonas tohonis. The sequence continues at coordinate 6,342,911 of NZ_AP023189.1, forward strand.
GCTGAGCAGGATGGCGGTGGGGATGTCCACGGCAATGCCCAGGGTCTTCACCGCCGCCAGGGTCAGCACCGTGATGGTGATCGCCGCGCCGGCCATGTTGATGGTCGCGCCCAGGGGGATCGACACCGAGTAGGTGTCCTCGTGAAGGCCGAGCTTTTCGCACAACTGCAGGTTCACCGGGATGTTGGCCGCCGAACTGCGGGTGAAGAAGGCCGTGATGCCGCTCTCGCGCAGGCAGGTCAGCACCAGCGGATAAGGGTTGCGGCGGATCTTCCAGTAGACGATCAGCGGGTTCACCACGAAGGCCACGAACAGCATGCAGCCGATCAGCACCGCCAGCAGGTGGGCGTAGTCCGCCAGCACCTTCAGGCCGTTCTCCGCCAGGGTCGAAGCCACCAGGCCGAAGATGCCCAGCGGGGCGAAGGCGATCACCACGCGCACGATCAGCGACACACCGTGGGACAGGTCGCTGAACACCGCGCGGGTGGTCTCGCTGCCCTGGCGGATGGCGATGCCCAGGCCCACGGCCCAGACCAGGATACCGATGAAGTTGGCCTCCATCAGCGCCTTGACCGGGTTGGCCACCGCACTGGAAAGCAGGCTCAGCAGCACCTCGGAGATATTGCCGGGGGGTGCCAGCTCAGTGGCCGCCGCGCTCAGGTGCAGGGTCGACGGGAACAGGCTGGAGGCCAGCACCGCCACCACCGCGGCTGAGAAGGTGCCGATCAGGTAGAGCAGCAGGATCGGGCGGATGTGCGTGCGCTCGCCCGGCTTGTGGTTGCCGATGGCGGCGATCACCAGGACGAACACCAGCACCGGTGCCACGGCCTTCAGGGCGGTGACGAACAGGGTGCCGAGCAGGCCCACGGCCGCAGCCGCTTCGGGCTTGAGCATGGCCAGCAGAACACCGGCCACGAGGCCGATGAGGATACGCGTCACCAGGCTGGTGCCCTTGAGGCGCTGGAGGATGGAGCGTTTTTCCGAAGACATGGCAGATTCACTGAACAGGGGCCGTGGACACGGCCGATACCCAAGATGCCCCGCTGCACCACCCCGGCCCGGCCGAAACGGAAATACTCGCCAGGCCGCAGGGTCTATCGCCCTGCAGTCAGTGGAAGCGCAGCGGATTTGCCGCGCATTCTGCGGGCAGAAGCCCGATTAGGGTAGAGCGACCGGTCAGCGCACCCCGCCGATGTCGCCATTCCGGCTGTTCGGGGTCGATCTGGTGAAAAACCCGGCCCGCGAACCGCTCATGGGAATGAACCGTAGCCCGGGCTCCAGCCCGGGAGCGGTCTTGCCGACGCCGCGATCAATCCGCGACGACGAGTTCCGCCAGGGCCGCGCGCAGGCGTTCGGGGATCGGCACCGGGCGGTTGCTGGTGCGGTCGACGAAGACGTGGACGAAGCGGCCGGCGGCGCAGGCTTCGTCTTCGCCGGCCTTGAAGATGGCCAGTTCGTACTGCACCGAGCTGTTGCCCAGCTTGCCGACGCGCAGGCCCACCTCGATGCGATCGGGGAAGGCGATGGAGGCGAAGTAGTCGCAGGAGGAGCTGACCACGAAGCCGACGACCTCGCCGTCGTGGATGTCCAGGCCGCCCACTTCGATCAGGTAGGTGTTCACCGCGCTGTCGAAGAAGCCGTAGTAGACGACGTTGTTCACGTGGCCGTAGACGTCGTTGTCGTGCCAGCGGGTGGTGATCGGCTGGAAGTGGCGGTAGTCGCTGCGCAGGTGCTGGGGTTGGCTCATGGGGTTCCCTGGTTCGGATGGGCTCAGTACGCCGCTTGGTAGATCGCCAGCGCATCGCGTTCGCTGACTTCGCGCGGATTATTCACCAGCAGGCGCTGTTGCAACATGGCGTCCTTCGCCAGCTGCGGCAACATCGCCTCGGCGACGCCGGCATCGCGCAGGCGCGTGGGCAGGCCGCTGCGCTCGCTGAAGTCGGCCAGCTCGAAGATCAGTTGCTCGGTGAGGTGCAGGTCGTGGCCCGGCTGCAGCTTGCGGCCCAGCACCAGCGGCGCCAGTTCGGCGTAGAGCGGCGCGGCGACCTCGGCGTTGAAGCCCAGTACATGGGGCAGCACCAGCGCGTTGGAGAGGCCGTGGGGGATGTGGTAGTGCCCGCCCAGCGGGTAGGCCAGGGCGTGCACCGCCGCCACCGGGGCGTTGGCGAAGGCCTGGCCGGCGAGGCAGGCGCCCAGCAGCATGGCCTGGCGCGCCTCGCGGTTGCGACCGTTGTGCACCGCCTCGTCGAGGTTGGCGCAGAGCAGGCGCAGCGCCTCGCGGCCGAGCAGGTCGGACAGGGGGTTCTTCTTGTGCCGGCTGGTGTAGGACTCGATGGCATGGACCATGGCGTCGATGCCGGTGGCGGCGGTCACCGCGGGGGGCAGGCCGAGGGTGAGGTCGGCGTCGAGTACCGCCAGGTCCGGCAGCAGCAGCGGGGAGACCACGCCCATCTTGGTGGTTTCGCCGGTGGTGATGATGGCGATCTGGGTGACTTCCGAGCCGGTGCCGGCGGTGGTCGGCACCTGGATCAGCGGCAGGCGTCGGCCCCGGGCATTGCCGACACCGTAGATGTCCTTGAGCCCCTGCCTGCACTCGGGATGGGCCAGCAGCGCCACCAGCTTGGCCACGTCCATGGAGCTGCCGCCGCCGAAGCCGATCACCAGCTCGGCGCACAAGGCCTTCGCCTGTTCCACCGCCTGCAGCACCACCGCTTCCGGCGGGTCGGCCTGCACCTGGTCGAAGATCTCCACCGCCACGCCGGCGGCGGCGAAGCCCGGAAGGATCGGGTCGAGCATGTTCAGGCGGGTGATGCCCGGGTCGGTGACGATCAGCACGCGGTGGGCATCGCGCTCGCGGCACAGCTCGGCCAGGCGGAGGGCCGAGCCGGATTCGCAGAGGATCTGCGCGGTGGTGGCAAAGCTGAAGGGCTGCATGGGGTGGCCTCTTGTTGTGGTGCGGCGTGATCCGTTGAGTGAAGCCTCTTTGCTGGGGCCCTGCGCTCGCGAGGTGGCAGGAAGGCTCCCGTCACCTCGCGAACGCGGGGTCCACTCAGAACGCGAAGTGCGCCTCCGGCAGGGCCATCAGGCAATCCGCGCCGCCGAGCAGCGACTCGCGGTGGCCGCTGGCGCGGGGCAGCAGGCGGCGCACGTAGAAGCGCGCGCTGTGCAGCTTGGCCTGGTAGAAATCCGCCTCGCCGGTGCCGCCATCCAAGGCGTCCTGGGCGCGGGCGGCGGCCTGCAGCCAGAGCCCGGCCAACAACACATAGGACGAGTACTGGAGGAAGTCCACCGAGCAGGCGCCGATTTCCTGGGGGTCGTGGCGCGCGCGGTCGAGCACGGTGGCGGTGAGGTCGCGCCATTCCTTGAGGCGCGCCAGCACGGCACCGGCCAGTTCCGCCAGCTCGCTGCGGCCGGCCTGGGCTTCGGCCATGGCGGCCAGTTCATCCTGCAGCGCATGGAGTTCCGCGCCGCCGTCGCCCATCAGCTTGCGGCGGATCAGGTCCAGCGCCTGGATGCCGTTGGTGCCTTCGTAGATCTGCGTGATGCGGCTGTCGCGCATCAGTTGTTCCATGCCCCATTCGCGGATGTAGCCATGCCCGCCGTACACCTGCACGCCGAGGCTGGCCACTTCCTGGCCCATGTCGGTGAAGAAGGATTTGACGATGGGGATCAACAGCGCCGCGCGCTTGCCGGCAGCCTTGCGCGCGGCCGCGTCGGGGTGGCCGTGCTCCAGGTCCAGCTGGCGCCCGCAGTAGGCGGCGAGCATGCGGCTGCCTTCCACCAGGGTCTTCTGGGTCAGCAGCATGCGCCTCACGTCGGGGTGATGGATGATCGGGTCGGCGGCCTTGTCGGGTTCGGCGGCCCCGGTCAGCGCGCGGGATTGCAGGCGCTCGCGGGCATAGGAAAGCGCCCCCTGGAAGGCGCGCTCGGCGATGCCCAGGCCTTGCAGGCCGACCTGGAAGCGCGCGTCGTTCATCATGGTGAACATGCAGGCCAGGCCCTGGTTGGCCTCGCCGATCAGCCAGCCGGTGGCCCCGTCGAAGTTCATCACGCAGGTGGCCGCGCCCTTGATGCCCATCTTGTGCTCGATGGCGCCGCAGGACAGCGCGTTGCGCGCACCCGGCGTGCCATCGGCGTTGGCGATGAACTTGGGCACCAGGAACAGCGAGATGCCCTTCACCCCGGCCGGGGCATCGGGCAGGCGCGCCAGGACCAGGTGGACGATGTTGTCCGAGAAGTCCTGCTCGCCACCGCTGATGAAGATCTTGCTGCCGCTGACCTTGTAGCTGCCGTCCGCCTGGGGCTCGGCGCGGCTGCGCAGCAGCGCCAGGTCGGTGCCGGCCTGGGGCTCGGTGAGGCACATGGTGCCGGTCCAGGTGCCGCCGACCATCTTGTCCAGATAGGCCTGCTTGAGCGCCTCGCTGCCGTGCTTGTAGAGCGCCAGCACGGCGCCTTCGGTGAGGCCGGAATAGACGCGGAAGGACAGGCTGGCGGCCATCAGCATCTCGTGGAAGCTGGCGGCGACCATCTGCGGGAAGCCCTGGCCGCCATGCTCCACCGGGCCGGTCATGCTGGCCCAGCCGTTGTCGCAGTACTGCTTGTAGGCCTGGCGGAAGCCCGTGGGGGTGGTCACGGCGCCGCCTTCGAGGGTCACGCCCTCTTCGTCGCTGGTGCGGTTCAGCGGGGCGATGACCTCGCCGGCGTAGCGCGCGCCTTCTTCCAGCACGCCGTCGATCAGCTCGCGGTCCAGGCCATTGCCCAGCAGTTCGCAATGGCCGGCGACGTCGAAGACTTCATGGAGTACGAAACGCATGTCGCGCAGGGGGGCGGTGTAGCTCATCTCAGGCTTCCTCTTGGAAATCGGCGAAGCGGCGGCCTTCGGCGGCCAGGCGCTGGATCAGGGCAGCGGGCTGCCAGTGCAGGCCGTGGCGGCCGGCGAGGTATTCCAGGCGCTCGCGGATGACCTCCAGGCCCTGGCCATCGGCCCAGCTCATGGGGCCGCCCTTGTCGGCGGGGAAGCCGTAGCCGTTGAGGTAGACGGTGTCGATGTCGGCACTGGAGGCGGCGATGCCTTCTTCGAGGATCTTCGCGCCTTCGTTGACCAGCGCCAGCAGGCAGCGCTCGAGGATCTCCTCCTGGCCGATGCCGCGACGCTCGAAGCCGAGCTGCTCGGACACCTGGAGCACCAGGGCATCCACTTCCGGGTCGTGCTCGGCCTGGCGGCTGCCCTCGGCGTAGCGGTAGTAGCCCATGCGCGACTTCTGGCCGAAGCGGCCGAGGGCGCAGAGGCGGTTGTCCACCTGCACCGCCGGGTCGTCCTGGCCCTTGCCGGACAGCTCGCGGGCACGCCATTCGAGGTCGATGCCGACCACGTCGTACATGCGGAACGGGCCCATGGCGAAGCCGAAGCCTTGCAGGGCGGCGTCGACCTGATGCGGATAGGCGCCTTCGAGCAGCATCATCCGCGCCTCGCGTACATAGGTATGGAGCATGCGGTTGCCGATGAAGCCGTCGCAGTTGCCGGCGATGACGCTGACCTTGCCCATGCGCTTGCCCAGCTCCAGGGCCGCGTCCAGCACCGGCCTGGCGGTCCTGGCGCCACGCACGATCTCCAGCAGCTTCATGATGTGCGCCGGGCTGAAGAAGTGCAGGCCGAGGACCTGCTCGGGGCGCCCGGTGACGGCGGCGATGGCGTCGATGTCCAGCGCCGAGGTGTTGCTGGCGAGGATGGCCGAGGGCTTAAGCCGGGCGTCCAGCTCACGGAAGATCTGCTGCTTAAGCTCGAGGTTCTCGTACACCGCCTCGATCACCAGGTCGACGTCGGCCAGGGCGTCATAGTCGCTCACCTGCGTGATGCAGGCGCGACGCGCGGCCGCCTGGGCCTCGTCGATGCGTCCCTGGCGCACGTTGTGGGCATAGGTGTCGGCGACCACGCCCAGGGCCTGCACCAGCATCTGCGGGTTGTTGTCCAGCCACAGCACCTGCACGCCGGCATTGGCCAGGCTCATGACGATGCCTCGGCCCATGGTGCCGGCGCCGATCACGGCGGCTTGTCGAATGTCGTGGGGGCTCTGGGTCATCGGATCGTCCTCTTGTTGTTCTGCGGTGGCTCGGGCCTGCGCGCGGGGATACGAAAATCGCCAGACACCTTAAGGAAGCCGGTACTATTTTTGAAATTTAGTCTTGTGATAGGTCGTATTCCCACGGTGAATATCTCCACGTTCGATCTCAACCTGTTGCGTGTGCTCGACGCCCTGCTGCGCGAGCGCAATGTCTCCCGTGCCGCCGAGCGCCTGTCCCTCAGCCAGCCGGCGGTGAGCAACGCGCTCAACCGCCTGCGCGAGCTGCTCGGCGACCCGCTGCTGGTGCGCGTGGGCCGCAGCATGCAGCCGACGCCCCGGGCGCTGGCGCTGGAGGGCCCGATCCGTACCGCCCTGGCGCAGATCGAGCAGAGCCTCGTCGCCGGCGAGGCCTTCGACCCGGCACGCAGCCGCCAGCGTTTCAGCATCGCCGTGACCGACTACGTGGAGCTGATCTGCATGACCCGCCTGCTGGAGCGCCTCGCGGTGCTGGCGCCCGGCGTGCAGATCGCCATCAGCCACCTCAGCCCCAGCCTGCCCGCCGAGGCGCTGGACAAGGGCGAGCTGGACCTGGTGCTGGGGCGCTTCCAGGGCATTCCACCGCGCTTCGCCAGCCGCCGCTGGATGAGCGAGACCCTGCGCCTGACCGCGCGCTGCGACCACCCGCTGCTGCAAGGCCAGCCGGACCTGGAGGGCTTCCTCAGGCTACGCCACCTCTGGGTGCATGGCGGCCAGACCAAAGGCATGGTCGACCTGTGGCTCGCCGAGCGTGGCCTGAGCCGGCAGATCCTCTACACCACGCCCAACTACCTGCAGGCGGCCCACATCGTCGCCGGCAGCGACCTGGTGGCCGTGCTGCCCACGCAACTGGCCCACTACTTCGCCCGCCTGCTGCCGCTGGAGCTGCACGAGCTGCCCTTCGCCGTGGGGCCCTTCCACCTGGATGTGGTAAGCGTGCAGGCACGTGAACGGGACGCGGCGCTGCAGTGGCTGCTCGGGCAGATTCTCGAATTGGGCGAGCCCGGCTGAGCGTCGACCGACGAACGGTCGAAGAGGCGTTTCCTGCACGTGCGTACCCAGCTGCCGGCGGCCGCCTCCGGCACGGATCGCTCGCAACGCCCATGGCTCGGGCGATGCAAGCGCGACGGGAGCCCGCACAGCGAAGCGGCGGGACAGAAGGAGATGGAAAAAGTGCTAGACGATCGAGTCACGAGCCTTATGCGCGATCGACCTAAAAGAGGGCTTCTCCTGCCCTTAGACTGAAGCTCCCAGGCCGAAAAACCAGGGAGAACCCAATGGCTATCGCAATCACACCGACAGGACCGACCCTGTTCACCAACACCCCGCTGCCGCGGACCAATGACCCGCTGGCGATTACCGCCCAGCCCGGGGTCACCACCCAGAACGCCATCTACACCCGGAACGAGCGGGCACGTATCGCCCGGGAGGAAGCCCAGCAGCAGTTCGAGGAGAACCAGCAGCTGGCCCGGGAACGGGCACAGGCGCTGCGGGAGGAACAGGCCCAGCAGATCCGCGAGAACGCTGCCGAGACCGCCCGGCTGCAGCAGCAACAGCTCCAGCAGCAGCGGATCGCCGACTACATCGAAGCCCAGCAGACCGATGACCTGAACCCCGACAACCCGCTTTCCGGGGACTTCATCGCCCGTCAGCGTCTGCAGCTGGATGGCAATCAGCAGGCCTTCACCCAGCCCGACCTGGGCCTGGTGACGCCGCGACTGGCCAACCAGGCCATCTCCACCTACCAGGCCGTGCAGCAGCCCAGCTTCAGTGACCGGGCCCTGGTGGCCTAACGAGGCTGCAAGAAGGGCAGGGTGAATCCCGGGCTGAAGCCCGGGCTAAAGGTCGAGCTGGCGGCTGACCCAGTCGCGCACCTGGGCGTAGGGGTAGTCCTCCAGCGCCGCGAAGCCCGGCAGGTTGCGGGCCTTCAAGCGGGTGAAGATCGGCGTGGCGATGCCGCAGAGGAAACGGGTGAGGCTTTCCGCCCCCGCATCGCGGCCGTCGTAGTCGTGCTGGCGCTGGCGGAATGCGTCGCAGAGCGCGGCGAAATCCTTCCCTTCCAGCGCGGGTAGCGCCGCCGGCTCGGGCAAGTGCGCCACCTGGCCTCGGCACACCGAGCAATGCCCGCACCGAGTCGGCGCCTGGTGGTCCCCGAAGTAGGCGGCCAGGCGCTGGCTGAGGCAGGTGTGGCTGGCGAACAGGTCGAGCATGGCGTTGATGCGGCCGATCTCGCTGGCCTCCTGGCGCTTGAAGTAGCCGTGCAGTTCATCCGCCAGGGCGTCGGTGCTCCAGTCGCTGCGCAGCGAGGCGTAGACCTCGGTCATCTGCTTGCTTTCCAGCTCGATCCAGCCGCGCTCCTGGAAGAAGTCCAGGGCCTTGACCACCCGAGCGCGCTCGGCCTGGTGTTCGCTCCACAAGCGATCGAAGTCCACCGTGCTCCAGGTTCGCGCCCGTTGCGAGGTGGCGACCAGCGCCTCGACGAACTGGCGCCGCTCGCCCTCGAACCGGGCCACCAGCGCGTCGGGCTCCACGAGGTACTTGAAGCGGTATTCGGCGAAGTAGGCGAACAGCGGGGCGATGATGCCGCGCAGCTCCAATTGCACCAGCAGGGTCTTCAGCGGCAGCTGGCGGATGTTGCTCTGGTCCGACAGCGCGTTGAGGGTCAGCTCCCAGCGCCCGCCCTCCCCAACCGCGCCCCTGAGTTCCTGCAGCACGCGGAGGATGCCATCGCGCTCCGGCGTGTCGCCGTAGACGAAGTTCTCCAGCACGTTGAGCCCATCGCGATTGGCCAGCACCAGGCACCCGGAGCGCGCGCCATCACGCCCGGCGCGGCCGATCTCCTGGCTGTAGTTTTCCACCGACTTGGGCAGGTCGTAGTGCACCAGGTTGCGCACGTCGCTCTTGTCGATGCCCATGCCGAAGGCGATGGTCGCGACGATCATGTCCACCTGCCCGGCCATGAAGCGCCGCTGCAGCGCCTCACGGGCCTCATGGCCCATGCCGGCGTGGTAGGCGGCGGCGGACAGGCCGCTGCGCACCAGCACCTCGGCCACCTGCTCGGCGGTCTTCTGCAAGGTCACGTAGACGATGCCCGGCTCACCCTTGCGCGGCGTCAGCCAGTCCACCAGGCGCGCCAGGCGGGCCGGCCCGGGCACCGCCTCGACGGCGAGGTCGAGGTTGCTGCGGTAGAAGCCGGTGGTGACCACGTCCTCAAGGGCGATGGCGAATTTCTTCTGCATGTCGGCGATCACCGCCGGTGTCGCCGTGGCGGTCAGCAGCAGCACCTGGGGAATGCCGAACTGGCGCTGGTAGTCCGGCAGCTTCAGGTAGTCGGGACGGAAGTTGTGGCCCCACTCGGAGATGCAGTGCGCCTCGTCCACCACCAGCAGGGAGATCGGCACCTGCTGGATGAAGCCCCGGAAGCGCTCGTTCTTCAGGCGCTCCACCGAGATCATGAGGATCTTCAGCTCGCCCGAACGCGCCCGCGCCATGACCTCGGCGGCCTCCTCGCGGCTCTGCGCGGAGTCGATGCTGGCGGCGGCGATGCCGTGGCGATGGAGGAAGGCCAGCTGGTCCTGCATCAGTGCCAGCAGTGGCGAGACCACCAGGGTCAGGTGCGGCAGGTGCAGCGCCGGAAGCTGGTAGCACAGCGACTTGCCGGAGCCGGTGGGAAAGATCGCCGCCGTCGAGCGGCCGGCCAGCACCGAGCGGATCGCCGCCTCCTGGCCGGGGCGGAAGGCGTCGTAGCCGAAGGTGGCGGCGAGGGTGTTGCGAGGCATGGCTTCACTCCGTCGAAAGGGGCCGTCGATCATGGCCCGAAGCGCAACGCAACAGCGCCGCGACAGGGCAAGGCGCCGCCCTGTATGTCCCTAGGATGGCGTAGAGCGCAGCGAAACCCATCATGATCCGTTCCCAGCATCAGCGCCCGGCTCAGGCACCGCGAACGCGGGCGTTGCACGGCGAGCAATGAAAAAGCCGCCCGGAGGCGGCTTCTTCTACAACGGGCTCGCTTACAGCTGCGGGCCGGCGTTGCGGATGGCGTCGGAGACGTCGAACTTCTTGAAGTTCTCGATGAACTTCTCGGCCAGGCCCTTGGCGGCTTCGTCGTAGGCAGCCTTGTCAGCCCAGGTGTTGCGCGGGTTGAGCAGGTTGGTCTCGACGCCCGGAACGGCCTTCGGCACGTCCAGGTTGATCAGCGGCAGGTGCTCGGTCTCGGCACCGATCAGAGCGCCGCTCTGGATGGCCGCGATCACGCCACGGGTGGTGGGGATGTTGAAGCGCTTGCCGACGCCGTAGCCACCACCGGTCCAGCCGGTGTTGACCAGGTACACCTTGGAGCCGAAGCCCTTGATGCGCTTGATCAGCAGCTCGGCGTACTCGCCGGCCGGGCGCGGGAAGAAGGGCGCGCCGAAGCAGGTGGAGAAGGTCGACTTGATGCCGCCGCCGGAACCCATCTCGGTGGAACCCACCAGGGCGGTGTAGCCGGACAGGAAGTGGTAGGCAGCCTGCTCGTTGTTGAGGATCGACACGGGCGGCAGCACGCCGGTCAGGTCGCAGGTCAGGAAGATCACGGCGTTCGGCTCGCCGGCACGGTTGGCCTCGACGCGCTTCTCGACCAGCTCCAGCGGGTAGGCCGCACGGGAGTTCTGGGTCAGGCTGTCGTCGCTGTAGTCGGGCAGGCGGGTTTCCGGATTCAGCACGACGTTTTCCAGCACGGCGCCGAACTGGATGGCTTTCCAGATCACCGGCTCGTTCTTCTCGGACAGGTCGATGCACTTGGCGTAGCAGCCGCCTTCGATGTTGAACACGGTGCCCACGCCCCAGCCGTGCTCGTCGTCACCGATCAGGTAACGGCTTTCGTCGGCGGACAGGGTGGTCTTGCCGGTGCCGGACAGGCCGAAGAACAGGGTGGTGTCGCCGTCTTCGCCGACGTTGGCGGCGCAGTGCATCGGCAGCACGTCTTTTTCCGGCAGCAGGAAGTTCTGCACGGAGAACATGGCCTTCTTCATTTCACCGGCGTAGCGCATGCCGGCGATCAGCACTTTCTTGGCGGCGAAGTTGAGGATCACGCAGCCATCGGAGTTGGTGCCGTCACGCTCCGGCTCGCAGACGAAGTTCGGGGCGTTGATGATCTGCCATTCCTGGCGGGCCTGCGGGTTGTACTGCTCCGGGTTGATGAACAGGCAGCGGCCGAACAGGTTGTGCCAGGCGGTCTCGGTGGTCATCTTGACCGCCAGGTAATGCTCGGGGTCGGAGCCGACGTGCACGTGGGAAACGAAACGCTCGCGCTCGGTCACATAGGCTTCGACGCGATCCCACAGGGCATCGAACTTGTCCGCCGGGAAGGGACGGTTGATGGCGCCCCAGGCGATCTTGGATTCGGTGCTCGGCTCCTGGACGATGAAGCGGTCGGCCGGAGAACGGCCGGTGCGGTGACCGGTCCTAACTACCAGCGAACCGTTGGCGGCCAGCTCACCCTCGCCACGGCGGATGGCCTCTTCGACCAGTTGCGCGGCGCTGATATCGGTGTACACGGCGGTATTGGCTTGCGTCATGTGGTTCCCCGTCGGCGAGAGGCCGAGTCCTCCAATCAAATATGTAGTGGGTCATGCGACCCGCTACAGCGAAAAAAGTGCGCCGGATTATGCCAGAGGAACTATGGCTTAGGCGAGATGACTGGACGTAAGGCAGACGATACGGGGGTTTCAGTCAGACCGGGCACCCGGCCGCGCGACTTTGACGCGCGCTCGACCGGCGAATGGATAGCTGGAAATGACCATTTGCAAACTGCCGGTCACGAGCGGAACGGCAAGCGCCCAGACGAGGCCGGGCGGGCGCTGGCGGAGATATCCACAGGCCCGCGCCGCGCTACAAAAGGGTAGGAGGCTTAGGAACTAGAAGCGGCTACAAGCTACAAGCGGCAAGCAAGAGCAAGGACACGCCGCCCTGCACCTCTTGCGGCTTGTAGCTTGCCGCTTGCAGCTGGCTGCCAAGCCCTCAGTGTTTTGTGCTAGACGGCGCCGCGCTGCCGCCACCGGCGAACAGTTGCGCCACGTCGGCGGCGTCGAAGCTGTAGCGCTGGTTGCAGAACTGGCAGTCGATCACCACTGTGCCGCCGTTCTCGTCCAGCAGGGCTTCGGCGTCGGTGCGGCCCAGGCTGACCAGGGCGTTGGCCGAGCGCTGGCGCGAGCAGCTGCAGCGGAAGCTGATGGGGCGCGGGTCGAACAGGCGCACCTGCTCCTCGTGGTAGAGGCGGTGCAGCACGGTTTCGTTGTCCAGGCCCAGCAGTTCCTCGGCGGTGAGGGTGTCGGCCAGGGTGGTCAGGTGCTGCCAGCTGGCGGCGCGGGCTTCCGGGTCCTTCAGGCGGTCCGCCGGCAGTGCCTGGAGCAGGAGGCCCCGGGCGTTGCGGCCATCGGCGTTGAGCCAGAAGCGGGTCGGCAGCTGTTCGGAGTTGGCGAAGTAGGCGGACAGGCTCTCGGCCAGGTTGCTGCCCTCCAGGCTGACGATGCCCTGGTAGCGCTGGCCCTGCCTGGGGTCAACGGTCAGGGTCAGCACGCCCTCGGGCATCAGTTCGTGCAGGCCGGCACCGGGCTCCACCTGCTCGGCGTGGTAGCGGGCGATGCCGCGCAGCTCGCGATCGCTGGAGCACTCGACCATCAGCAGCGGCACGGCGCCGGAGGAGCGCGCCTGGAGCACCAGGAGGCCGTCGAACTTCAGGGTGCCGACCAGCAGCGAGGCGGCGGCGAGCATTTCGCCGAGCAGCTGGGCCACCGGTTCCGGATAAGGGTGCTTGGCCAGCACGTGGGCGTAGCTCTCGCCCAGGGCGACCATCTCACCGCGCACGTCGGTGTCGTCGAAAAGGAAGCGCTGGGTATTGTCGAAGGTCGGCATGAGGAGGAAACCCGGGAAGGAAAGATGACAGAACGATGACGGCGGACTATAAAGCGCGCCTTTCCACGGCCTGCGATAGATGAGGATGGGAATTTTATGGAGAAACCGATGCGTGTCCAAGCCTCCTGGCGATGGCCGGCCCTGATCGGCCTGCACGCCTTCGCCCTGCTGCTGCTCGCCAGCTGGCTGTCGCCGGCTACCCGGGCGCTCTGGGACCAGGCCGACCGGGCCGTCTACCTGGCCCTCAACGGCTCCCTGGAAGGCCACCCGCTGTGGATGGGCTTCTGGGCCTTCTGCAGCACGCGGCTGTTCGACATCCTCGCCGGCGGCCTGATGCTCGCCCTGCTGATCCGCCAGGACTGGGTGTTCCGCCGCCACCAGTTGCGCCCCGCGCTGTTCACCTTCATCGCCCTGATGCTGGTGCTCGTGGCGGTGCGCATCCTCTTCACCCGCATCGCCGTGCACCATGGCTGGCAGCACGCCAGCCCCTCCATGGTGCTGGGCGGCATGCAGCTGTCCGATCACTTCCCGCTGCTGGAAAGCGTGTTCGAGGTGAAGGACCGCTCCAGCCGCAGCTTCCCCGGCGACCACGCGTCAGTGCTGATGCTCTGGGGCCTGTTCATGGCGATCTTCGCCCGTGGCTGGAACCGCGTGACGGTGATCGCCCTGGCCACCGCGATGATGCTGCCGCGCCTGGTGGCCGGTGCCCACTGGCTGGCGGACGACCTGGTCGGCGGCCTGTTCATCACCCTGCTGGTGCTGGCCTGGGGCTGGTGCACCCCGGCGGGCGACCACCTCGCCCGCGTGCTGGCCTGGCTGGCCAGCCCTGCCATGCGCCTGGGCAGCCGCGTGCCGTTGCTCAACCGCCTGGCGCTGCTGGACGACAAGCGCCTGCGCTAGCCCTCGAAATCGCCGGAGCCGCCGCGCAGGTAGTGGATCTGCCGGCGCTGCTTCTTGGTCGGCCGGCCCTCGGTCTGCACGCCCAGGGCACCGGCCTTGCGCAGGGCCGCCGCCTCCTCGCGGCGGGCGATGCTCTCGGCGGTCTCCTCGTAGAGCGTTTGCGCCTCGGGCGCGCCCCGGCGCACCACGGAAAGGGCGAGGACCACCACGGTGCGCTCCTCGAAGCCGGTGCGGATCACGTACTGGTCACCGATCCGCGGCTCCTTGCCCGGCTTGCAGCGCTCGCCCCGGTGGTGGACCTTGCCGCCTTCGATGGCCTCCTTGGCCAATGCGCGGGTCTTGTAGAAACGCGCCGCCCACAGCCACTTGTCCAGCCGCACCTTGTCGTCGTCTTTGTCGCTCATGCCTCGGTTTCCATGCTGGCAGGCTGCACGGGATCGCAACCTGGAAATTTGTCTCCCGGCCGCACGCCGGGCCGGATGCAGTTGTCACAAGGGGCAACTAGAATGCCGACAACTTTACCGGAAAGCCTGCTTTGAAGACTTTCGACCAACTCTCCGTGATCGGCCTGCGTGAATGGATAGCCCTGCCCGAACTCGGCATGGTCGGCCTGCGCGCCAAGATCGACACCGGGGCCAGCACTTCCACCCTGCATGCCAGCGACATCGTGCCCTTCGAGCGCGATGGCCAGCGCTGGGTGCGCTTCACCGCGCACCTCGGCACCCTGGTGCAGCGGCGCCATCGCTGCGAGGCGCAGGTGGTCTCGGTGAAGACCATCAAGAGCTCCAACGGCCAGGCCCAGAGCCGCTATGTGATCAGCACCACGGTCGCCCTGGGCGATCGCGCCTGGCCGATCGAGTTCACCCTGGCCTGCCGCAAGACCATGCGCTACCGCGTGCTGATCGGCTCCAAAGCCCTGGTGGACGGCCAACTGGTGGTCAACCCGGCCCTTAGCTACGTACAGGACAAGCCGACCCTACCGGCCTTCGACTCCCTTCCAGGTGCCCAATGAAAATTGCCGTGCTGTCGCGCAACCCGCGTCTGTATTCGACCCGTCGCCTGGTGGAGGCCGGCCAGCAGCGCGGGCACGAAATCCAGGTGATCGACACCCTGCGCGCGTACATGAACATCGCCAGCCACAAGCCGCAGATCCACTACCGCGGCCAGCCGCTGGAAGGCTTCGACGCGGTGATCCCGCGCATCGGCGCCTCGGTGACCTTCTACGGCTGCGCCGTGCTGCGCCAGTTCGAGATGATGGGCGTGTTCCCCCTCAACGAGTCGGTGGCCATCAGCCGCTCGCGGGACAAGCTGCGCTCCCTGCAACTGCTCTCGCGCAAGGGCATCGGCCTGCCGGTGACCGGCTTCGCCCACTCCCCCGACGACATCCCCGACCTGATCCGCATGGTCAACGGCGCCCCGCTGGTGATCAAGGTGCTGGAAGGCACCCAGGGCATAGGCGTGGTGCTGTGCGAAACGGAGAAGGCGGCCGAATCGGTGATCGAGGCCTTCATGGGGCTGAAGCAGAACATCATGGTGCAGGAGTACATCCGCGAGGCCGGCGGCGCCGACATCCGCTGCTTCGTGGTGGGCGACAAGGTCATCGCCTCGATGAAGCGCCAGGCCAAGCCGGGCGAGTTCCGCTCCAACCTGCACCGTGGCGGCAGCGCCAGCCTGATCAAGATCACCCCGGAAGAACGCATGACCGCCATCCGCGCCGCCAAGGTCATGGGCCTGTCGGTGGCCGGCGTCGACATCCTGCGTTCCAACCACGGCCCGCTGGTGATGGAGGTGAACTCCTCCCCCGGCCTGGAAGGCATCGAAGTGACCACCGGCAAGGATGTCGCCGGGATCATCATCGAACACCTGGAAAAACACGCCGGCCCCAACATGACCCGCACCAAGGGCAAGGGCTGAGTCCACCCTCCCCTGTCCACAAGGCGTCGGGTTGCACCCGGCATCAAGGAAGCATTGCGCTGAAACAGGCTCCGCTCCCCGGCCGGGGGCGGAGCTACCCCCCATCAATGGGTGGTGGTGTCCCCGGCGGCCTTCTTCGCCAGGTAATGCGCGAACAGCTGGTTGGCGTTGCCCAGGGAGATCAGGTGGGCGTAGATCCAGCCGAGGAAGCCGGACTTGTGCAGGTCCAGCACCTTGTCGTCGGAAAGGGCCAGGAAGCGTTCCTCGTCCACCGCCAGGAAGTCGCTGAGCACGAAGCTCTCGCCGTTGCCGTGGCTGAGCTTGAGGCTGCGCGGGGACAGCAGCTCCAGTTCGTTGAGCCTGTCGACGAAGCGGCGGGTGCGCTCCATCTCGGTGGTGAAGTTCTGCAGGAAGTGGATCATCTCTTCGAGGAAGGGGCTGTTCTGGCCGGCCTCGTCGAACAGCTCGCGGCCTTCTTCCTCGTTCCAGCCCGAGTAGGCGGCGTCGAAGCAGACGGTGAAGTTCTCCGCGCTGTCCTGGGCCAGGACGAACGGGTAACGGCGCACGAAGGCCGGGATGTAGCAGTTCTCCTGCCACAGGTTGTTGGCGTCGACGTAGCCGTTGTGGCCGGCCTTCAGGCCCAGCAGGGCGATGGGCACGGCCTGGGCGCCCTCGCCGATGAACACGATCGGGTAATGGCGGGAGGCCTGGAAGAACTCCAGGCCGGCCAGCGGCACCAGGTGGGTGCTGGCGGCGAATTCGCTGTTGTGGAGGCTGGCGAGCTTCAGCGAGCGGTGCTCCTCGCGGTTCAGCGCCTTGATTTCCTTGTACAGCAGCAGCGTGGTCATTACGTGGATCTCCTGGGAAGAGCGGGTTAACGGATGACGATCTGCGCCAGGACCTGTCCACCATCCTGGTCGGGCACCCCATCCTTGAGGGTATGGGCCGCCACCAGGCTGATGTTCAGGTGGCGAGCCCAGTTGAAGTTAAGACCAGCACCGACGCTTTGCCGCGCCGGCCCCGCATGCCCCGGCACCCCGGGATGCGGGAGCAGGCTCACGGGGCGCGCTGCCCCAGCCAGTCGACGAAGGCGGCCTCGTCCAGCGGCGGGCTGAAATGGAAGCCCTGGCCAAGGGCGCAGCCCAGGGCGCGCAGGCTCTGGTGCTGGCCGCTGGCCTCGATGCCTTCGGCGATGCACTCCAGGCCGAGGTTGTGGCCGATGGCGAGGATGGTGTCCACCAGCGCGGCGTCGCTGCCGGCCTGCTCCAGGCCTTCGACGAAGCTGCGGTCGATCTTCAGGCGGTCCAGCGGCAGGCGCTTGAGGTAGGTGAGCGAGGAATAGCCGGTGCCGAAGTCGTCGATGGCGAAGCGCACGCCCAGGCCCTTGAGTGCCTGCATGGCGGCGATGCACTGCTCGACGTCCTCCAGCAGGCTGCCTTCGGTGATCTCCAGCTCCAGGCGCTGGGCCGGTACGCCATGGCGCTGCAGGCAGTCGCTGACCCGGGCGACGAAATCACCCTGGCGCAGGTCGCGCGGGCTGATGTTGATGGCCATGACCAGCTCCGGCCAGCGCGGCAGCCACTGGGCCAGGGCGGCGCAGGCGCGGTCGAGCACCCAGTCGCTGAGTTCGAGGATCAGCCCGGTCTCCTCCGCCAGGGCGATGAACTGGGCAGGCGGCACCACCCCGCGCGTGGGGCTGCGCCAGCGCAGCAGCGCCTCGGCGCCGACCACCCGCTCGTCGGCCAGGGCCAGCTGTGGCTGGAACTCGAGGAACAGCTGCTCGCGCGCCACGGCCTGGCGCAGCTCGCTTTGCAAGTGCAGGCGCTGGTCGATGGCGGCCTGCATGGCCGGGGCGAAGAAGTGCAACGCATTGCGGCCACCCTGCTTGGCCCGGTACATGGCGGTGTCGGCCTGCTTGAGGACGTCCGCCGCGCCCTGGCGCTCGAAGGGGTGCAGGGCGATGCCGATGCTGGCGCTGACCGACAGCTCGTGCTCGCCGATACGGTAGCTGCCGTGCAGGCTGTGGAGCAGCTTGGTGCCCACCTCGGCGGCGTGTTCGGCGGCCGCCTCGGGGTGTTCGCCCAGAGCCTCGAGCAGCACCACGAATTCGTCGCCGCCCAGCCGCGCCAGGGTGTCTTCGGCGCGCAGGCAGCTGGCCAGGCGCGCGGTGACCTCGCGCAGCAGCGCGTCGCCCACCGGGTGGCCGAGGCTGTCGTTGACCGTCTTGAAGTGGTCCAGGTCGATGAACAGCAGGGCGCCGAAGCGGCCCTCGCGCACTTCCCGCGCCATGGCGTGCTGCAGGCGGTCGAGCAGCAGGCGGCGGTTGGGCAGGCCGGTGAGTTCGTCGCTGTAGGCCAGGCGCTCGATCTCGCGCTGGTAGCGCTGGCGCTCGGAGATGTCGGTGATGCTCAGGCGGATCAGCGGTGCGGTGCCGCCGGGCAGCCGCACCAGGCGCACTTCGCAGGGGCGCACGCGGCCGGCGACATCGCGCATCAGCCATTCGAACACCGGTGCCTCGCCGGCCAGCGCGGCCTGGGCGTGGGCCTGGCCGACGTCCCGCGAGGGACGCCCGTCGGCCTGCAGTGGCGGGCTGAAGCTGGTGGGCATGCGCCCGATCAGTTGCTCGCGGGGCAATCCGTAGAGGCGTGCGGCGTTTTCGTTGGCCTCGGTGATGCCGCGCTCGACGTCGAACACCAGGATCGCCTCGGGGGCGTGCTCCACCAGGATGCGGTAGCGCGCCTCGGCCTCGCGCCGGGCGCTGACGTCTTCCACCAGGGCCAGCAGGGCGTACATGCGGCCGTCGCCATCGCGCACCGCGCGGACGTTGACGCGGGTATCGACGACGCTGCCGTCGGGCCGCAGGAAGCGCTTGTCCAGTTCGTAGCCGTCGCGCTGGGCGCTGCGCACCTGATGCAGCAGGGCCTGCTCGGCGCCACGGTCGTCGGGGTGGGTGATGCTCATCCAGTCGGCGCCCTGGAGCATCTCGCGGGAACGCCCGAGGATGCTGCAGAGCTTGAAGTTGACCTCTTCCCAGCAGTGTTCGGGCGAGCACAGGGCCATGCCGATCAGCGGCGCCTCGAAGAACAGGTGCAGATGCTCCTCGCGCTCACGCTGGCGTCGCTCGGCGCGCTTCTGCTCGGTGAGGTCCTGGATCGCGCCGTAGATGCGGATGACCCGCTCACCGTCGTGCTCGGCCAGGCCCTTGAGGCGCACCCAGCGGTAGTTGCTCTTGGCGGTGACGACACGCAGTTCGATGTCGAAGGGATCGGCGCTGCGCAGCACGTGATCGAGGGTGGCGCGGGCCCGGGCGCGGCTGTCCTCGTCGAAATAATTCATCGCCTGTTCGAGGTTGGGCGCGCCGCCCACCGGCTCCAGGTCGTAGATGCGGAAGGTGCCCTCACTCCAGAACATCTGCTCGCTGGGCATTTCCAGCACCCAGCCGCCGATGTCGGCGATGGCCTCGGTCTGGCTCAGCAGGTGGGTCTGGCGCATCAGCTCCTCGCGGCGCAGGCCCAGTTCCTCGGCGAGCAGCTCGCGGCGGCTGACATCGTGCTGCAGGGCGACGAAATGGCTGATGCCCTGGTCGTCGTGCATCGGCGCCAGGGTCACTTCGTTCCAGAACAGGCTGCCGTCCTTGCGGTAGTTGCGCAGGATCGCCTGGCACGGCTCGCCGCGCCGGATGGCCGCCAGCAGGCGCGGCAGCTCGGGCTGGTTGCGGTCGTGGCCGACCAGGAAGCGGCAGTTGCGCCCCAGCACTTCCTTGCGGCTGTAGCCGGTGATGCGCAGGAAGGCGGGGTTGCAGTAGGTGAGCGGGAAGTCGGGCTGGCGCGCGTCGACGATGATCACGCCGAGCGGGCTGGCCTCGAGGGCCAGGCTGTTCATGGCCAGGGCCTGCTGCATCTCGGCGCGACGGCGCAGTTCCAGGCGCAGGTCGCTGAGGGTCCGCCCCACCAGCAGGGTGGAGACCATCAGCAGCAGCACGCTCAGGTGCAGCTCGATGCGCTGCGGCTCCAGCCACTGCGGGGCTTCGCCCAGCTCCCGCAGGAGCGGCAGCGAGAGCACGGTGGCGGTGGCCAGGCCGGCGCCGCAGAGGGCGCCGGGGAACCCCCGGGTGAGGGCCAGGCTGAGCATCACCAGGCCGATCAGGGGCAGGGTCAGCAACAGCGGCATCACCGCGATCGCCAGCGGCAAGGCGATGGCCAGCACCACCAGCAAGGGCCAGGGCGGCAGGCGCTGCATGGACTCGGCCAGCGGCGCGAAGGCGCCCAGCGCCCAGCGTCGACGGCGCAGCCAGGGGGTGAGGTAGGTGAGCAGCGGCAGGCAGACCACCAGGGTGGTGAGGCTGTCGCCCAGCCACATCAGCAGGCTGGCGGTGCCCCAGGCCTCGGGGGCGATCACCCCGGTGAGCAGCAGGCTGCCCTGCACGCCGATGGCCACCAGGGTCACGGGCACCAGCACGCCGAGCAGCATGAAACGCAGCAGGCTGGCGAAATCCGGCAGGGCGACATCGAAGCGCGGCGGCCGCAGGAGCAACCAGCCGACGCCGATGCTGAGGGTCTCGGGCAGGGCGTAGAAGGGCGCGAGGTGCCAGTCCAGGCCCCAGAGCGGCGCGCTCAGGGCGGCGTTGAGGAAAACCGCGAGCAATACCCGTGGGCCCCACCAGAGGCACGCCACCAGCCCCAGGGAAAAGGGCAGGTACCAGAGCGCGACGCCGCCGGAAACCTGGGTGCCCAGGGAGAGCCAGGTGGCGAGGTGCAGCAACGGCAGTGACGACCACCAGGTCCAGTTGGGCAAGCGGGCTTTAGCGGCGGGCATTCTGACCTCAAGTCTACGCGCGCAGGAGGATTGTCCAGGGCGCCTAGAGTACGTGGGTCAGGGCAAAGTGACACTATGCAACAACGAGCCCGCGTCGCAGCCTGACGGAAGGCGTCGCGGTTGGACGCGGGCCCCGCCGCGCGGGGCCTGTCAGGCGGCGTCGCGGGGCAGCAGCAGGCCCAGGGGAAGGCACACGCGGGCTTCCAGCCCACCGCCGGAACGGTTGCGCAGCTCGACGCTGCCGCCGTGCAGCGCGGCGATGCGCTTGACGATGGCCAGGCCCAGCCCGGTGCCCTTGCCGCCACGGGCGCGGTCGCCACGGATGAAGGGGTTGAAGATGTCGCCCAGCTCGGCCGGGTCGATGCCCTGGCCACGGTCGAGCACGCTGAGGACGACATAGGGTGCGGTGTGATCGCCCGCCACGAAGGCGGCCACTTCGACGCCGTTGCCGCCATAGCGCAGCGCGTTCTCGATCAGGTTGGCCAGGAGGCGCTTGATCGACACACGCCGCAGGGGGAACGGCGGCACCGGCTCCAGGCACAGGCGCACGCGCTCCTCGTGCTGGTTGTAGGGGGCCACCACCTCGCGCACCAGCTCGCCCAGGTCGAGCTCTTCCTGGCGCTCGTCGCGGCCATCGCGGATGAAGGCGAGGAACTGGTCGAGGATGGCGTCCATGTCCTCGATGTCGCGAACCATGTCCTCGGTGAACTCGCTGTCGCTGCTCATCAGCTCCAGGGACAGGCGCAGCCGCGTCAGCGGGGTGCGCAGGTCGTGGGAGACGCCGGCCAGCATCAACTCGCGCTCGCGGGCGGCCTGCTCGACGTCCTCGGCCATCTGGTTGAAGGCGCGGTAGACCTCGGTCATCTCGCTGGGCGTGTCGCTCACCGGCAGGCGCACGCTGCGGCCCTGGCCGAGCTGGCGGGCGGCGAACACCAGGCGCTTGAGCGGGGCGTTGAGCTGGCGCACGAAGATCCACGCGGCGGCGGTGGACAGCAGGCCGATGCCGAGGAACCAGCCGAGCACGCTCCAGATGCGTTGCCCGCGCAAGGGGTGTGGATAAAGCGGGATGCGCACCCAGTCAGGGCCCAGTGCCGGTGCCCTCACCCAGAGCGCCGGCGGGCTCTTGGCGCGCAGGCGCACCTCGGTCTCGGGGCCGAGCTCGGTCTGCATCTGCCGCTCGAAGATCTCGCTGTAGGGCCAGTGCTGCTCGCTGGGCGGCACGGCGTCGCTGGTCACCCGCTTGAGGCCGGCGGCGCGCGCCAGGTCGTCGCGCTCGGATTCGCTGGCCGCCCAGTAGGCACGCAGGGTCAGCGCCGCGCCGTGGCTGTACTGGCGGTCCACGAGGACGTCCTCGTTCATCATCAGGTAGACCAGGGTCAGCGCCTTGGAAAACAGCACGACGATGAGCACCAGCCAGAGGGTGCGGGAGAAGAAACTCTGCGGGAACCAGTACGGCGCTTTCATCGGGTTTTCCGGGCAGGAGGCTCAGGCGCCTTGCGAGGCTGTGCCGCGCCCGGGATGCGGGCGCGGCGGGGGGAGGTCACTTGTTGCCGTCGGGCACGAACACGTAGCCGACGCCCCAGACGGTCTGGATGTAGCGGGGCTTGGACGGGTCGGGCTCGATCAGCCGGCGCAGGCGGGAGATCTGCACGTCGATGGAGCGCTCCAGGGCGTCCCACTCGCGGCCACGGGCGAGGTTCATCAGCTTGTCGCGGGTCAGCGGCTCGCGGGCGTGCTGGACCAGGGCCTTGAGCACGGCGAATTCACCGGTGGTGAGCATGTGCACGTCCTCGCCCTTCTTCAGCTCGCGGGTGGCCAGGGACAGCTCGTACTCGCCGAAGGTGACGCTCTCGTCGGCGGCGGTCGGGGCGCCGGGCACCTGGGGCGCCTGGCGGCGCAGCACGGCCTTGATCCGCGCCAGGAGCTCGCGCGGGTTGAAGGGCTTGGCCAGGTAGTCGTCGGCGCCCAGCTCCAGGCCCTGGATACGGCTGGATTCGTCGCCCTTGGCGGTGAGCATGATGATCGGCACCTGGTTGTTCGAGGCGCGCAGGCGGCGGCAGGCGGACAGGCCGTCCTCGCCAGGCAGCATCAGGTCCAGGACCACGAGGTTGAACAGTTCGCGGGCCAGCAGGCGGTCCATCTGCTCGACGTTCTCCACCGCGCGCACGCGGTAGCCCTGCTCTTCGAAAAAGCGCTCGAGCAAGCGACGCAGGCGCGCGTCGTCGTCGACGATCAGGATCTTTTCGCCCTCGGCATTGGGGATGCTGCTCATGTTCTCTCCTGGTTTCTCAAGCGCGGCATTATCACTCAGCACCGGTGTCGCGCGGCTCGACCATTGTTAGCAGATTTTTCCCCGAACGGTTCCCTGGCCAGCGCAACGGGGTGTTTATAATGCGCCGCTTGTTTCCCGGCCAGGGCCAGGCCCGGCCGGTCTTTCGTTGGTCATCAGGTGTGTCTTTTTCATATGGAAAGCATCAACAACCGTATCGCTGAAGAGCTGGGCGTGCGCCCGCAACAAGTCGCCGCCGCCGTCGCCCTGCTCGATGAAGGCTCCACCGTTCCCTTCATCGCCCGCTACCGCAAGGAAGTCACCGGCAGCCTGGACGACACCCAGCTGCGTACCCTGGAAGAGCGCCTGCGCTACCTGCGCGAGCTGGAGGACCGCCGTGGCTCGATCCTCGCCAGCATCGAGGAGCAGGGCAAGCTGACCCCGGAACTGGCCCGCGAGATCAAGCTGGCCGACACCAAGACCCGCCTCGAAGACCTCTACCTCCCCTACAAGCAGAAGCGCCGCACCAAGGGCCAGATCGCCCTGGAAGCCGGCCTCGGCGAGCTGGCCGACGGCCTCTTCGCCGACCCGAGCCTGAACCCGGAGACCGAAGCCGCGCGCTTCATCGATGCCGAGAAAGGCTTCGCCGACACCAAGGCCGTGCTCGAGGGCGCCAAGTACATCCTCATGGAGCGCTTCGCCGAGGACGCCACGCTGCTGGCGACCCTGCGTAGCTTCCTCAAGGACAACGCCACCCTGACCGCCCGCCTGGTTCCCGGCAAGGAACAGGAAGGCGCCAAGTTCAGCGACTACTTCGAGCACGACGAGCCCCTCAAGGGCGCGCCGTCGCACCGCGCGCTGGCGATCTTCCGCGGCCGCAACGAGGGCGTGCTCAGCGTCGCCCTGAAGGTCGGCGAGGAACTGCCCGGCACCATGCACCCCTGCGAGGTGATGATCGGCGAGCGCTTCGGCGTGAAGGACCAGGGCCGTGCCGCCGACAAATGGCTGGGCGAGGTGGTGCGCTGGACCTGGAAGGTCAAGCTCTACACCCACCTGGAGACCGACCTGCTGGGTGAGCTGCGCGAAGGCGCCGAGACCGAGGCGATAAACGTCTTCGCCCGCAACCTGCACGACCTGCTGCTGGCCGCCCCGGCCGGCCCGCGCGCCACCCTGGGCCTGGACCCGGGCCTGCGCACCGGCTGCAAGGTCGCCGTGGTCGACGCCACCGGCAAGCTGCTGGAGACCGCCACCGTCTACCCGCACGTCCCGCACAACAAGTGGGACGACACCCTGGCCACCCTCGGCAAGCTCTGCGCCAAGCACGGCGTCGACCTGATCGCCATCGGCAACGGCACCGCCAGCCGCGAGACCGACAAGCTGGCCGGCGAGCTGATCAGCAAGCTGCCGGGCCTGAAGATGACCAAGATCATGGTCAGCGAGGCCGGCGCGTCGGTGTACTCGGCCTCGGAACTGGCCGCCAAGGAGTTCCCCGAGCTGGATGTGTCCCTGCGTGGCGCGGTGTCCATCGCCCGCCGCCTGCAGGACCCGCTGGCCGAACTGGTGAAGATCGAGCCGAAGTCCATCGGCGTCGGCCAGTACCAGCACGACGTCTCCCAGCTGCAGCTGGCGCGTAGCCTGGACGCGGTGGTCGAGGACTGCGTGAACGCCGTCGGCGTGGACGTGAACACCGCCTCCGCCGCCCTGCTGGCGCGCATCTCCGGCCTCAACGCGACCCTGGCGCAGAACATCGTCGCCCACCGCGACGCCAACGGCGCCTTCAAGACCCGCGAGGAGCTGAAGAACGTCAGCCGCCTGGGCGAGAAGACCTACGTGCTGGCCGCCGGCTTCCTCCGCGTGATGAACGGCGACAACCCGCTGGATGCCTCGGCGGTGCACCCGGAGACCTACCCGCTGGTGCAACGCATCGCCGAGGGAACCGGCCGCGACGTGCGCTCGCTGATCGGCGACTCCGCCTTCCTCAAGCGCCTCGACCCGGCCAAGTTCACCGACGAGACCTTCGGACTGCCGACCGTCACCGACATCCTCAAGGAACTCGACAAGCCCGGCCGCGACCCGCGCCCGGAGTTCAAGACCGCCGAGTTCCAGGAAGGCGTCGAGAGCCTCAAGGACCTCAAGCCCGGCATGGTGCTGGAAGGCGTGGTGACCAACGTCACCAACTTCGGCGCCTTTGTCGACATCGGCGTCCACCAGGACGGCCTGGTGCACATCTCCGCGCTGTCGGAGAAGTTCGTCAAGGACCCGTACGAGGTGGTCAAGGCCGGCGACATCGTCAAGGTCAAGGTCATGGAGGTGGACATCCCGCGCAACCGCGTCGGCCTGTCCATGCGCATGAGCGACACCCCCGGCGAGAAGGTCGAGGGCCCGCGCGGCGGCGGTCGTCCGCAGGGCGGCCAGCGTCCCGATCGCGGTGCCCCGCGCCAGCAGCAGGCGGCCCCGGCGAACAACGCCATGGCCTCGCTGTTCGCCAACGCCAAGCAGATCAAGAAGAAGTGAGCTGATGGACGTCTCCGACCTGCACACCGCCAGCGCCTACAGCAAGCTGCTGGGTATCGAACCGGTCAGCCTGGGCGACGGCGTCGCCGAGGCGCGCCTGTCCATGGCCGAGCACCTGCGCAATCGCGGCCAGGTGATGCACGGCGGAGCCATCTTCTCGCTGCTCGACATCGCCATGGGCCTGGCCTGCACCAGCGTCCATGGCTTCGAGCGGCGCAGCGCCACGATCGAATGCAAGATCAACTACATCCGTCCCGTGGCCGAGGGTGACATCCTCTGCCGCGCGCGGGTGGTGCACGCCGGCTCGCGGACCCTGGTGGTCGAGGCCGATGTGCTGCAGGGCGACAAGCTGGTCGCTAAAGGGCAAGGCACCTTCGCCCAGCTGTAAGCGCCAGGACGGCGACGCTCTATTCTGGACAAAGCGACAACGCAGTCATGTCCGCCCCTTGTAGACCGACCAGTCCACCCTCATATTGGGGCGACTGTCCCTGGGACCCACAGGATTCCAAATTGAGCGACCTTCTCTCCCGCCGCCTGGCATTGCTGGGCGAGCGTGCCCACCTGTCCCTGCTGACCCAGTGCCTGCACGGCATCGAGCGCGAATGCCTGCGCGTCGACGACAACGGCCAGCTGGCCCTGACCCCGCACCCGGTGGCCGTCGGTTCCGCGCTGACCAACCCGCAGATCACCACCGACTACTCCGAGTCGCTGCTGGAGTTCATCACCCCCACCGAGCACGACCCGGCGGCGACCCTGGCGGACCTGGAGAAGATCCATCGCTTCACCTACCAGAAGCTCGACGGCGAGCTGCTGTGGAGCGCCTCGATGCCCGGCCGGCTGCCCAGCGAGGAGGCGATCCCGATCGCCCGCTACGGCACCTCGCCCATCGGCCGCCTGAAGTACGTCTACCGGCGCGGCCTGGCCGTGCGCTATGGCAAGACCATGCAGTGCATCGCCGGCATCCACTACAACTTCTCCCTGCCGGAAGCCCTGTGGCCGCTGCTCAAGGAGGCCGAAGGCGATCCGCAGAGCGACCGCGACTTCCAGTCCGCGCGCTACATCGCGATGATCCGCAACTTCCGGCGCTACAGCTGGCTGCTGATGTACCTGTTCGGCGCGGCGCCGGCGCTGGACCAGAACTTCCTCCGCGGCCGCCCCCACGACCTCGACCGCCTCGACGCCGACACCCTGTTCCTGCCCTGGGCCACCAGCCTGCGCATGAGCGACCTGGGCTACCAGAACAACGCCCAGTCCGGCCTGACGCCCTGCTACAACAGCCTCGACAGCTACCTGTCGAGCCTGCGCCAGGCCGTGTCCACGCCCTACCCGCCCTATGCCGAGATCGGCACCAAACGCGACGGCGAATGGGTGCAGCTGAACACCAACGTCATCCAGATCGAGAACGAGTACTACTCCTCGATCCGCCCGAAACGCGTCACCTACACCGGCGAGCGCCCGATCCAGGCGCTGATGGCCCGTGGCGTGCAGTACGTCGAAGTGCGCTGCCTGGACATCAACCCCTTCCTGCCGCTGGGCATCGACCTGGCCGAGTCGCGTTTCCTCGACGCCTTCCTGCTGTTCTGCGCCCTGCAGGACAGCCCGCCCCTGGCCGGCGGCGAGTGCCGCGACTGCACCGACAACTTCCAGCGCGTGGTCAAGGAAGGCCGTCGCCCCGGCCTGCACCTGCAGCGCAACGGCCAGGAGATCGGCCTCAAGGAGTGGGCCTTCGAGTTGCTCGAGCAGATCGCCCGCACCGCCGACCTGCTGGACCGCGCCCAGGGCGGCCAGGCCCATGCCGAAGCCCTCCAGGCCCAGCGCCTCAAGGTCGAGGACACCCGCCTCACGCCGTCGGCACAGGTGCTGGCCGAGCTGCGCGAACGCGGCGAGAGCTTCAGCGAGTTCTCCCTGCGCCAGAGCCGCCTGCATGCCGAGTATTTCCGCGCCCAGGCCCTGGCCCCGGACGACCAGGCACGCCTCGAAGCCATGGCCCGCGAATCCCTGGAGGAACAGGCGCGCCTGGAAGCCGAGCCCGACGTCGACTTCGACACCTTCGTCGCCGCCTACCAGGCGAGCATCCTCGGGCTGCTGAGCAACTGACCCCTGCGCCATCCCTACGCCGTAGGTTGGCGCCGAGCGCAGCGAGGCCCAACGGTGCAGGACACAGCCCCGCTGTTGGGCTTCGTACCTCAGCCCAACCTACGGATTGCAGCGGCGCTGGAGCCACCGCGAACCCACGCGCCCCAAAAAGGCGCGGCCCGTCACAAAACCGACAAGCTGGGGCTCGAAGCGGGACAGGCGGCCACCCGCGCCGGAAAACCGGCAGCTAGCATGAGCACAAATCCAGAGCCTGCGAGCTTTGCCCATGGCGCCCCCAGACGCCCACCCCGAAGACAGCCAGCAATGGAGCCTGGAAAGCCTCAACAAGGCCTACCAGCAAGGCTACATGGCGGGCCTCACCGGCCAGACGATCGACCAGCAACCCTACCCCGCCGAAGTCCTCGCCGCGGCCTGGGAAGCCGGTTGGGACGACGGCCACGACCAGTACGAGCTGCAGCGTCCCTCGCGGATCGCCTGAATCAGTCCTCGCGAAACGCCGCGTCCAGCGGAACCCGATAGCCCGTCGCCAGCCGATTGGTCTCGTTGGCCATGCCGATCACCGCCTGCAGCTCGCCGAACATCGCCTCGGTCATCCCCGCCTTGCGCGCCGCCGCCGTGTGCGAGCCGATGCAGTAGGCACAGTTGTTGGTGACGCTGACGGCGACGTAGAGCAGCTCCTTGGTCAGCGGGTCGAGCGCGCCGGGGGCCATCACCTGCTTCAGGCTCTCCCAGGTGCGGCGCAGGTTGTCCGGGTGCTGGGCCAGGGCCTTCCAGAAATTGTTGACCTGGTCGACCTGACGCGTCGCCATGATGTCGTCATAGACGGCGCGGACTTCCGGACTGGCATGTTCATATTCGATCAAGTGCTTAGACGACATCGCGCATCCCCTTCTAAGTTATGAGTCAGCCAGTATAGGCAGAGCGCCCATACCGGCCCGGTCCCAACCATGGAGAAGGTCACGCATGTCGATACGCACCCTGGGCCGCCTGGCCCTCACCGCCTCACTGTCCCTGCCGCTGCTGGCCCAAGCCGCGCAGCCCGGCCTCTGGGACACCTACGCCACCCTGAAAGCCAAGACCTGGGTCGACCTGACCCACGCCTACGACGAGCAGGTGCCGCACTGGAAGGGCTTCGAGAACGCCCAGCGCAAGACGCTCTACACCGTCGACAAGGACGGCTTCCAGGTGGACCTCTACACCCACGTCGGCCAGTGGGGCACCCATGTCGACCCGCCGGTGCACTTCCACAAGGGCCTGCGCGGCATCGACCAGATCGACGTGAAGGAACAGCTGCTGCCGCTCGTGGTGCTGGACATCCACGAGCAGGCGGCGAAGAACCCCGACTACGTGCTGACCCTGGCCGACGTGAAGGCCTGGGAAGCCAAGCACGGCCCGGTACCCGAAGGCGCCTTCGTGGCCCTGCGCAGCGACTGGTCCAAGCGCTGGCCGAGCCAGGAGAAGATCCAGAACGCCGACGCCCAGGGCGTGGCCCACTACCCGGGCTGGAGCAAGGAGGCGCTGGTCTACCTCTACGAGACGCGCAAGATCACCGCCTCCGGCCACGAGACCACGGACACCGACCCGGGCATCGCCACCAGCAAGGACGACTACTCGCTGGAGTCCTACATCCTCGGCAAGGACCACTATCAGATCGAACTGCTGGCCAACCTGGACCAGGTGCCGGAAGCCGGCGCGCTGGTGGTCGTGAGCTTCCCGAAGATCGCCCGGGGCACCGGCTTCCCGGCGCGGGTGTTCGCGATATTGCCGTGATGGGGTAAGCGGGACTCCCCCCTGTGGGAGCGGCTTCAGCCGCGATGGGCCCGGTGCCGGGCCCTTTCACGAATGAATTCGCTCCTACGAGGCCAGCTAGAGCGGCCTCAGAGCACCTTTTCGAAGATCTTCGAGTTGCGCTGGTAGTTGTAGAGCGAGGCGCGCGCCGCCGGCAGGCTTTCCACGCCGCTGGGCTGGAAGCCGCGCTCGCGGAACCAGTGGGCGGTACGCGTGGTGAGCACGAAGAGGGTCTTCAGGCCCAGGGCACGGGCGCGGTCCTCGATGCGCTCCAGCAGCTCGTCGCCACGGCCGCCGTGGCGGTACTCGGGGTTCACCGCCAGGCACGCCAGCTCGCCCGCATCGGAGTCGGCGATGGGATAGAGCGCCGCGCAGGCGATGATGTGGCCGTCGCGCTCGACGATGGTGAACTGGCCGATCTCGCGCTCCAGCACCTCGCGGGAGCGGCGCACGAGGATGCCCTGGTCCTCCAGCGGGGTGATCAGGTCGATCAGCCCGCCGACGTCGTCGATGGTCGCTTCGCGCAGGGACTCGAACTGCTCCTGGTCCACCAGGGTGCCGCCACCGTCGCGGGTGAACAGCTCGGTGAGCAGCGAGCCGTCCTCGGCGTAGCTGACCATGTGGCTGCGCTTGACCCCGCTGCGGCAGGCCTGGGCGGCGGCGTCCAGCAGCTCGGCCTGGTAGCTGTTGCCCAGGCGCACGAGGTGGCCGGGCACCTGTTGCGGGCGCAGTTCGCGCACCAGCTTGCCGGCTTCGTCGATCAGCCCGCGCTCGCTGCCGAACAGCACCAGCTTGTCCGCGCCCAGGTCGATGGCGGCGCGGGTGGCGACGTCCTCGCAGGCGAGGTTGAAGATCTCCCCGGTGGGCGAGTAGCCCAGGGGCGAGAGCAGCACGATGGAGCGCTCGTCGAGCTGGCGGCTGATGCCCTTGCGGTCGATGCGGCGCACCTCGCCGGTGTGGTGGTAGTCGACGCCATCGACCACGCCTATGGGCCGCGCGGTGACGAAGTTGCCGCCGGTGACCCGCAGGCGCGAGCCCTGCATGGGCGAGGCGGCGATGTCCATTGAAAGGCGCGCCTCGATGGCGATGCGCAGCTGGCCCACGGCGTCGATCACGCATTCCAGGGTCGGGCCGTCGGTGATGCGCAGGTCGCGGTGGAAGTGCGGGGTCAGCCCGCGCGCGGCCAGGCGTGCCTCGATCTGCGGGCGCGAGCCGTGCACCAGCACCAGGCGCACGCCCAGGCTGTGCAGCAGCACCAGGTCGTGGACGATGTTGCCGAAATTCGGATGGGCGACACCCTCGCCGGGCAGCATCACCACGAAGGTGCAGTCCCGGTGGGCGTTGATATAGGGCGATGCGTGGCGAAGCCAGTTGACGTAGTCGTGCATGGATTCCGTGAGCCTGTGGACGTTGGCGAAATGAGCGGTGCTACTCCGGAAACGGAGTCGGGGGCGTCGCGTTTATCGTCGTCGCAGGAACATCAACGGATTCCCTCCACGTCAGGCCTTGTCGGCGGGGTTCAGGCAGTAGTGCTGGATGAGCTGGCGCAACAGCGCCACGGTAGGCTCGATGCGTGACAGTTCGAGGTGTTCGTCGGGCTGGTGGGCACAGGCGATGTCGCCGGGGCCGAGCACCAGGGTCTCGCAGCCGAGCTGCTGAAGATACGGGGCTTCGGTGCCGAAGGCCACCGCTTCTGCGGCATGCCCGGTGAGACGCTCGGCCAGGCGCACCAGATCACTTCCGGCGGGCTCCTCGAAGGGCGGCACGGCAGGGAACAGCGGCTGGTAGTCGATGGCCACGCCATGGCGCTCGGCGAGCGGCGCCAGGCGCTGGCGGATGGCCGCGCGCAGTGTCTCCGGCTGCATGCCCGGCAGCGGGCGCAGGTCGAATTCCAGGCTGCACTGCCCGCAGATCCGGTTGGGGTTGTCGCCACCGTGGATGCAGCCGAGGTTGAGGGTCGGCTGCGGCACGTTGAACAGCGGGTTGTGGAATTCGCGCTGCCACTCGCCACGCAGGGCCACCAGCGCGGCGATGCTCTCGTGCATCGCCTCCAGGGCGCTGCGACCCAGGCTCGGGTCGGAGGAGTGGCCGCTCTGCCCGAGGATGTCGATGCGCTCCATCATCACGCCCTTGTGCAGGCGGATCGGCTTCAGCCCGGTGGGCTCGCCGATCACCGCGGCGCGGCCCAATGGCTGCCCGGCGGCGGCCAGGGCACGGGCGCCGGACATCGAGCTTTCCTCGTCGCAGGTGGCCAGGACGATCAGCGGGCGGCGGAACGGCTGGGCGCGCAAGGCGCGCACGGCCTCGATCACCAGGGGGAAGAAGCCCTTCATGTCGCAGCTGCCCAGGCCGTACCAGCGGTCATCGGCCTCGGCGAGCCGCAGCGGGTCGCTCTTCCACAGCGCGGCGTCGAAGGGCACGGTGTCGCTGTGGCCCGCCAGCACCAGGCCGCCGGGGCCGCTGCCCAGGGTGGCCAGCAGGTTGGCCTTGCCGGGCGCCACCTGCTGCACCTCGCAACGGAAGCCGAGCTCGCCCAGCCAGGTCGCCAGCAGGTCGATCACCGCCTGGTTGGACTGGTCCCAGCCGGGCTGGGTGCAACTCACCGAAGGCGCGGCGATCAGCGCGGCGAACTGGCTCTTCAGGTCTGGAACGGGCATCGGCTTTCTCCACGGACGAGGACTCATCATAGGGACAACGCCCCGGCGGCGAAACCGCCCGGCAGGGCGCCTCGGCCTCCTGTAGACTTCACGGCCTCGGCAGCCATCCCGTGCTGCGATTGATAAAACTCCGGCCATGCAAAAAGAAACCGAAATCAAGCTCCGCGCCAGCCGCGAGACCCTCGAAGCCCTCCGCGACCACCCGCTGCTGAAGAAGCGCAACAAGAGCGGCTGGGAGAAACGCGAGCTCTTCAACCAGTACTACGACACCCCCGAGCGGGATCTGTCCCGGGCCAAGGTCGCCCTGCGCCTGCGTCGCGACGGCGACCAGTTCATCCAGACCCTCAAGAGCCGTGGCCAGAGCGTGGCCGGGCTGTCCGAGCGCAACGAATGGGACTGGTACCTGCCCAAGGCCAAGCTCGACCCGAAGAAGCTCGGT
Organism: Pseudomonas tohonis; assembly: GCF_012767755.2. Lineage (NCBI taxonomy): Bacteria > Pseudomonadati > Pseudomonadota > Gammaproteobacteria > Pseudomonadales > Pseudomonadaceae > Pseudomonas > Pseudomonas tohonis. The sequence continues at coordinate 6,375,293 of NZ_AP023189.1, forward strand.
GACGACTGCTGGCCGGCCAGCCTCGCCGACCTGGACAAGAAGACCCTGGCGCCGATCTTCACCACCGACTTCGTCCGCGAGCGCGCCGAGATCGCCTGGGGCCGCGGCAAGGCCAAGGTCGTGGTCGAAGCCGCGCTGGACCTGGGCAAGGTCATCGCCGGCAAGGCCGAGGAAGAAATCTGCGAGCTGGAGCTGGAACTGCGCCAGGGCGAACCCGAGGCGCTGCTGGAGCTGGCCCGCGAACTGGCCGCCGACCTGCCCCTGATGCCCTGCGACATCAGCAAGGCCGAGCGTGGCTACCGCCTGTTCGACGCCAACAGCTACAGCGTCGCCCTGCCGGCCCCGGCGCTGGACGCCGAGATGCCCCTGGACGACGCCATCGCCGCCATCGCCTGGCACCTGCTCGGCAGCAGCCAGCGCCTGGCCGAGCAATACCGATTCAACGGCCACTGGAAGCTGCTCGGCGAATGGCTGCAACAGCTGATCGACCTGCGCGCCCTGCTCGGCAGCCTCGGCCAGGCCGCGCCGCGTGCCAGCAGCCACGGCCTGCGCGAAGCCCTGGACGCCCTGATCGGTGACTGGCGCCCGCGCCTGGCCGCCGGCCAGGACGACGAAGCCGCGCGCCAGGCGGCGCCGCAGCAATTCGCCGATGAACTGGCCGGCACCCGCTGGGGCCTGTTCTCCCTCGACGCCTCCAGCTGGCTGCTGGCCCGCTCCTGGGCCGTCGGCCGCAACGACCGTGGCAACCGCCAGGGCAAGGCCGCGCTGGGCAAGTGGCTGCCGCGCCTGCTGGGCGACGAAGCCCGCGACCTGCAGCTGGACCGCTACAAGCGCCAGCCCGAGGACCTCGCCGAGCAGCTGCCGCGCATCGAGCGCCTGCTGGTCTGGCTGCGCCTGGCCCGCAGCGTGCTGCTGGAGATCCCCGAGACGGACCGCTGCTACGGCGAGCTGAACAAGCTGGCCGAACTGGCCGGCCGGCCGATCGACGAGGAGGCCCTCGAAGCCCGCGTCAGCCAGGCCCACCAGGTGCTGACGCTCAAGAGCTGGAAGCAGCTGCTCAAGTGATGCGACCCGGCACCGCGCGCCCGCGCGGTGCCGACGAGGAACCCCCGCGATGTTCAAGCAAAGCTTCAGATCCCTGCTCGGCACCTGGCTGACCGGCCTGCTGGCCCTCTTGCCCCTGGTGCTGACCCTGGCGCTGCTGGCCTGGATCGTCAGCCTGCTCAACCGCCTGGTGGGCCCCTCGACGCTGATCGGCCAACTGCTCGCCGCCCTCGGCCAGCCGTTCGCCAGCAGCCCGGTCCTGGCCTGGTTCGTCGGCACCCTGGTGCTGCTGGCCAGCCTCTATCCCCTCGGCCTCGCCGTGCAACTGGGCCTGCGCCGGCCGCTGGCCTGGCTGTTCGACCAGACCCTGCGGCGCACCCCGCTGATCGGCAACGTCTACAACATCGCCGACCGCTTCGTCGGCATGCTCGACAAGGAAAAGAACGCCGACATCACCACAATGCAGCCGGTCTGGTGCTTCTTCGGTGGCGACGGCGCGGCGGTGCTCGCCCTGCAACCGAGCTCCGCGCCCATCGAACTGGAAGGCCGGCCCTACTGCGCCATCCTGGTGCCCACCGCGCCCATCCCGGTGGGGGGCGGCCTGCTCTACGTACCGGTGGACTGGGTGCGCCCGGCCGATATGGGGGTCGATGCGCTGACCAGCATCTATGTCTCCATGGGCCTGACACCACCCCCCGCCGCCACGCCGCCCGACGCCTCGCGGACCTGATCCGCCGACGCGCTTGGCCAAGGCGCCGCCGCGCTGGTTACAATGCGCGCCCCGCTCTTCATTCGTCTGTCCGAGAGAGTCCGCCATGGTTTTCAAAGTGTTCGTAGATGGTCAGGAAGGCACCACCGGCCTCCGTTTGCTCGACTACCTGTCCGGCCGTGCCGATGTCGAGCTGCTGCGCATCGCCGATGACAAGCGCAAGGACCCGCAAGAGCGCGCACGCTTCCTCAATGCCGCCGACGTCGCCTTCCTCTGCCTGCCCGACGTCGCCTCGCGCGAGGCGGTGTCCCTGGTGACCAACCCGAACACCTGCATCATCGACGCCAGCACCGCCTTCCGCACCGACGACAGCTGGGCCTACGGCCTGCCGGAACTGGCCGCCGGCCAGCGCGAGAAGATCCGCACCAGCAAGCGCATCGCCGTGCCCGGCTGCCACGCCAGCGCCTTCATCCTCGCCGTGCGCCCGCTGATCGACGCCGGCCTGCTGCCCGCCGACTACCCGCTCTCCGCCTTCTCCCTCACCGGCTACAGCGGCGGCGGCAAGGGCATGATCGCCGAGTACGAAGCCGGCAACGACGCCAGGCTGATGAGCCCGCGTCCCTACGCCCTGGGCCTGGAGCACAAGCACCTGCCGGAAATGCGCGTGCAGGGCCGCCTGGCCCAGGCACCGGTGTTCAACCCCATCGTCGGCCCCTTCCTCAAGGGCCTGGCCGTGACCGTGCCGCTCTACACCGAGCGCCTGGCACGCAAGGCCAGCGCCGCCGACATCGCCGAGATCTACCGCCAGCACTACGCCGGCGAGCAGTTCGTACGGGTGATGCCGGCCGGTGACGAAGGCAACCTCGACGGCGGCTTCTTCGACGTCCAGGGCTGCAACGACACCAACCGCGTCGACCTCTTCGTCTTCGGCTCCGCCGAGCGCCTGAACCTGGTCGCGCGCCTGGACAACCTCGGCAAGGGCGCCGCCGGCGCCGCCGTGCAGTGCATGAACGTACACATCGGCGCCGACGAGGCCACCGGCCTCAACGCCTGATCCGCGCCACCCTGGAAAAGCCCCGCCGATGCGGGGCTTTTTCGTTTCCGCGGGATAAGCCGGCGGGTTTCACCCGCCCTACGGCAGCCAGCGCATCGGCATGCTCCTGTAGGGGCGAATTCATTCGCCCAAGGACTTCCAGCAGGCCTGAGCCCATATGACCGGTAGGAGCGAATTCATTCGCGAAAGGGCCGCGCAGCGGTCCCGTCGTGACCTCAAGGGGCGGACCTACGGCCCGCTTGGCGACTGAAGTCGCCCCTACAAGGGTGCCCATGAGGGTCCCAGCACTACCCCCCCACCGGCAAACTGGTGGTCGACTTGATCTCCGACAGCGCGACGATGGAATTGACCTCCTGGATACCCGGCACCAGCGACAGCTTCTCGAAGAAGAAGCGTTCGTAGGCCTCGATGTCCTTGGTGACGATGCGCAGCATGAAATCCACCGCGCCCATCAGCACATGGCATTCCAGCACCTCGGGGAAGCCCTGCATGGCTTCGGCGAACTCGGTGAGGTTGGAGCGGCCGTGGGCGTTGAGCTTCACCTGGGCGAAGATCTGCGCGTTGAGCCCGATCTTGCGCCGGTCCAGCAACGTCACCTGGCGGCGGATCACCCCCTCCTCCTTGAGCCGCTGGATGCGCCGCCAGCAGGGTGACTGCGACAGGCCGATGCGCTCGGCGATCTCGGCGGTGGCGATGCCGGCGTCCTCCTGCAGCAGCTCGAGGATGCGGCGGTCGTAGGGATCGAGTTCGATAGGCATGAAAAACCCCAATAACTGGATATCAGGGAAATTCTATTCCCCAATCAGCCGGAACGACCAATAAACAGGCAGAAATTCTCCCTCCGGCGCCCGGAAAATGGGCCATCGCCTCCGGAGCCACGCCACCATGCTCGATCTCGACGAACCGCCCCGCCTCACCCCGCCACTGCCCTTCCCCACAGCCCTCGCGCCGCGTGAGGATGTGTGGAGCAAGACGCACCTGCCCGGCCAGGCGCGCACCCTGAGCTTCACCATCCTCGCCGAGGCCGACGCGGACATCCTCAGCCGCCTGCTCGCCTACTTCGCCCAGCTGCAGCTGGTGCCGCAGTGGCTGGAGGCCACGCGCCAGGGCGACGACCTGCTGCTGCGACTGCGCCAGGACGGCCTGACCCTGCACCGCGCCGAGGTGATCGCGCAGAAGATGCGTTCCCTGGTCAGCGTGTTTTCGGTGGACGTGCAGCCTGCGGCATCCTGACCGCGCCGTTCGGTGCACCCGGTCACGCATTGCCCTTCGCTCCGAGGCGCCGATTCGGGCATCCTGTGCACCCTCCACGGAAGAGTGCGTTGGCTACTCTTCCCTGACCGGGATCGCGTGACCAAGGAGCCTGCATGTCCGCTTTTGCCTCAGCCGCCCAGGATCGCTGGCTGGACCTCAACGACCTCCTGCGGGAGCTGGTGAACCAGGGCCGGATCGCCCAGGACACCGCCGAGCAGTGCATGGCGATTCGCCGCAGCGCGGTGAACAACCAGCAGCACCCGCTGGAATTCCTCGCCAGCCAGCAGGTCGACGACCTCAAGCGCCCCGGCAAGAAGCTCGACCTCGAAGCCCTGACCGTATGGCTCGCCGAGTACGCCGGCCAGCCCTACCTGCGCATCGACCCGCTGAAGATCGACGTCGCCGCGGTCACTCCGCTGATGTCCTACGCCTTCGCCCAGCGCCACAAGATCCTCGCCGTGGCCGCCGACAGCGAGAGCGTCACCATCGCCAGCGCGCAGCCCTTCGTGCACAGCTGGGAGGGCAACCTCACCCACGTGCTCAAGCGCCCGATCAAGCGCATCGTCGCCAACCCGGCGGACATCCAGCGCTTCACCGTCGAGTTCTACCGCCTGGCCAAGTCGGTCAGTGGCGCCAACGCCGTGGACCAGAAGATCAGTGGCGTCGGCAACTTCGAACAACTGCTGAAACTGGGGGCGAACGACCAGGAACCCGACGCCAACGACGCGCATATCGTCAACATCGTCGACTGGCTGTTCCAATACGCCTACCAGCAGCGCGCCAGCGACATCCACATCGAGCCGCGCCGCGAGCAGGGCACCGTGCGCTTCCGCATCGACGGCGTGCTGCACACCGTCTACCAGTTCCCGCCCCAGGTGACGATGGCCATCGTCAGCCGCCTGAAGAGCCTCGGCCGCATGAACGTGGCGGAGAAGCGCAAGCCCCAGGACGGCCGGGTCAAGACCAAGACCCCGGAGGGCGGCGAGGTGGAACTGCGCCTGTCGACCCTGCCCACCGCCTTCGGCGAGAAGATGGTGATGCGGATCTTCGACCCCGAGGTGCTGCTGAAAAGCTTCGACCAGCTGGGCTTCTCCCAGGACGACCTCAAGCGCTGGCAGAGCATGACCAACCAGCCCAACGGCATCATCCTGGTCACCGGCCCCACCGGCTCGGGCAAGACCACCACGCTCTACACCACGCTCAAGCAGCTGGCCACCAGCGAGGTGAACGTCTGCACCATCGAAGACCCCATCGAGATGATCGAGGGCGCCTTCAACCAGATGCAGGTGCAGCACAACATCGACCTGACCTTCGCCAGCGGCGTGCGCGCCCTGATGCGCCAGGACCCGGACATCATCATGGTCGGCGAGATCCGCGACCTGGAGACCGCCGAGATGGCCATCCAGGCGGCGCTCACCGGCCACCTGGTGCTCTCCACCCTGCACACCAACGACGCCCCCAGCGCCATCACCCGCCTGCTGGAACTGGGCGTGCCCTACTACCTGCTGCGCGCCACCCTGCTCGGGGTCATGGCCCAGCGCCTGGTGCGCACCCTGTGCCCGCACTGCAAGGCGCCCATCGAGCTGGAGGAGGAGGACTGGCAGAACCTCACCCGCCCCTGGAGCGCACCGCTGCCCACCGGGGCGCATCGCGCCGTGGGCTGCCTGGAATGCCGCGACACCGGCTACCGGGGCCGTGCCGGGGTCTACGAGATCATGCTGCTGTCGGATTCGGTGAAGAGCTACATCACCGCCGATACCGACCTGGTCGGCCTGCGTCGCAACGCCTTCAAGGAAGGCATGCGCAGCCTGCGCCTGTCCGGCGCGCAGAAGGTCGCCGCCGGGCTCACCACGGTCGAGGAAGTGCTGCGGGTCACGCCGCAGAGCGAACAGAAGTAACCACCGCCGCCCGGCGCAGAATCCGGGTGGATCACCGAGAAAGGCCGCTGCCGGCACTCACCTACAGGGAACAGTCATGGGCATCACCACAGTCGTACTCCTCTTCGTCGCGCTCGCCGTGGCCATCGTCTTCATGGGCTTCAAGGTCGTGCCGCAGGGCTACGAATGGACGGTGGAGCGCTTCGGGCGCTACACCAACACCCTCAAGCCGGGCCTGAACATCATCGTCCCGGTGATGGACCGCATCGGGCGCAAGCTCAACGTCATGGAAGCGGTGCTGGACATCCCCCCGCAGGAAGCCATCAGCGCCGACAACGCCATCGTCGAGATCGACGCCGTGTGCTTCTTCCAGGTGATCAACGCGGCCCAGGCGGCCTATGAGGTGAACAACCTCGAACACGCCATCCGCAACCTGGTGATGACCAACATCCGCACCGTGCTCGGCTCCATGGAGCTGGACGCCATGCTCAGCCAGCGCGACGCCATCAACGAGCGTCTGCTGCGCACCGTCGACGAGGCCACCGCGCCCTGGGGCATCAAGGTCACCCGCATCGAGATCAAGGACATCAGCCCGCCCGCCGACCTGGTCGAAGCCATGGCCAGCCAGATGAAGGCCGAGCGCCTGAAACGCGCGCAGATCCTCGAAGCCGAGGGCTCCCGCTCCGCCGCCATCCTCACCGCCGAGGGCCACAAGCAGGCGGAGATCCTCCGCGCCGAGGGCGAGCGTGCCGCCGCCTTCCTCGAAGCCGAGGCCCGCGAACGCGCCGCCCAGGCCGAAGCCGAGGCGACCCGCGTGGTGTCCCAGGCCATCGCCAGCGGCAACGTGCAGGCGGTCAACTACTTCGTCGCGCAGAAATACGTCGAGGCCCTTGGCAACCTGGCCAGCGCCAACAACAGCAAGGTGATCCTCATGCCGCTGGAGGCCAGCCAGGTGATCGGCTCGGTGGGCGGCATCGGCGAGATCGTCAAGGCCACTTTCGGCGACAAGAAGGTCTGACCATGCTCGGCTACCTGCAGACCCTGTCCTTCTGGGACTGGCTGGCACTGGGCACCCTGTTGCTGATCCTCGAAGTCTTCGGCGCCGGCGGCTACCTGCTGTGGATCGGCCTGGCCGCCGCCGCGGTCGGCGCCCTCACCTTCATCGTGCCGGGCATCCCGTGGGAGGTGCAGTTCCTCCTCTTCGGCGTGCTCTCGGTGTGCACCGCCGTCTACTGGTGGCGCCGCCAGCGCAGCGCCGCCAAGCCCTCCGACCAGCCTGGGCTGAACCGCCGGGGCCAGGAATTCGTCGGCCGCCAGTTCGCCCTGCACCAGGCCATCGAAGGCGGGCGCGGCAAGATCAAGGCCGGTGACTCGGTGTGGCTGGTGGTCGGGCCCGACCTGCCCGTTGGCGCCCAGGTGCGCGTCATCGGCCAGGATGGCGTGCTGCTCAAGGTCGAACCGGTCAGCGCCGGTTGAACGAACGGGACGCGTCGGTATTGCATGGGGCTCATGGCTAACGTCCAATAGCCGCCTCATGCCAAGGAGCCGTCCATGCCGCGTCCCGCCACCCCTCGCAAACCCCGCGCCAGCAGCCAGCTGCGCATCGCCGGGGTCCTCGACGCCGCCCGCGCGCTGCTGGCCGAGGAAGGCGTGGCCAACCTGTCGATCTACAGCGTGGCCGAGCGCGCGGAGATGCCGCCCTCCTCCGTCTACCACTTCTTCGCCAGCGTGCCGGCGATCCTCGAAGGCCTCACCGCCGAGGTCCACGCCGCTTTCCGCGCCTGCCTGCAGGAACCGGTGGAGCACGAGCGCCTGGGCAACTGGCGCGACCTCTCGCGCCTGGTGGAAGAACGCATGCTGGCGATCTACGCCGATGACACCGCCGCGCGCCAGCTGATCCTCGCCCAGCACGGCCTCACCGAAGTGACCCAGGCCGACCGCCAGCACGACATCGAGCTGGGTCGCCTGATGCACCGCCTGTTCGAGCGCCATTTCGAACTGCCGACGCTGCCGGGCGACCTCGACGTCTTCGCCCTGGCCATGGAACTGGGCGACCGCGTCTACGCCCGCTCGGTGCAGCTGCACGGCGAAATCACCCCGCGCTTCGCCGAGGAAGGCATGCGCGTCTTCGACGCCTACCTCGGCCTCTACCTGCCGCCCTTCCTGCCCAAGCGTGCCGCCGCGCTGGCGGACGAGCTCTGAAGCCTTCGATTTTTATCCGATGAATAGCCGATAAACATCGGCATTACTGGGCGATATTTTGTTGAAATTGTTTATTGGCACTTTTAAAGCGGATTTTTATCGATTATAAAGTTGCCATCCGGGCGACTCACGCCCGCTCATCGACAGCAATCGTCCTGACGAGGTGTCTCCATGTCCCGCATCGTTACCGTCGCCGCCACCCAGATGGCCTGCTCCTGGGATCGCGCCGCGAACATCGCCAACGCCGAGAAACTGGTGCGCCAGGCCGCCGCCAGGGGCGCGCAGATCATCCTCATCCAGGAGCTGTTCGAGACCCCCTACTTCTGCCAGAAGCCCAACCCCGACTACCTGCAACTGGCCACCCGCACCGAGGCCAACGCCGCCATCGCCCACTTCCGGAAGGTCGCCGCCGAACTGCAGGTGGTGCTGCCCATCAGCTACTTCGAGCTGGCCGGGCGGGCACGCTTCAACAGCATCGCCATCATCGACGCCGACGGCAGCAACCTCGGCGTGTACCGCAAGAGCCACATCCCGGACGGCCCCGGCTACCACGAGAAGTACTACTTCAACCCGGGGGACACCGGCTTCAAGGTGTGGGACACCCGCTACGCGCGCATCGGCGTCGGCATCTGCTGGGACCAGTGGTTCCCCGAGTGCGCCCGCAGCATGGCGCTGCTGGGCGCCGAGATCCTCTTCTACCCCACCGCCATCGGCAGCGAGCCCCACGACGCCAGCATCACCTCGCGCGACCACTGGCAGCGCGTGCAGCAGGGCCACGCAGGCGCTAACCTGATGCCCTTGGTGGCATCGAACCGCATCGGCCGCGAGGAGCAGGACGGCTACGACATCACCTTCTACGGCTCCTCCTTCATCGCCGATCAGTTCGGCGCCAAGGTCGAGGAACTGAACGAGACCGAGGAAGGCGTGCTGGTGCACAGCTTCGACCTGGACAAGCTGGAACACACCCGCAGCGCCTGGGGCAGCTTCCGCGACCGGCGCCCGAACCTGTACGGCCCGCTGAAGACCCTGGACGGCGTCCTGGAGTCCTGACACCCATTTACAGTGGCCCCCGCCCATGCGGGGCCCACTCAACAGCCACCGCATCGCCCCTGACCGGGCGACCTAGGGAACCCGCATGAAACCTCTGAACAGCACACCCCGCGCCGATGGCTTCCGCATGCCGGCCGAGTGGGAAACCCACAGCCGCACCTGGATGGTCTGGCCCGAGCGCCCGGACAACTGGCGCCTCGGCGGCAAGCCCGCGCAGGCGGCCTTCACCGCCGTGGCCCGCGCCATCGCCCGCTTCGAGCCGGTGACCGTGTGCGTCAGCGCCGGCCAGTACGAGAACGCCTGCCAGCGCCTGGACGAGCCGAACATCCGCGTGGTCGAGATCACCACCGACGACGCCTGGGTGCGTGATACCGGCCCCACCTTCGTCACCAACGACACGGGCGAGGTGCGCGGCGTGGACTGGGCCTTCAACGCCTGGGGCGGCTTCGACGGCGGCCTCTACTCGCCCTGGAACCGCGACGACCAGGTGGCCTCGAAGATCCTCCGCATCGAAGGCTGCCAGGGCTACCGCACCGAAGGCTTCGTGCTCGAGGGCGGCTCCATCCACGTGGATGGCGAAGGCACCCTGATCACCACCGAGGAATGCCTGCTCAACCGCAACCGCAACCCGCACCTGAACCGCGAGGAGATCGAGGCGGTGCTGCGTGACCACCTGGCGGTGGACAGCATCATCTGGCTGCCGGATGGCCTCTACAACGACGAGACCGACGGCCACGTCGACAACTTCTGCTGCTACGTGCGCCCGGGCGAAGTGCTGCTGGCCTGGACCGATGACCCGGCCAACCCCAACTACCCGCGCTGCCAGGCCGCGATGAAGGTGCTGGAACAGGCCCGCGACGCCAAGGGCCGCCAGCTGGTGGTGCACAAGATGCCGATCCCCGGCCCGCTCTACGCCACAGACGAAGAATGCGCCGGCGTCGACCTGGTGGCCGGCACCCAGGAACGCGACCCGTCGATCCGCCTGGCCGGCTCCTACGTCAACTTCCTCATCGTCAACGGCGGCATCATCGCGCCCAAGTTCGACGACCCGAAGGACGCCGAGGCCGAAGCCATCCTCAAGCGCCTGTTCCCGCAGCATGAGGTGGTGATGGTGCCCGGCCGCGAGATCCTCCTCGGCGGCGGCAACATCCACTGCATCACCCAGCAGCAGCCGGCACCGCAGAAGCGCTGAGCCACCGCTGGATGAACGAAGCCCCGCGAAGCGGGGCTTTTTCATTCCGGCACAAGGCACCAGCTACCCATCCTTGTATCTCGACTAATACCTCCACAGGGGTAATAGTCCCCGACTGATCATCGGGGGAGGGGCTGGAAGTCGTATCCATCCTTAGGCCACGAGCCTGCAACGTAGATAGTGCTCCGCCCCTCCACACTCACTCGAACAGCCCGAACGGTATCCAGAGCCTCGAGCTCGCATTCACAAGGTTGGGCCGGGTGCAGTGATGATCGCGTCTGAACGGATCGAGAGGAGAATCCATGCCCAGCGTCATCGGCATCGACATCGCCAAACACACCTTTGACCTCGCCACCCTGCAACCCAACGGCAAGTACCGCACCAAGGCCAAGCTGGCCAACGACAAAGCGGGCTTCGCCGTCTTGCGCGACTGGCTGAACAAACACAGCGAACCCGGAGCCTGGGTCGTGATGGAGGCCACCGGCATCCACCATGAAGCCCTGGCCGAATGGCTGTTGGAGCAAGGCTATCGGGTCTGTGTCCTCAACCCGGCACAAATCGCCCACTACGCCCGTAGTCAGTTGCAGCGGGTGAAGACCGACAAGGTCGACGCCAAGCTGATCGCCGAATACGGCGAGCGCCATCAGGACAGTCTGCGTCCCTGGCAACCCGAGCCCCGTGCCGTGCGGCGTTTGAAAGCCCTGGTACGGCGCCTGGAGGACCTGCGCGAAATCGAGCAGATGGAGCGCAACCGCCTGGAAGTGGCCGATGCCAGCGTCCAGGCCTCGATCCAGTCGGTGCTGGAACATATCGGTCAGGAGATCGAAGAGACCCTCAAGGCGATCGACGACCACATCGACAACGACCCGGATCTGCGCGGCAAGCGCGACCTGCTGACCAGCATTGACGGGATCGCCGACAAGACCGCCGCCCTGCTCCTGGCGGAGCTGGGCGACCCACTGCGCTTTGCCAACAGCCGCGCCGTCACTGCCTTTGCCGGGCTCAATCCGCGGCTGCAGGAGTCCGGGAACCACCGGGGACAGACACGTATCTCCAAGACGGGCTCATCGCGCCTGCGGGCCGGCTTGTTCATGCCCGCGATCAGTGCCCTGACGTACAACGAGGCTGTCAGGGCCCTGAGCGAACGATTGAGGGCGAAGGGCAAGACCGGCAAGCAGATCGTCTGCGCCGCCATGCGCAAGCTGCTGAGCATCGCCTACGGCGTCTTGAAATCAGGCCGGCCATTTGACGCAAAACTGGCCCTTGCTCACTAGAAATCAAGACGGTATCTACGAACCACGCCTCTGTGGGAGCGAATTCATTCGCGAAGGATCGCGTAGCGATCCCGATACTGCCGGGCGGCCCTGCGGGGCCGCATCGCGAACTCGTTCGCTCCCACACGTGCCCCCAAACGAACGAGCCCCCGCATGCGCGGGGGCTCTTCATGTCGGCACAAGGCAACTCACGGTTGTGAGAGCTGTGCATCACAGCTTGGCGATGGACACCTCGGTGGACTTCACGAAGGCGATCACCTCCGAGCCGATGCCCAGCTCCAGCTCGCGCACGGAACGGGTGGTGATCACCGAAGTGACGATGCCGGCGGCGGTCTGCACGTCGATTTCCGACAGCACCGGGCCTTCGATGATTTCCTTGATGGTGCCCTTGAACTGGTTGCGGACGTTGATGGCTTTGATGGTCATGGCGTTTTCTCCTGGGGTCGAAAAGCAGCTTCAAGTTGCAAGCTCCAAGCGGCAAGTCGGAGCGTCCTGCTCTTCCTTGCGGCTTGTGGCTTGCGCTTGCCGCTGAGGGTTAAAGCGCCCAACGCAACTGCGTGGGCAGGGGTGAAAAGGGTTCCGGCTCCGGGGGCGAGGCGGGTTGCGACAGCACCCGCTCCAGCACCTCGGCCTCCAGTGCCGCCAGCCGTGCCGAACCACGGGCGCGGGGGCGGTGCAGTTCCACGGCCAGGTCGAGACCGACCTCGCCGTCTTCGATCAGGATCACCCGGTCGGCGATGGCCACGGCCTCGCTGACGTCGTGGGTGACCAGCAGCACGGTGAAGCCGTGCTTCTGCCAGAGGCGTTCGATCAGTTGCTGCATCTCGATGCGGGTCAGCGCATCCAGCGCGCCCAGCGGTTCGTCCAGCAGCAGCAGGCGCGGTTCGTGGATCAGGGCGCGGGCCAGGGCCACGCGCTGCTTCTGGCCACCGGACAGCGCCGCCGGCCATTCCTGGGCGCGGTCGGCCAGGCCCACGGCCTCCAGCGCTTCCAGGGCCTTGGGCCGCCAATTGCCGGAGAGGCCGAGGCCGACGTTGTCGATCACCCGTTTCCAGGGCAGCAGGCGGGCGTCCTGGAACATCAGCCGGGTGTCCTCGCGGGCGTCTTCCAGGGGCGCCGAGCCGGCCAGCAGTTCGCCACGGGTGGGCTTGTCCAGCCCGGCCAGCAGGCGCAGCAGGGTGCTCTTGCCGCACCCGCTGCGACCGACCACGGCGACGAACTGGCCGGCGGGGATCAGCAGGTCGATGTCCTTGAGCACTTCGCGCTCGCCGAAGGACTTGCCGATGCTGCGGATCGCCAGCGGGATGCCGCGCTTCAGGCGCTGGGGCGTGGAAAGCGCGTTCATGCCGCACCTCCCTTGGCCTGGTAGGCCGGGTGCCAGCGCAGCCACAGGCGTTCGAGGCCACGGGCGGCGACATCGGCCAGCTTGCCGAGCACCGCGTAGAGCAGGATCGCCAGCACCACGACGTCGGTCTGCAGGAACTCGCGGGCGTTCATCGCCAGGTAGCCGATGCCGGAACTGGCCGAGATGGTCTCGGCGACGATCAGGGTCAGCCACATGAAGCCGAGGGCGAAGCGCACGCCCACCAGGATCGAGGGCAGCGCGCCGGGCAGGATCACCTGGCGGAACAGGCCGAAGCCGGAGAGGCCGTAGCTGCGCGCCATCTCCACCAGCGCCGGGTCGACGTTGCGGATGCCGTGGTAGGTGTTGAGGTAGATGGGGAACAGGGTGCCGAGGGCGACGAGGAAGATCTTCGCCGACTCATCGATGCCGAACCACAGGATCACCAGCGGGATCAACGCCAGGTGCGGCACGTTGCGGATCATCTGCACCGAGCTGTCGAGCAGGCGTTCGCCCCATTTCGACAGGCCGGTGATGAAGCCCAGCAGCAGGCCGAGGCCGCCACCGATGGCGAAGCCGATGCCGGCGCGCCAGCCGCTGATGGCCAGGTGGGTCCAGATCTCGCCGCTGGCCACCAGTTGCCAGCCGGCGGTGACCACGGCGCTGGGCGCCGGGAGGATGCGGGTGGAGAGCAGGCCGGTCTCGACGGCGATCTGCCAGGTGGCCAGCAGCACGAAGGGCAGTGCCCAGGGCGCCAGGCGCTGGAGGATTGACTGGAAGTTCATCTCGGCGTCCTCAGCTCTGCGAGACCTTGAGGCGACGCTCGGGCAGCGCCTCGTTGGCCACCATCTCGCCGAAGGGGCTGACGAAGGCCAGGCCATCGCTCGCCTGCGGGCGCGCCACGTCCAAGTGGGGGAACAGCAGCTCCGCCACGCGGTAGGACTCTTCCAGGTGCGGGTAGCCGGAGAAGATGAAGGTGTCGATGCCGAGGTCGGCGTATTCCTTCACCCGCGCGGCCACGGTGGGGCCATCGCCCACCAGCGCGGTGCCCGCACCGCCACGCACCAGGCCGACGCCGGCCCAGAGGTTGGGGCTGACTTCCAGCTTGTCGCGACGGCCGTTGTGCAGGGCGGCCATGCGTTGCTGGCCGACCGAGTCGAAGCGGGCGAAGGCCGCCTGGGCCTTGGCGATGGTCTCGTCGTCGAGGTTGGCGATCAGGCGGTCGGCGGCGGCCCAGGCTTCTTCGTTGGTCTCGCGCACGATCACGTGCAGGCGGATGCCGAAGCGCACGCTGCGGCCGAGCTTGGCGGCCTTCTCGCGCACCTGTTCGATCTTCTCCTTCACTGCGGCCGGTGGCTCGCCCCAGGTCAGGTACAGCTCGACCTGTTCGGCGGCCAGGTCCTGGGCGGCCTCGGAGGAGCCGCCGAAGTACAGCGGCGGGCGCGGTTGCTGCAGCGGCGGGTAGAACAGCTTGGCGCCCTTCACCTGGATGTGCTTGCCGTCGTAGTCGACGGTCTCGCCCTCCAGCACGCGGCGCCAGATACGGGTGAATTCGACGGAAGCCTCGTAACGCTCTTCATGGTTCAGGTGCAGGCCGTCGGCGGCCAGCTCGTCCGGGTCGCCCCCGGTCACCAGGTTGAACAGGGCCCGGCCGCCGGATAGGCGGTCGAGGGTGGCGGCCTGGCGCGCGGCGACGGTGGGCGAAATGATCCCCGGGCGCAGGGCGACGAGGAATTTCAGGCGCTGGGTCACCGGGATCAGCGAGGCGGCGACCAGCCAGGAGTCCTCGCAGGAACGCCCGGTGGGGATCAGCACACCGCCGAAACCGAGGCGGTCGGCCGCCTGGGCGATCTGCTGCAGGTAGCCGTGGTCGACAGCGCGGGCGCCTTCGGATGTGCCGAGGTAGTGGCCGTCGCCGTGGGTCGGCAGGAACCAGAAGAGGTTGAGACTCATCGCAATAACTCCAGAGTGAGCGCGCCGGCGTGGCGTAGCCGCGCGATGATTGTTCGTTTACGGGTATCGAAACCTCCCCCGCGCCGTCCTGGCGCGGGGCGAGGCGCCAATCACTGTTGCTGGGCGACCTTGGCGGGCGGCGTCCAGATCACATCCTTGATGCTGAGTTTTTTCGGGATCAGCTTCAGGTCGGTGAAGGTGTCGGCGATCTTCTGCTGCGCAGTGACCACTTCCGGGGTGAGGAACTGGGCGCCGTAGCCCTGGCGCTTCACCGCGATGGAGGTGATGTCCCTGGGCAGGCCGAGCAGCGGCGCGACCTGTTCGGTGACCTTGTCCGGGTCGGCCTTGGAGTCCTCGCCCACGGCGCGGACTTCCTCGACCAGGGTGCTGATCACCTGCGGGTGCTGGGTCGCGTACTGCCGGGTGGCCAGGTAGAACTGGTGGTTATCCACAAGCTGGGTGCCGTTGCGCAGGGTGCGGGCCTGCAGCTGTTGCTCGGCGGCCGCCTGGAAGGGGTCCCAGATCACCCAGGCGTCGACGCTGCCACGCTCGAAGGCGGCGCGGGCATCGGCCGGGGGCAGGTACACGGGCTGGATGTCGCTGTACTTCAGGCCGGCTTCTTCGAGGGCACGGACCAGCAGGTAGTGCACGTTGGAGCCCTTGTTCAGGGCGACCTTCTTGCCGGCCAGCTCCTTGACCGACTTGATCGACGAGCCCTTGGGCACGAGGATCGCCTCGCTGGTGGGCGCCGGCGGTTCGTAGGCGACGTAGAGCAGGTCGGCACCGGCGGCCTGGGCGAACACCGGCGGGGTCTCGCCGGTGACGCCGAAGTCGATGGAGCCGACGTTGAGGCCTTCGAGCAGCTGCGGGCCGCCGGGGAACTCGGTCCACTTCACCTCGATGCCCTGGTCGGCCAGGCGCTTCTCCAGGGAGCCCTTGGCCTTGAGCAGCACCAGGGTGCCGTATTTCTGGTAGCCGATCCGCAAGGTCTCGGCCTGTGCCTGGGTGATGGCGCCGAAGGTGATGGCCGCTGCAAACAGGGCGACCAGGCTCCGACGCAAAGTGATGGTGCGCATGGCGCTCTCCTCGAACTCTGCTTTGGGTAGTGGTTGCGCCTGCTTGCCCGTTGGCGGGCGAGTAAGGCCTTGTTCTTGTCACCCCCGGGGGGGAGTGTCCTGCCGTACTTCAGATGCTCCAGCGCGCGTTGCGCAGGGCATCCGGCTCCAGGGGGCGAGGCCTTCTGGCCAGGGCCCGCTGGAATTGCTCCAGTGATTCGTCCAGGCGTTGCTCCAGGGACGGGGCGAGTTGCACACCGCCGTTCTGGTGCTCCACCTGGCCGTCGTCGGCGAAGATGCCGTGCAGCACTTCCTCGGCCTTGAGGGCCGTCAGAACGGGCCGCAGTGCGTAATCCACCGCCAGCATGTGAGCCTTGCTGCCACCGGTGGCGATGGGCAGCACGACCTTGTGTTCCAGGGCCCGCTCGGGCAGCAGGTCGAGCAGGGTCTTGAGGGCACCGGCGAAGGACGCCTTGTACACCGGCGTCGCCACCAGCAGCCCGTCGGCGCGGCCGACCTGCTCGATCAGGTGCTGCACGCGGGGGCTGTCGAAGCGTGCGTGCAGCAGGTCCTCGGCGGGGAAGTCCCGTACCGCGAAGCCCGCCAGCTCCACCCCATGCCGCTCCAGCCACTGGCGGGCGCGGGTCAGCAGGGCTGCCGAGCGCGACTCCAGGCTGGGACTGCCGGAAAGGGTCACCACCAACATCGGGACTGTTCCTCTTCGATAAAAAACGGACCGGCGCACCGGTCCGAACCCTGCTCTTTCATTCATTGGGGGCTGGCCGAGGGCCGCCCCCGCCACCCCGCACAGGCGGGGCCGGCTCAACGCCTCAGCGATTGGGCTGCGGCGTCAGGCGCAGGTACGGCCGGATCGCCTTGTAGCCACGGGGGAAGCGCTGCTTGATCTCGTCCTCGTCTTTCAGCGAGGGCACGATCACCACGTCATCGCCGTCCTGCCAGTTACCAGGGGTGGCGACCTTGTGGTTGTCGGTGAGCTGCAGGGAGTCGATCACCCGCAGGATCTCGTTGAAGTTGCGCCCGGTGCTGGCCGGGTAGGTGATGATCAGGCGCACCTTCTTGTTGGGGTCGATGATGAACAGCGAACGCACGGTGAGGGTGTCGTTGGCGTTCGGGTGGATCAGGTCGTAGAGGCCGGAAACGGCACGGTCGGCGTCGGCGATGATGGGGAAGTTGACGACGGTGTTCTGGGTCTCGTTGATGTCGTCGATCCACTTCAGGTGCGAATCCACGGGGTCCACCGACAGGGCGATGGCCTTGACCCCACGGGCGGCGAATTCATCCTTCAGCTTGGCGGTCAGGCCCAGTTCGGTGGTGCACACCGGCGTGAAGTCGGCGGGGTGCGAGAAGAGCACGCCCCAGCTGTTGCCCAGCCACTCGTGGAAACGGATGCGGCCTTCGCTGGAGTCCTGTTCGAAGTCGGGGGCGATGTCGCCGAGTCTGATGCTCATGTGCAGCTCCTTGAGACTGGATTCGTCGTTCTGTGCGCTCACTATGCCCAGCCTCGAAGGAAATCAAAAAGAATAAATAACAATTTATTTATAACTTTAAGAGCTATATCTCCAACCCCCTCAAAACACCCCTTCAGCCCTTGCAGGATGGGTAGAGCGAAGCGAAACCCATGCGGTCACCGGATACTCCGCAATGATGGGTTTCGCTCAGCTCTACCCATCCTACGAAGCCGATGTGCCGCCTGCCCCGAATCGCGCCCATAAAAAAGCCCCGCCTCCGCCAGGGGCGGAAGCGGGGCTCGGTGACGCTGCTTACAGCAGGGTCAGGGTGTAGCTCACGATCAGGCGGTTTTCGTCCTGGTCGCGGGTGGTGCCACCCACGTCGCTGCGGAAGGCGGCGTTACGCCAGGACAGGCCCAGGCCTTTCAGCGGGCCGTCCTGCAGGGTGTAGTCCAGGCGGAAGTCACGCTCCCACTCGCCCAGGTCGCCGCCAGTGGCGTTATCGATGCCGCTGCCCTTCAGGTAGGTGGCGACGGCCTTCAGGCCCGGTACACCGGCCTTGGTGAAGTCGTAACCGTACTCGGCCACCCAGGTGCGCTCGCCGGCGCTGAGGAACTTGCCGATCTGGCGGTCGGTGATCAGGTAGGCGGTGGCACCGTCACCCTGGTTCAGGAAGGGGAAGGCGCTGTCGCCGGACACCTGCTGGTAGCCCAGGCTGGCGGCATGGCTGCCCAGGGTGTAGGTGAAGAAGCCGCTCCAGGTGCGGTTGTCGACTTCGCCGCGCAGCGGGTCGTTGCTGGCCCACTTGCCGGCACTGCGGTAACCCTGGCTACGACCGGCGGCGCTGGAGTTCAGGCCATCGGAGGTGCTGTAGAAATAACGCAGATCGGACTTCAGGGAGCCCGGGCCAACCGGCAGCACATGGGTCAGGCCCAGGAAATGCTGTTTGTAAAACTCATCGAGGTTGCCGTAGTAGTACTGGGCCAGCAGATCCTTGGTGACCTTGTAGTCGGCACCGGCGTAGTAGAACTTGTTCTCGAACTTGCCAGTCTGCGCATTGTTGGCGCCACCGATGGACAGGCCACGGGCATCGCTGGAGTTACGGCCCTTGGCGTGCTCGAGCTGGCCACCGACCAGGGTCAGGCCGTCGATCTCGTTGGAGGTGACCTGGCCACCTTCGAAGGTCTGCGGCAGCAGGCGACCGTCGTTGAAGGTCACGACCGGCAGCTTGGGCTGCAGGGTGCCGATACGGCCTTCGGTCTTGGAAACGCGGACCTTGCCGGTCACGCCGATGCTGCCGAAGTCATCCACGGCACGGCCGTCGCCTTCCGACGGGAACACGATGCCGCCGTAGTTATCGCTGCCGTTGTTGTAGTGAGTGCCCTTGCCGGAGTCCAGGCGCACGCCCAGCAGGCCCAGCGCGTCGACGCCAAAGCCCACGGTGCCCTCGGTGTAGCCGGAGGTGTAGTTGAAGAGGAAGCCCTGGCCCCACTCTTCCTGCTTGGAGGGGTTATCGGTGCGCTCGCGGTTGTCCTGGTTGATATAGAAGTTGCGCAGGCCGAGGGTGGCCTTGCTGTCCTCGACGAAACCGCCCGCGACGGCCTGTTGGGCCAGTACACCGGCAGCGATGGCCAAGGCCAGGGAAGATCTGTTCATGCTCGTGCTCCAGATGGTGCTTGTTTCTTGGTGTTTTAGTTTTAGAGGTGAGGCGCGCTCACGCCTCGCTGTATAGAAAAATATACAGCGAAGCAGTATGACCACAGGGTCATGGATTTCCAGCGCGATTCAAGCGAAAGCACCCCGCCCCGGATGGCTGGCAATCTAGGGCAAGGCGCTTAAGGCTTAAAAAGAATTTATTGTCACTTTATTGTAACTAAATCGCATAAAAAGCATCACGGACGAGCTTTGAACCCGTTCTCATCTCGCCGCATAAGCTAATGATTAAAAATTATTGGTCCCGCCTTTTTTAGATCACCTAGCTTCTCGCCACCGGACAACCGGACGAACTTCCCGCTTCGCGATGAAAGCGGGGTCCCGTTCCGGCCTCCCGAGATCGCCGGAAAGCGCATCTTCGAGAGGTTCGTCATGGCCCAGGCCAAGCCCTTCACCCGTACCGCACTGCTCGCCCTCGCACTGGGCATCGGCCTGTTGGCCGCCCTGCCCGTGGACGCCGCCAGCCAGCAGCTGCGCATCGGCTTCCAGAAATCCTCGACCCTGATCACCCTGCTCAAATCCCAGGGCGGCCTGGAGCGCGAGCTCGCCAAGCAGGACATCGCCATCAGCTGGCACGAATTCCCCAGCGGCCAGCCGCTGCTGGAAGCCCTCAACCTGGGTAACGTCGACCTTTCCGCGGATGTCGCCGACACCGTGCCGGTGTTCGCCCAGGCGGCGGGCGCGCAACTTACCTATTTCGCGCAGGAAGCGCCATCACCTTCCGCCCAGGGGATCCTGGTGCACGCGGATTCACCGCTGAAAAGCCTCGCCGACCTCAAGGGCCGCACCGTTGCGGTGACCAAGGCCGCCGGCAGCCACTACCTGTTGATCGCCGCCCTGAACAAGGCCGGGCTGAAGTTCTCCGACATCAAGCCTGCCTACCTCACCCCAGCCGACGGGCGCGCCGCCTTCGAAAACCACAAGGTCGACGCCTGGGTCACCTGGGAGCCCTTCCTCACCAGTGCACGCGAGCAGTTGCCGACCCGTACCCTCAGCGATGGCGCGCACCTGGCCGACTACCAGCGCTACTACCTGACCGGCAGCGCCTTCGCCAAGGCCAACCCCAAGGTGCTGCAGACCGTGTTCGACGAGCTGGTGAAGACCGGCGACTGGCTGCGCGCCAATCCTCGCCAGGCGGCCGAGATCCTCGGCCCGCAATGGGGTGGCCTGGCGCCGGCGATCGTCGAGCAGGCCAATACCCACCGCAGCTACCAGGTACGCGCCGTGCAGCCAGGCAGCCTGGCGGAGCAGCAGAAGATCGCCGACGCCTTCTTCGCCGAAGGGTTGCTGCCCAAGAAGGTGGACGCCCTGGCGCTGCCCATCTGGACCCCGGAAGCCCACTGACTCACTCCTAGGGCCCGCGAGCCGGGCCCTTCGCCTGGACGGGGCAAGTAGCCAGCACTCATAAGCTAATGACTAAAAAGTATTTATTCTGAATTTTTTAGATCATTTAGATTCGCTCCACCGGATCACCGGACACCTTGAGAAAACCCCGATTCCCGTCCCGTGGCCCGGCCTCCGAACCGGCCCGTCGCCCGTTTAGGAGCACCACCATGATCAGCTCTCTGTTCCCCCGTCGCCTGCTGGCGGCATTGACCCTCGGCGGCCTGGCCATCAGCGCGCAGGCCGCGGATTTCACCGTCGCCTACCAGACCACCGTGGACCCGGCGAAAGTCGCCCAGGCCGACGGCGCCTACGAAAAGGCCAGCAACGCCAAGATCGACTGGCGCAAGTTCGACAGCGGCGCCGAAGTCATCACCGCCGTCGCCTCCGGTGACGTGCAGATCGGCTACGTCGGCTCCAGCCCCCTGGCGGCGGCGGCCACCCGCCAGCTGCCGATCCAGACCTTCCTCATCGCCACCCAGATCGGCGACGCCGAGGCTCTGGTCGCCCGCAACGGCGCCGGCATCGCCAAGCCCGAGGACCTGGTCGGCAAGAAGATCGCCGTGCCCTTCGTCTCCACCGGCCACTACAGCCTGCTGGCCGCCCTCAAGCACTGGAAGATCGACCCCAGCAAGGTGACCATCCTCAACCTCGCGCCGCCGGCCATCATCGCCGCCTGGCAGCGCGGCGACATCGACGCCACCTACGTCTGGGACCCGGCGCTCGGCGTGGCCAAGTCCAGCGGCAAGGTGCTGATCAGCTCCGGTGAGCTGGGCAAGCTCGGCGCCCCGACCTTCGACGCCTGGATCGTGCGCAAGGACTTCGCCGAGAAGCACCCCGAGGCGGTCCGCGCCTTCGCCAAGGTGACCCTCGACGCCTACGCCGACTACCGCAAGGACCCGCAAGCCTGGCTGGCCGACAAGGCCAACATCGACAAGGTGGTGAAGCTCTCCGGTGCCAAGGCCGAGGACATCCCGCTGCTGCTGCAGGGCAACGTCTTCCCGCTGGCCGCCGACCAGGTCACCGCCCTCGGCGCACCGACCACCCAGGCCATCAACCAGACCGCCACCTTCCTCAAGGAGCAGGGCAAGGTCGATGCGGTGCTGCCGGACTACGCCCCCTACGTGAGCGCCAAGTACGTCACCAACTGATCGGCTGCGCGTCGGCGGGGCGTCGTTGAAAACGACCTGGGCTTGCTCACCTGCAGCAGCCCCGGTCGTTTGCGACTGGCCCCGCTCCAACTCGCTCGATCCGACACATTCAGAAGAGCGTCGAAGAAAATGGCCTTACTCCAGCTGGAGCGCATCAGCGCACAGTACCCCGGCACGGCCGAGCCGGTACTGACCGACATCTCCCTCACCCTCGGGCCACAGCAGCTGCTGGTCGCCCTGGGGCCTTCCGGCAGCGGCAAGACCACGCTGCTCAACCTCATCGCCGGCTTCGTGCCCCCCAGCGACGGTCGCATCAGCCTCGACGGCCATCCCGTGCAGGGCCCTTCCGCCGAGCGTGGGGTGGTGTTCCAGGACGACGCCCTGCTGCCCTGGCAGAACGTCCTCGGCAACGTCGCCTTCGGCCTCGAACTGGCCGGCGTGCCCCGTGCGCGGCGCGAAGCCAAGGCCCGCGAGATGCTCGCCCTGGTCGACCTCGCCGGCTTCGAGAAGCGGCAGATCTGGGAACTCTCCGGGGGCCAGCGCCAGCGCGTCGGCATCGCCCGGGCCCTGGCCGCCGACCCGCGCGTGCTGCTGATGGACGAACCCTTCGGCGCCCTCGACGCCTTCACCCGCGAACAGATGCAGGAGCTGCTGCTGCAGATCTGGCAGCGCGCCGCCAAGCCGGTGTTCCTGATCACCCACGACATCGAGGAAGCGGTGTTCCTCGCCACCGACCTGATCCTCCTGTCACCCAACCCCGGTCGCGTCAGCGAGCGCCTGACCCTCGACTTCGGCCGCCGCTACGCCGCCGGCGAGAGTGCACGGGCGATCAAGTCCGACCGGGCCTTCATCGAAACCCGCGAACACGTCCTCGCCCAGGTCTTCGCCGAACGGCAAAGGAGAAGCGCATGAGCAGCCTCGACCTGCCCCTGCCGGAAAACAAGGCAGCGGCCCCCGCACCTCGCACCTGGCGCCTCTCCACCTTCGCCATCAGCAGCCTGACCCTCCTCGGCCTGCTGCTGGCCTGGTGGGCGGTGACCACCGCCGGCCTGATCGAGCCGCTGTTCCTGCCCAGCCCCCAGGCGGTGCTGCGCAAGGGCTGGCAGCTGGCCACCCAGGGCTACATGGATTCCAGCCTCTGGGCGCACCTGCTGGCGAGCCTCGCGCGCATCGGCACCGCCCTGCTGGCCGCCGTGCTCACCGCCATCCCGCTGGGCATCGCCATCGGCCGCAACCGCATCGCCCACGGCATCTTCGACCCGCTGATCGAGTTCTACCGGCCGATCCCGCCGCTGGCCTACCTGCCGCTGATCGTCATCTGGTGCGGCATCGGCGAGCTGTCCAAGGTGCTGCTGATCTTCCTCGCCATCTTCGCCCCCATCGCCATCGCCACCGCCACCGGCGTGCGCAACGTCAACCCGGCGCGCCTGCGCGCGGCGCAGTCCCTCGGTGCCACCCCGGCGCAGCTGATCCGCCACGTGGTCCTGCCCAGCGCCCTGCCGGACATCCTCACCGGCGTTCGCATCGGCCTCGGCGTAGGCTGGTCGACCCTGGTCGCCGCCGAACTGGTGGCCGCCACCCAGGGCCTCGGCTTCATGGTCCAGTCGGCCGCGCAGTTCCTGGTCACCGACGTCGTGGTGCTCGGCATCCTGGTCATCGCCCTGGTCGCCTTCGCCCTGGAACTCGGCCTGCGCACCCTGCAACGCAAGCTCGTGCCCTGGCACGGGCAGAACCACTGATCGAGGCCCGTCATGCCCCTGCACATCACCCCCCTCAGCCCCGCCCTCGGCGCCCTCATCGGCGGCGTCGACCTGCGCGAGCCGCTGAGTGCCGAACACCGCGATGGCATCGAGGCCGCCCTGCTCCAGCACCAGGTGCTGTTCTTCCGCGCCCAGCCCCTGGAGCCCACCCAGCAGGCACGCTTCGCCGCCCAGTTCGGCGACCTGCACATCCACCCCATCTACCCCAACATCCCCGAGCAGCCGGAAGTGCTGGTGCTCGACACCGCCGTCACCGACGTGCGCGACAACGCCCTCTGGCACACCGACGTGACCTTCATGGAAACCCCGGCCCTGGGCGCCGTGCTCAGCGCCAAGCTGCTGCCGCCGGTGGGTGGCGACACCCTCTGGGCCAGCAGCAGCGCCGCCTTCGAGACGCTGTCGGCGCCGCTGCAGCGGATGCTCGAAGGCCTCACCGCCACCCACGACCTGGCCCGCTCCTTCCCCGAGGAGCGCTTCAGCCTGACGGCGGAGGAACGCGAGAAGCTGGAAGCGGCCAAGCGCAAGCACCCGCCGGTCAGCCACCCGGTGGTGCGCACCCACCCGGTCACCGGGCGCAAGGGGCTGTTCGTCAGCGAAGGCTTCACCACCCGCATCAACGAGCTGTCGGCGGCGGAAAGCGACGCCCTGCTGCGTTTCCTCTTCGCCCACGCCACCCGCCCGGAGTTCACCCTGCGCTGGCGCTGGCAGGAGAACGACGTGGCCTTCTGGGACAACCGCATCACCCAGCACTTCGCCGTCGACGACTACCGCCCCGCCCGCCGCGTGATGCACCGCGCCACCATCCTCGGCGACAAGCCGTTCTGAGGGGCTCCCGCCCACCGTCTGTGGGAGCGAATTCATTCGCGAAGCAGCCTGCAAGGCTGCCCTTGGCAACACCCGGGAGCGCTTCGCGCTCCTTTCGCGAATGAATTCGCTCCCACGAGTCGCCCCTGCATGTTTCGGCACCCAGCCGCACCATGGCCGATCCCTGCACGTTCACGTCCGTTCCCTGCAACCAAAGGCCGCACCCGCTGGTCTAGGCTTTCCCCTGTCGGCAGAATGCGCGCCGGCATACCCCTGGAGAGCCCCATGACGGACCGCATCCCCGACCACCTCGACCTGCCCGAACTGACCCTGCGCGGGCTGGTCCTCGGCGCGCTGATCACCCTGGTGTTCACCGCGTCCAACGTCTACCTCGGCCTCAAGGTCGGGCTGACCTTCGCCTCGTCGATCCCCGCCGCCGTGATCTCCATGGCGGTGCTGCGCTACTTCAAGGGCTCGAACATCCTCGAGAACAACATGGTGCAGACCCAGGCCTCGGCGGCCGGCACCCTGAGCTCGATCATCTTCATCCTCCCCGGCCTGCTGATGATCGGCTACTGGGCCGGCTTCCCCTTCTGGCAGACCGCGGCCATCTGTGCCATCGGCGGCATCCTCGGCGTGCTCTACACCATCCCCCTGCGCCGGGTGATGGTGGTGCAGAGCGAGCTGCCCTACCCCGAAGGCGTGGCGGCAGCGGAGATCCTGCGTGTCGGCAGCGGCGATGACGAGGGCGCCGACGGCACGCCCACCGCCCATGACAAGAACGAGCCCGGCCTGCGCGACATTCTCGGCGGCGGCCTGGTGGCCGGGGCCTTCAGCCTGTGCAGCAGCGGCTTCAAGGTGCTCGGCGAAGGCATCAGCGTCTGGGCCACCGCCGGGCAGACCGCCTTCCGCTTCACCACCGGGTTCTCCTTCGCCCTGGTCGGCGCCGGCTACCTGATGGGCATCACCGCCGGCATCGCCATCCTCATCGGCGTGCTCATCTGCTGGGGGGTCGCGGTACCGCTGCTCACCATCAACGCCACGCCCGCCGAGGGCCATGCCATCAGCGACCTGGCCACCCAGATGTGGAGCTCCCAGGTGCGCTTCCTCGGCGCCGGCACCATCGGCATCGCCGCGCTCTGGACCCTGGCCACCCTGTTCAAGCCCATGGCCCAGGGCGTGTGGACCTCGCTGCAGGCCGTGCGCGGCAAGGCCGAGGCCAGCACCGCGCGCACCGAGCGCGA
Organism: Pseudomonas tohonis; assembly: GCF_012767755.2. Classification (NCBI taxonomy): domain Bacteria; kingdom Pseudomonadati; phylum Pseudomonadota; class Gammaproteobacteria; order Pseudomonadales; family Pseudomonadaceae; genus Pseudomonas; species Pseudomonas tohonis. The sequence goes on from NZ_AP023189.1 coordinate 6,400,823, forward strand.
CCTCTCGGCGCGGGCCATCCTGTCGCTGGCGGGGGTCCTGCTGCTGGCGCTGTTCACCGTGTTCGGCTTCTTCCTCCACGAGGCGGCGCCGGAACTCACCGGCCCGGGCTTCTGGGGCATGGTCGCCGGCTGCGTGCTGTTCGCCTTCTTCTTCGGCTTCCTGATCGCCGCCGCCTGCGGCTACATGGCCGGCCTGGTGGGCTCCTCCAGCAGCCCGATCTCCGGCATCGGCATCATCGCGGTGATCCTCGTCTCGCTGCTGATCCTCGGCATGGGCAGCCTGGAGACCGGCCTGCTGCAACTGGCCGGCGGCAAGGTGGCCATCGCCCTGGCGCTGTTCACCACCGCCGTGGTGCTGGCCATCGCCGCCATCTCCAACGACAACCTGCAGGACCTCAAGACCGGCTACCTGGTCGGCGCCACGCCCTGGCGCCAGCAGGTCGCGCTGATCGTCGGCTGCCTGGCGGGCGCCCTGGTGATCCCGCCGGTGCTCGACCTGCTCTACAACGCCTACGGCTTCGCCGGCGCCCTGCCCCGCGAAGGGATGGACCCGCAGCAGGCCCTGGCCGCGCCCCAGGCCACCCTGCTCACAGCCATCGCCAGCGGCATTTTCAAGAACGCGCTGAACTGGAACATGATCCTCATCGGCGTGGTGCTCGGCGTCGCGCTGATCCTCATCGACATCATCCTGCGGCGTACCAGCAAGGCCAGCCTGCCGGTGCTCGCGGTGGGCCTAGGCATCTACCTGCCGCCCACCATCGGCATGACCCTGGTGGTCGGCGCCGTGCTCAGCCGGGTGATCGAGGGCCGCCTGCAGGCCCGCGCCCAGGCCGCGGGGCAGGACCCGGAGCGCTACGCCGAAGTGCCGCGCCGCCGTGGGGTACTGCTCGCTTCGGGCCTGATCGTCGGCGAGAGCCTGATGGGCATCCTGCTCGCCGGGCTGATCGGCGGGACCGGCGAGGACGCCCCGCTGGCACTGGTCGAGGCGGGCTTCTCGGGCACCGCGCAGTGGCTCGGCCTGCTGGTCTTCGCCCTGGTGTGCGTAGGCTTCTGCCGTCATGTGCTGGGGTCGCAACGCAGTTCCTGAAACGCGTGTGAACCCCTTGGCAAACCTGTTCGTTCCCCCCTTTTCCGGGGGGAACTGTCGCTATGCTGGCTGCCTAACCGGAGTGAGAGCCAACATAGACAGGGCCCGTCAGCCATGAGTGCAGCCATCTACATAGTTCCTGAAAAGCCCCTTGCGGGCATCGATGACTTCGTCAACGGCAAAGCCGTGGCCAGCGTGGACGAGGTCGAACTCGACGAGCTGTGCAAACGGCTCAAGGTGAAGTCCCTCTGGGCCTTCGTCAGCCAGGACCCGGGCGACTTCGCCGACCTGCTCGAAGAAGGCGACGTGCCGGACCTCGGCGACAGCCTGCCCGACGAGCAGTGGTTCAACGCCGAGGACGGCCTCAAGACCGTGCGCGCCCTGCAGGGCCACCTGGTCACCGAGCCCCGCGCGCTGTCCAACTCCACCGACTTCCTCGAAGACCTCCAGGAGTACGAGTGGGTGCTCAACGCCCTCGCCGAACAGGAAATCCGCTGGCACTTCGCCGTGGATTTCTGAGCCCCGCCCCGCTTCCGTGGGGCGGCCTGTAGGGGCGACTTCAGTCGCCCAAAGCTTCGCGAGCAGAGCTCGCTCCTACGGCACAGGTGCCAGGCCCGGCGCTTTTTTTGTGGGAGCGAATTCATTCGCGATCCTGCGCATCGCCCTATCGCGCAGAACGGTCCCGCAGGAGGGGGCGGGCGTGTCCGGCGACAGCATGGGTTCGCTCCGCTCGCGGAACGCCGCCCGACCTGTAGGGGCGACTTCAGTCGCCAAGGACCGCGCAGCGGTCCCACGCCCGGGAGGGCAGACCTGCGGCCTGCTGGGCGAATGAATTCGCCCCGACATCGATTCCCGCGCCTCTCGGCCCCGTAGCCCGGGCTTCAGCCCGGGGATGCCGCCAACGCCCGCAGGTATTCCCAGGGATAGATCCCGCGCTCGTGCCCATCGCTGAACACCAGCTGCACGCCGTAGCCCTGTGGGTGGATGGCGGTGAGACGCACCGCCTCGTCCACCAGCGGTATGGCGCCACGGATGCGTGCGGCCTTGCACTGCGAGCAGGGGCAGGCACCGCGCAGGCGGGCGTGGCTGATGCCCTGGTGCTCGCCGTCGTGCCATTCCAGGGTCAGCCGCCCCTCGCTTCGTGAATTGCGCAGGCCGGACGGGGCGTCCATCAGGCCGCACCCTGCAGCTGGACCAGGGCGATGCGCACGGCCTTGCGCACCTCCGGATCGCCATCGGCTTCCGCGGCACGCAGGGCCGGCAAGGCCCACGCATCACCCAGCTCGCCCAGGGCCAGCGCGGCTTCCTTGCGCAGGTTGGCGATGCCGTGCACCAGCAGCCCGGCAAGCCCCGGTGCGGCCGGGCGATGGCGCAGGCGGCCGAGGGCACGGGCGGCGCGCAGGCGGACCTGCCAGTAGCAGTCGTCCAGGGCGGCGAGCAGGGCCGGGCCGGCCTCGTCCAGGCCCACCTTGCCGAGGGTGGTGGCAGCCTCTTCGCGCACCTGCCAGGCCTCGTCGGCCAGGGCCGCGCGCAGGGCCGGCAGCACGCTGGCGTCGCTGGCCAGGCCCAGGGCGCCGGTGGCGGCGCGGCGCACTTCGGTGTCCGGGTCATCGCTGGCCAGGCGCGCCAGGGCCGGCAGCGCATCGCTGCGCTTGAGCCAGCCGAGGATGCCCACCGCCTCGCGGCGCACGCCGGCATCACCGTCCTCCAGGGCCTGCAACGCCGGCGTGGCGGCGGCGTCCAGGCGCAGCTCGCGCAGGGCGCGCAAGGCACTGGTACGGACGAAGGCGTCCGCATGGCGCACCCAGGGCAGGATCAGCTCGCCCGCCTCCAGGCTCTTCAACTCGCTCAGGCTCTGCGCAGCGGCCAGGCGCACCACCTCGGCGGGGTCCGCCAGGGCGGCGCAAAGGGCCTGTACCACATCGGGCTCCTCCCAGGCCTCCAGCAGGCGCGCGGCCTCGGCGCGCACCTCGGCGGCCGCGTCGGCCACCAGCGCGTCGGTGAGCCAGGGCAGGCCTTCGGGGTCTTCCAGGTCGGCCAGTTCGATCAGGGCGATGCGCCGCACGCCGGCGTCGTCGGCGGCGAGACGCGGCAGCAGGTCGAGAATGTCGGGGTGGGTGGTTTCACGGTCGGTCATAGGGCGATTCGCAAGGGCGGGTGGTCGGTAGGCAGGCCGAGCGGGGTCAGGCGCGGCAGTTCGCGGCCTTCCTCGTGGCGCAGCAGTTCCAGGCAGTGGCGCTTGAGGTGGGTGAAGCCCGGGCTGGTCAGCAGGCTGGCGCGGCGCGGGCGCGGGAAATCGAGGCGCAGGTCTTCGATGAAGCGGCCGGGGCGCGGGCTCATCACCAGGATGCGATCGGCGAGGAACAGCGCTTCGTCGATGTCGTGGGTGACGAAGACCACGGTGGTGCGGATGCGCGTCCAGATATCCAGCAGCAGCTCCTGCATGCGCGAGCGGGTCTGCGCGTCGAGGGCGCCAAAGGGCTCGTCCATCAGCAGCAGGCGTGGGCGGTTGATCAGCACCCGGGCGATCTCGGCGCGCTGCTGCATGCCGCCGGAGAGCTGCCCCGGCCAGCGCCCGGCGAAATCGGCGAGGCCGACCAGGCGCAGGAATTCGGCGGCCTGGCGACGCCGCTCGTCCTTGCCGATGCCCTGCATCTTCAGGCCGAAGGCGACGTTGTCGAGCACGCTGCGCCAGGGCAGCAGGGTGTGGTGCTGGAACACCATGCCGCGCTCGGGCGAGGGCCCGGCCACGGCGCGGCCATCCACCTCCAGGGTGCCGGTGCGCGGCCGCAGGTGGCCGGCCAGGGCGCCGAGCAGGGTGGACTTGCCGCAGCCCGACGGGCCGAGGATGCAGACGAACTCGCCGGGGGCGATGGAAAAATCCAGCGCCTGCACGGCATCGAAGGCCTGGGCCCCCTCGCCGAGGCGGATGGACAGTTGCCGCCCCTCGATGCGGCCGGGTTCGACGGCCTGCTCGAATGCGCTCATCAGGCGTTCCTCCCCGTGCGGTACCAGGGCGTGACCAGGCCGCCGAGGCGCTTCACCAGGCCGCTGCTGCCCATGCCCAGCAGGCCGATCAGCAGCATGCCGACGACGATGTCCGGGTAGTTCTGCAGGGTGTAGGACTCCCAGGTGTAGTAGCCGATGCCGAACTGCCCGGAAATCATCTCGGCCGTGACCAGGCAGAACCACGAGGTGCCCATGCCGATGGCGAGGCCGGTGACGATGCTCGGCGCCGCGCCGGGCAGGACCACCTCGCGCAGGATGGCCAGGCGCCCGGCCCCGAGGCTGCGCGCCGAGGCCACCAGGCGCGGGTCGACGCCTTCGACGCCGTGCACGGTGTTGAGCAGGATGGGGAACAGCGCGCCGGTGAAGGTGATGAACACCATCGACAGCTCCGCAGACGGGAACATCAGGATCGCCAGGGGGATCCAGGCCACCGCCGGGATCGGCCGCAGCACTTCCAGGGGCGGCAGCAGGCTGTACTCGGCCCAGCGCGAACGGCCGATGGCCAGGCCCAGCAACACACCCAGGACGGCGGCGGCCAGGTAGCCGGCGAACACCCGCGCCAGGCTACTGGAGAGATGCGCCAGCAGCTTGCTGGAATGCACCAGCTGCCAGGCGGCCTCCAGCACCGCGCCCGGGGTGGGCACGTAGCTGAAGGTGATCAGCCCCAGGTCGAGCCGCGCCGTGGCCGCCAGCTGCCAGCACAGCAGGCAGGCGGCCAGGGACGCGAGGCGCAGGGGCCAGCGGTAGAGAGCTGTCATGAGATAGGTCCTCGGTGGCCCGTAGAGGGCATCAGCGCTGGGCCAGGGCCTGCTTCTGGTTGGCGCTGCTGAAGTCCAGCGCCGTGCCGCCGTTCTCCCGGGCGTAGCGCTCGGCCTGGTCCTTGAGCAGGAAGGCACTCAGCTCACCCTTGTCGTTGCGCACGAACCAGGCCTGGTTGGCCAGCAGCTTGATGCCGCTGTCGGCGGCCTGGGCGTAGATGGCGCGGATGTCCTTGCCCTCCTGCTCCAGCTGGGCCAGGGCCGCCAGCGCCGCTTCCGGCGAGGCGTAGTGGCGCACCTTGTCTTCGCCACGCACCCAGATCTGCGCCAGGCGCCTGAAGTCGGTGATCGGCTTGCCGGTGGCGGCGTCCTTGGCCACCAGCGGCAGCGGGGCGTAGTTCTTCAGCGCCTTGTCGTAGTCCTGCCCGGCCGCCTGGAAGGCCGCGCGGATGAAGCGGTCGTCGATGAAGGTGCCGGTGTCCAGGCCACGGTCGGTCTTCTTCAGCAGCTTGAGGGTGTCGATGGAGGTGGCCACCGCCTGGCGGTATTCCGGCTTCCAGGTCAGGTCGCGGGTCTGCAGGCCGAGGGGGCCGTGGAACAGGTAGTTCACCTCGGCCTCGATGCCGGCGACCTTCTCGATCAGCTCGCTGTACTTCTCCGGCTCGGCGGCCAGCAGGCGGTCGGCCTCCAGGCTGGCGCGCAGGTAGGCGGTGACCACTTCCGGGTACTTCTCGGCGTAGGCGGCGTCCACCAGCGCGCCGTGGAAGGTCGGCGCCCCGGCCTGGGAGCCGTCGTAGATCTTCCGTGCGAAGCCACGGTTGGGGAACAGCTCGGCGAAGGGCACGAAATCGGCGTGGGCCTCGATGCGGTTGCTGCGCAGGGCGGAACCGGCGATCTCCGGCGGCTGGGCGATGATGCGCACGTCCTTCTCCGGGTCCCAGCCCTGGGCGGCGATGGCGCGCAGCAGCATGCCGTGGGCGGTGGAGGCGAAGGGCACGGAGATGGTCCTGCCCTTGAGCTCGGCGATGGACTGCACGCTCGAGGCAGCCGGCACCACGATGCCGTTGCCGCTGCCCCGGGTGCTGCCCGAGAGCACGCTGATGAACAGGCTGCGCTTGCCGGCATCGAGGTGGGCGACACCGTTGAAGGAGCCGGGGAAGTCGGCCATGGCGCCGAAGTCCAGCTTGCCGGCGACCATCTCGTTGGTCAGCGGCGCGCCGCTGGTGAAGTTCTTCCACTCCACCTCGTACTGGGCGTCCTGGTACTTGCCGTCATGGGGCAGGTACTTCTCCAGCAGGCCCAGCTCGCGGATCAGCAAGCCGCCGGTGGCGCAGTTGATGGTGGTGTCCTGGGTGCCGATGGCGATGCGGATGGTCTCGGCGGAGGCGGACGCGGTGGTGACGGCCAGCGCGAGGCCGGCGATGGTTGCACGTAGGCTCATGGTTCCCCTCGAATCATTGGTCGGGTCGTCGTCTCCGCCACATCGTCGGTGGTGGGAAACGAGGGGTCTTGCAGGCAAGGCGTCCGGCGGCGGGCCGGATGGCGGTCGTTGTTCTTCGATGGTGGAACCGGTCAACGCAGCAGGTAGGGAATCTCCACCTTCACCGCACCGGTCGGGCAATCCTTCTCGCAGGGCATGCAGTACCAGCATTCGTCGAAGGCCATGTAGGCCTTCTGGGTCGCCGGGTTGATGGCCAGCAGGTCCATCGGGCAGACCTCGACGCACACGGTGCAGCCCTTGTGGGCGATGCACTTGTCCTCGTCGATCGTCACCGGCGCGCTGCTGCGGAAGAAGATTTCCTGGGGTTGAAAGGCCATGTCACGGGTCCTTGGAGCCTTGGGGCTCTCTGTGTTCTTGGGATGTAGGGTGGGCTTCAGCCCACCGGGAAAGCCCTGCGTAGCGCCATTGGTGGGCTGAAGCCCACCCTACGGTTCAGTGCCGGGTCAGGCGGCCTCGGTCTTCACCCGCAGGCGGTCGTAGGCGCTCTGCTCTTCCGCATCCAGGGCGATCAGGTAGGGCTCCACCGGCTTCTTGAAGCTGGTCATGGCGCCGTCATCGCCCTTCTTCAGGTGGCAATGGCAGAACCACTCGGCGTCGTTGCGCTCGGGGTGGTCGACACGATGGTGGTACAGGCCCCAGCGGCTTTCCTCGCGGAACAGCGAGGCGCGGGCGGCCATCTCGGCGCAGTCGCGGATCACCGCCACTTCCATGGCGCGCATCAGCTCATGGGGGTTGTTGGCCTTCATCTGCCCGAGGTCGCGCTCGATCTCGGCGAAGCGGGTCAGGCCGATCTCCATCTTCCTGGTCACCTTGGGCGGCTGCAGGTAGTCGTTGACCATGCGCCGCAGCTTGTACTCCACCTGGGCCGGCGGCAGCCCGTGCTCGCGGTGCAGCGGCGCGTAGACCCGCTCGCGCTCGCGCTCCACCTGGGCCGGGTCGACGGCGGCGAAGTCACGCCCGGCCACGTAGTCGGCCGCGTTGATGCCGGCGAACCAGCCGTAGGTGAAGGCGCCGAGCATGTAGTTGTGCGGCACGGCGGCCATGTCGCCGGCGGCGTAGAGGCCCTTCACCGAGGTCTCGGCCTTCTCGTTGACCCACACGCCCGAGGCGGAGTGGCCGGAGCAGAAGCCGATCTCGGAGATGTGCATCTCCACCATCTGCTGGCGGTAGTCGGTGCCCCGGCCGGCGTGGAACTGGCCACGGCTGGGGCGCTCGTTGCTGTGGAGGATCTCCTCGATGGTCTGGATGGTTTCCTCGGCCAGGTGGTCCAGCTTGAGGAACACCGGGCCGTTGCCACCTTCGAGTTCCTGGTGGAACTCCCACATCATCTGCCCGCTCCAGTAGTCGCACTCGATGAAGCGCTCGCCCTTGTTGTTGGCGGTGTAGCCGCCCAGCGGGCCGGTGACGTAGGCACAGGCGGGGCCGTTGTAGTCCTTGATCAGCGGGTTGATCTGGAAGCACTCCAGGTTCGCCAGCTCCGCCCCGGCGTGGTAGGCCATGGCGTAGCCGTCGCCGGCGTTGGTCGGGTTCTCGTAGGTGCCCATCAGGTAGCCCGAGGACGGCAGGCCGAGGCGCCCGGCGGCCCCGCAGGCGAGGATCACCGCCTTGGCGCGGATCACCTGGAAGTCGCCGCTGCGGCAGTCGAAGCCGAGCACGCCGCAGGCGGCGCCCTCCTCGTCCAGCAGCACGCGGGTAGTGACCAGGCGATTGGTGATGTTCACCCGCGCGCGCTTGAGCTGGCGGTAGAGCACCTTCTTGATGTCGTGGCCCTCGGGCATCGGCAGCACGTAGGCGCCCATGTGGTGGACCTTCTTCACCGCGTAGTCGCCGGTCTCGTCCTTCTCGAACTTCACGCCCCAGCGGTCCAGCTGCTCGATGGTCGCGAAGCTGTGGGTGGCATAGGCGTAGACGGCGGCCTGGTTGACGATGCCGTCGTTGGCCACGGTGATTTCCTTGGTGTACTGCTCGGGCGTCGCGTGGCCGGGGATGATGGCGTTGTTCAGCCCGTCCATGCCCATGCTGATGGCGCCGCTGCGCTTGACGTTGGCCTTGTCCACCAGCAGCACGCGCAGTTCGCGGTTCTTCTCCTTGGCCTTGATCGCGGCCATGGGCCCGGCGGTGCCGCCGCCGATGACGACGATGTCGTATTCCTGCTCCAGGGTGTTCATGCCGGTGCTCCCTTCTGGCGGTCGATGCGCAGGCGGTACTGGAAGGCATCGCCGCGGTAGTAGAGGTGCTCGAAGTCCAGCGGCGCGCCGTCGGCGGTGTGGGTCAGGCGCTCGATGCGCATGATCGGCGAGCCCTCTTCCACCTCCAGCGCCTGGGTCAGGTCGCTGTCGGCGAGCACGGCGTCGATGGCGAGGTCAGCGTGGCCCAGGGGGATGCCGCAGTCGTTCTCGAGGATGAGGAAGATGTCGCGGGTGACGAGGTCGGCCTTCTCCAGCTTCTCGCCGACCGCCAGGGGCAGCCAGGTGAGCTCCAGGGACACCGGCTCGCGGTTGATCAGGCGCACGCGCTTGATCTCGATCACCGGGCTGCCCTCCTCCACCTGCAGCCGCTCGGCCACCAGTGCGCTGGCCGGCACCTGCTTGAAACTGCGCAGGCGGTTGAGCACCTCGTAGCCCATCTGCGTCATCGACTCGGCCAGGCCCTGCAGGGTGGAGACGTTCTGGAAGGCCTTGGGCTTGGCGACGAAGGTGCCCTTGCCGTGGATCTTGAAGATCAGCCCTTCCTTCTGCAGGTCGCCCAGCGCCTGGCGCACGGTGATGCGGCTGACGTCGAAGGCCTTGCCCAGCTCCGCCTCCGAGGGCATGCGGCTGTGGGGGGGATAGGTGCCATCGAGGATGCGCCCGCGCAGCAGCTCCTTGAGCTGGCTGTAGAGGGGCACCGGGGAGAGGGGAAGCAGTTCGGCCATGTCGTCGCTCGCTCGTGATCCTTACTTGTTATAACAAGTTATGGCGCGAGGATAGCGAGCATAACCAGCGCGGCGGAAATACCGATATCGAATAAGGTTAGAAGCCGCCCCACACCGTTTTGAAAATATTTTTCATTTTCAGGTGAGGTATCGGCCTACGACGTCCGTGTAGGAGGTGGAATGCGATTTATTCGCAAAGAAATCCATCAGCCAGGGGCAGGTCACACCCATGAAGTACAGGACATCGCGGTTGCAGGGTGGCGCGTTCAAGCGCCTCGGTCTGGTTTCGGCGCTGCTCGCCCTCGGCCCTGCCGGCGTGCTGCCGCAGGCGATGGCCGCCGATGCCGAGGCCCCCGCCACCGCGCTGGCCAGCGTGCACGAGTTCGCCATCGCCGCGCAGCCACTGCCCCAGGCCCTGGCCGCCTTCACCCGGGCCACCGGACTGGCGCTGGTCTACACCGAGGACGCCGCCTACCAGGTCCAGGCCCCGGCGGTGAACGGCCGCATGAGTGCCGAGCAGGCCCTGGCACGACTGCTGGCGGGCAGCGGGCTGAGTTATGCACAGGTCAACGCCGGCACCCTGACCCTGGTGCCCCGCAGCGATGACGGCGCACTGAACCTCGACGCGGTGAACATCAACTCCCGCCAGCTGGCCGACGGCAGCTACCAGCCTCCGCCCACCACGCGCCTGATGCGCTCGGAAACCCCGCTGCTGGACATTCCCCAGGCAGTGGCCGTGGTGCCCCAGCAGGCGCTGCTCGACCAGCAGCCACAGAACCTCGACGACGCCCTGGCCAACGTCAGCGGCATCACCCAGGCCAACACCCTCGGCAGCACCCTGGACGCGGTGATGAAGCGCGGCTTCGGCGACAACCGCGACGGCTCGATCCTGCGCGACGGCATGCGCACCATCCAGGGCCGTAACTTCACCGCCACCGCCGAGCGCGTGGAAGTGCTCAAGGGCCCGTCCTCGATGCTCTACGGCATCCTCGACCCGGGCGGGGTGATCAACGTCATCAGCAAGAAGCCGCAGCTGCAGGCCTACCGCGCCATCACCGGCCGCGCCTCCACCTACGGCGACGGCAAGGACGGCAGCGGCGGCACCCTCGACGTGACCGGCCCCCTGGGGGATTCCGGCCTGGCCTACCGGGTGATCGCCGACTACGACGACGCCGACTACTGGCGCAACTTCGGCCACAGCCGCGACAAGACCTTCGCCCCCTCCTTCGCCTGGTACGGCGAAGACACCACGGTGAACCTCAGCTTCGAGCACCGCGAGTACAGCACCCCCTTCGACCGCGGCACCATCTTCCTCAACGGCAAGCCCCTGGCAGTGCCCGCCGAGCGCCGCCTGGACGAGCCCTACAACGTCACCGAGGGCCGGTCGGACCTGACCATCTTCGACCTCTCGCACCAGCTCAGCGAAGATTGGAAGGCCCACTTCGCCTACAGCTACAACCGCGACACCTACGACGACTACCAGGCGCGGGTGCAGAGCCAGAACCCCAACGGCACGCTGCGGCGCCGTCTGGACGGCACCCGGGGCGCGGTGAGCACCGAGCACTTCGCCACCTTCGACCTGGACGGCCAGGTGCAGCTGGGCGGCATGCAGCACGACCTGCTGATGGGCGTGGACCACGAGTACCGCAAGTTCTTCCGCGAGGACCTGATCCGCCAGACCACCACCGTCAGCTTCAACCCCTGGAATCCGGTCTATGGCCAGGTGCCGGTGCCCACCACGGTGGCCGCCGGCGACAGCGACCAGACCGACCGCGTGGTCAGCCAGTCCGCCTTCTTACAGGACTCGGTGCACCTCAACGAGCAGTGGATCTTCATCGCCGGGGCCCGCTACCAGCTCTACGACCAGCTCGCCGGCCGGGGCCGCCCGTTCAAGAGGAACACCGACATCGACGGCCAGCTCTGGGTGCCCCGGGTCGGCCTGGTCTACAAGATGACCGACGAGCTGTCCCTCTACGGCGGCTACACCGAGTCGTTCAAGCCCAACTCCACCATTGCGCCGCTGACCGGCACCGCGTCCATCAACGGTATCGCCCCGGAGGAGGGCAAGAGCTGGGAGCTCGGCGCCAAGCTGGACATGCCCGGCCGCATCACCGGCACCCTGGCGCTGTTCGACATCGTCAAGGAGAACGTCCTGGTGACCCAGAACGTGACGATCAACGGGCAGGTCGACACCGTCGCCAGCGGGGCCGGTGAAGTGCGCTCACGGGGCATCGAACTGGATGTGACCGGGCAACTGACCGACAACCTCAGCCTGATCGGCACCTACGCCTTCACCGACGCCGAAGTGACCCGCGACCCCACGCTCAAGGGCAACGCGTTGCAGAACGTCGCCCGTCACACCGCCTCGCTCTCGGCCGTCTACGACTTCGGCCCCCTGTTCGACGGCGACCGCCTGCGTGCCGGCCTGGGTGGCCGTTACGTCGGCGACCGCGAGGGGGATGCCGAGAACACCTTCGAGCTGCCGCACTACACCGTCGCCGACGCCTTCGCCAGCTACGAAACGCCCCTGGGCAACGACAAGCGCCTCAAGCTCCAGCTCAACGTGAAGAACCTCTTCGACAAGACCTACTACAGCTCCTCGGTGAACAACTTCAACGTCTCCATCGGCGACCCGCGCCTGGTGCAGCTCTCCAGCACCCTGGAGTTCTGAGTACCGGTCCACTCCGCATGGTGGACCGGTGAAGCGGGGTCCACCCTACATCCGGCATCGCTCCGGGCTCGGCGCATGACCGTAGGTTGGCGCCGAGCGCAGCGAGGCCCAACGCAGCGGCATCGGTCACTTCGCGGATGAATCCGCTCCCACGAAGAGGCCCATGACGCTTGCGCCATGCCCCCGTTGCGGTCAGACCCCGAATCGGTCTGCCTCCAGGCCCGCGAGCCCGGCTGGGGTGGCCTCGTCCGCCTCGGTGATGTGGCGGACCATGGCCTGGGCCAGGGGCGAGAGGCTGTAGCCGACGCGGCTGACCACGCCGTAGCGGGTGTAGCACTCCTCCAGGTCGGCCGGCAGGTCCACCGGCTGCAACGCCACCAGGGCGCCCTCGCGGAGGAAGGGCGCGAGGTTGCTCTGGCCGGCGATGCCGATGGCGTCGGAGTTGAGCACCACGTTGAGCAGCGCGTAGCCGTGTTCGCATTCGACGTTGGGGGTGAAGTCCTGGCGACCGCTGTAGTCCACCAGCACCTTGCGGATGTTCGGGGGGCGGAAGGTGGTGGCCAGCGGGTAGGTGAAGATGTCCGCCGTGCGCACCGCCTCCCGCTGCGCCAGCGGATGGCCGGCGCGGCAGCAGAAGTGCCACTTCTGCGGCTTGAGCTTGTGCACCCGGTAGTCCGGGTCCGCCTCGAAGCGGCGGGTGTCGGCGACGAAGAACTCGATCTCCTCGCTGACCAGGCGCCGGTTCAGGTCCTGCCAGGCGTCCACCTGGAATTGCACCCGCACCTGCGGGAATTCGCCGATGAAGCTTCCCACCGCGCGAGGGATCAGCTGCGCCGCCGGCGCCGGCCCGCTGCCGAAGCGCACCGTCCCCGACTGCAGGCCGTTGAACTGGCCGATCTCGTTGGCCAGGTTGTGCGCGCCGTGCACCAGGCGCCGCGCATGCTCCAGCACCAGCAGGCCCTGCCGGGTGGGGTGCAGCTCCTTGCTCGCGCGGTCCACCAGGCGGCAGCCGGCACTGTGTTCCAGGGCCTGGATGCTGCGGCTGAAGGCCGACTGCGAAAGGTTCACCGCCGCCGCGGCGGCGACGAAGCTGCGGTGTTCGGCGAGGGCCACGAAGTGGCGGAGCTGGCGCAGGTCGATATGCATTTTCTACATGAAAAGATTCGGTGGATTGCAATTGCCGCAGGCGGCCCCCGCTCCTTATAAAGGCAATCTCTTATTCCTCAAAAAACGAAATAAAACTATTGATATGCAATTGATGAATAAGTGATTCGCCACCGCGATTCGGTTCCGCCATACGGAAGTGCTCGCTCGGCTGACCCCCACAGGAGCATGTGCATGAATCGCGTCATCCCGCGCCGCCTCGCCATCGCGAACGGCCCTTCACCGTCCTTCAAACCGCTGGCGCTCGCCGTGCTGCTGGCCGCCGCTGGCCTTGCCCAGGCCGAAACCGCCGGCAACGACACCCCCGCGGCGACCGGCGCGCAGAAGCCCGCCGCCAGCGAGGAAAAGCGCCTCGGCACCGTCACCGTCAATGCCCGCCGCCGCGAGGAAAGCGCCCAGAGCGTGCCCACGCCCATCAGCGTGCTCGGCGCCGAGACCCTGGAGACCCAGCGCATCTACCGCGTGCAGGACCTGCAGCAACTGGTTCCCAGCACCAACGTCGCCTACGTCCACGCCCGCCAGTCGAGCATCTCCATCCGTGGCCTGGGCAACAACCCGGCCAGCGACGGCCTCGAAGGCAGCGTCGGCGTCTACCTCGACAACGTCTACCTGGGCCGCCCGGGGATGGCGGTGTTCGACCTGCTGGACGTGGAGCAGCTGGAGGTCCTGCGCGGGCCCCAGGGCACCCTGTTCGGCAAGAACACCACCGCCGGCGTGCTCAACATCACCTCGCGCAAACCCACCTTCACCACCGAGCGCAGCCTCCAGAGCTCGGTGGGCGAGGACGGCTACTGGCAGACCCAGGGCAGCGTCTCCGGCGGCCTCACCGAGACCCTCGCCGGGCGCCTGTCGGCCTACCGCACCGAAGACGACGGCTACGTGAAGAACCTCTACAACGGCGACGACCTCAACGGCGGCAAGCGCCAGGGCTTCCGTGGCCAGCTGCTGTTCGAGCCGAGTGAAACCTTCAACCTGCGCTGGATCGGCGAGTACAACGAGGAGGACTCCAACAACGGCATCCTCAGCCTGTACAGCACCGGCCCCACCATCAACGGCGTCAACCGTTACGAGCAGCGCGCCGCCGCAGCCGGCGCCACCCTCGTCTCGGGCAAGGACCGCAAGGTCAACTTCGACTCCGACCAGCAGGTGACGGTGTTCCAGGGCGGCACCTCGGTGGAGGCCAACTGGACCCTGCCCAACGACTTCACCCTCACCTCCATCAGCGCCTACCGCTGGTGGGACTTCACCCCGCGCAACGACGACGGCCTCAACGTATCGGCGGCGATCAACGCCGGCGTCTCGGTGCGCGACAAGCAGTACTCCCAGGAAATCCGCCTGGCCTCGCCCAAGGGCGACGCCTTCGACTACGTGCTGGGCGCCTACTACTTCAAGCAGGACCTGGATAACCACGCCTTCACCTACTACGGGCCCCAGGCCGACATCTGGAACGGCACGCCCGCCGGCGCCCTGGCCAATGTCACCACCCAGGGCGACGGCCACATCGACACCGACAGCTACGCGCTGTTCGCCCAGGCCACCTGGCACCTCACCGAGCGCCTGGACTTCACCGCCGGCATCCGGGGCACCTACGAGGAGAAGGACGCCTGGGTCGAGCGCTTCGCCCCCACCGGCGGCGCGGCAGTCAGCGGCGCGGCGGCCACCGCGCGCCGGGGCCGGGTCGGGGCCTACGACTCGGGCGACCTCAGCCAGCACAGCTTCAGCCCCTCCGGCCTGCTCGCCCTGAGCTACCAGATCAACCCCGACCTGCTCGGCTACGCCTCGCTGTCCCACGGCGAGAAATCCGGCGGCATCAACCTCACCGTGGCCAGCGCCCCCACTGCCGGCGCCGACTCCCTGCTGGTGGGCACCGAGCGCGCCAACAACGCCGAGATCGGCTTCAAGAGCACGCTGCTGGACCGCACCCTGCTGCTCAACGCCAACCTGTTCTGGACCGAGGTCCACGGCTACCAGGCCAACGCCTACGACGAAGGCACGCGCACCTCCTACCTGACCAACGCCGGCTCGGTGCGCTCGCGCGGCCTGGAAGTGGAGACCACCTGGCAACCGGTGCGCGGCCTGACGCTCAACGCCAACGGCTCGTGGAATGACGTGCGCTACCTCGCCTACAAGGACGCACCCTGCGCGCCGGAAGTGGGCTTCGCCCCGGGCGCGCCGGCCTCCTGCGACCTCTCCGGGCACCAGGTGGTAGGCGCTTCCAAGTACATCGCCAACCTCAACGGCGAGTACCGCTGGCAGCTGCAGGACCGCATCGAGCCCTACGTCACCGCCAGCTACGCCTTCCGCTCGAAAGCCGTCGGCACCATCGACGACTCCGAGTACGGGCAGATCCCCAGCTACGCGGTGGTCAACCTCTCCGGCGGCGTGCGCCTGGACCAGGGAGACAGCGTGCTCGACCTCTCCCTGTGGCTGAAGAACGCCGGTGACAAGACCTACTTCACCAGCCTGTGGAACTCCGCCAACGGCGGCTATGCCGGTGTCCTCGGAACGCCACGGACCCTCGGCGCCACCGCCCGCTACGACTTCTGAGTCAGCGGGGCTACGCGAGCCCCTTACCCACAAGGAAAGAAACATGAAACTCAACGCACTCGGCCTCGCCGCCGCCCTGGTCGCCGGCCAGGCCGTCGCGGCCCCCAGCGTCTACCCCACCGGGGTGACGATCTACGACCCGGCGCGGGCCTGGAACGGCTACGTGATCTTCAGCGCGCCGGACAAGCAGACCCACCTCATCGACATGAACGGCAACGAGGTGCGGCGCTGGGAAAACGCCGGCTTCCCCGCCGCACTGATCGACCCGGCGCTCAACGGCGGCAAGCGCGGCCACCTGTTCGTGCAGCTCGAAGAGGTCAAGGAGCCGAGCAAGCTGGCCTCCGCCGGCAACGGCCTGCGCAACAAGGTGGTGGGTGAGCTGGACTGGGACGGCAAGGTGGTCTGGCAATGGGGCGACAAGGCCCCGGGCGGCGCCGCCCAGCAGCACCATGACCAGCGCCGGCTGGCCAACGGCAACACCCTGGTGCTGGCCAACCGGCTGCACCCGGTGAAGGGCTTCGAGGTGCCCCAGGTGATCGACGACGTGATCTACGAGGTCACCCCCGCCGGCAAGGTGGCCTGGAGCTGGACCGCCTCCGAGCACCTGGAGGAGTTCGGCTTCACCGCCGAGCAGCTCAAGCTGGTGCGCGCCAGCAAGAACCCCGACGTGCTGCACATCAACAACCTCGGCCCGGTGGGCCCGAACAAATGGTTCGACGGCGGCGACAAGCGCTTCCACCCGGACAACCTGCTGTTCGATTCCCGCGAGGCCAACTTCATCGCCATCATCGACCGCCAGACCGGCAAGGTGGCCTGGCGCCTGGGGCCCAACCTGCCCAGGCTCAACCCCTACGCGCCGGCCCAGGTGCCGCGCCCGGTGGACCAGTTCTCCGGCCAGCACGATGCCCACATCATCCCCGCCGGCCTGCCCGGTGCCGGCAACCTGCTGGTGTTCGACAACCAGGGCGAGGCCGGCTACCCGCGCGTGCCGCTGAGCCTGCTGGGCGGCTCGCGGGTGCTGGAGATCGACCCGGTGAAGGGCGAGATCGTCTGGCAGTACAGCGCCGCCGACAGCGGCCAGCCGGGCTGGGCCTTCTTCAGCGCCTTCATCAGCAGCGCGCGGCGCCTGCCCAACGGCAACACCCTGATCGACGAAGGCAAGTTCGGCCGGGTGTTCCAGGTCACCGCCAAGGGCGAGATCGTCTGGGAATACGTCAGCCCCTACTTCGGCAAGGCGCCCCTGGGCAACGCCCGCAGCAACTGGCTCTACCGCGCGCTGCCGGTGCCCTACGACTGGGTCCCGGAAGGCACCCCGCGCTCCGAGCAGGCGGTCACCCCGCCGGCCCTGGAGCAGTTCCGCGTCTCCACCCACCCCTGATCACCCCCGCCCCGTGGGAGCGAATCCGCTCGCGGGGCTTCTCGAAGGACACAGGCCATGAATGCCAAGACCGAAACCCCCGAACTGCCCGAAGGCGCCTGCATCACCGCCCGCGTACCCACCCCCGACACCCGCCTGCTGGGCGACGTGGTGGTCAACCCCTACCAGCTGGCGCCGCTGACCGCCGTGATCCGCGATGGCGGGCGCGCCATCAGCGCCGCCCATGTCCGCGTGCTGGGCCGTGGCGAACGCGGCGTGACCCTGGCCTACGAGGTCTCCGACAGCGCGCTCTGGACCCACGGCGGCATCCCGGTGTTCGGCCTCTACCCCGACCACGTCAACCAGGTGGAGGTGACCTACAAGCTCGATGGCGAGCGCATCGTCGAGCATTACCAGGTGTATGCCCCGGCGGTGCGCCTGCCGGTGGTGGCCAGCCAGACCGCCGCGCTGCCGGAGGTGGAGCCGGTGAAGGTCGCGCCCGGCTTCGAGCAGCGTCTGTACCTGTTCAACCACCTGCTGGGCGAGATCCCCGGCGGCCGTGCCTTCAAGTGGAACGCCCTGGGCGGCGCCGCCGAATGGGACCAGGTGGGCAACAACTGGATCGCCGACAGCAATGGCGACGTGCGCTGGTACCTGGACATCGAACGCATCCACGACTCCAACCGCCGCGACGGCCTGGGCGGCACCATGGGCTTCCAGCAGACCCGCGACGGCAAGCTGATCTGGGGCCAGGGCCAGACCTACTCCAAGTACGACCTGCTGGGCCGGCGCATCTGGCAACGCAACCTGCCGGACAAGTTCGCCGACTTCTCCCACGAGATCCGCGAGACGCCCCACGGCACCTACCTGCTGCGGGTCGGCACCAGCGACTACCGCCGCCCCGACGGCAAGCGCGTGCGCTCCATCCGCGACCACATCATCGAAGTCAGCGAGGCCGGCGACGTGCTGGAGTTCTGGGACCTCAACCAGATCCTCGACCCCTATCGCGGCGAGCTGCTGGAGACCCTCGGCAAGGCCGCCCTCCAGCTGCCCGCCGGCGTGGAGAAGCAGGACGACACCGCCGCCAACGAACTGCTCGAAGGCGACCTGCCCTTCGGCGACACCCCCGGCGTCGGCACCGGGCGCAACTGGGCCCACGTCAACGCCATCGACTACGACCCCAGCGACGACAGCCTCATCATCTCGGCCCGCCACCAGGGTGTGGTGAAGATCGGCCGCGACAAGCAGGTGAAGTGGATCCTCGCCTCGCCCAAGGGCTGGCCCGAGCGCCTGCGCGCCAAGGTGCTGACCCCGGTGGACGCCCAGGGCCAGGCGCTGGCGGAGCAGGACGGCGTCTACGCCGAGGGCTTCGACTGGTCCTGGACCCAGCACACCGCCTGGCTCAGCGGGCGCGGCACGCTGACCGTGTTCGATAACGGCTGGGGCCGAAACTTCGCCCCCACCCGGCTCGCCGGCAACTACAGCCGCGCGGTGGAGTACCGCATCGACGAAGCCCGGGGCACCGTCGAGCAGGTGTGGGAATACGGCAAGGAACGCGGGGACGCGTGGTACAGCCCCATCACCTCGGTGGTGGAATACCGCGCCGACCGCGACACCCAGTTCATCTACTCCGCCTCGGTGGGTTACCTGACCCCGGAGAAGCTCACCACCAGCGTGCTCAACGAGGTGAAATACGGCACCCAGGAGGTGCAGGTGGAGCTCAGGGTCCACAGCCGCCAGCCCGGCAGCGTCGGCTACCGCGCCCTGGTGATCGACCTGGATAGGGCGTTCTGACTGCCGGCCCAACACGGCGATCTCGAAGGCCTGCGTAGAGTGGACGTCGCTTTTCCCGTCCACCAGCGGAGTCATGCCCAACTCCGCATGGTGGACCGGTGGAGCGGGGTCCACCCTACATCCGGCCCCCCACCGCAGCGGATCGTTAACCTGGCCGTAACGATCCGCCGCCGGGCTTGATTGATGACCAGCCGGTCGCGCTCCTAAGGTTCGCTCCACGACAGCGGAACCCGTGGAGCCTCCAATGACAACGACAATCTCCCCACCGCCGCAATGGTCGCGTCGGCGTGCGGAAAAGCAGCGTCGCCTCGACCAGGTGCGATCCCTCGCCGACGGCGTGGTGCTGCCCAGCGAGCGCATCGTCGCCGCGCTGGAGGCCCTGATCGCCCCCGGCGACCGGGTGGTGCTCGAAGGCAACAACCAGAAGCAGGCGGACTTCCTCTCCCGCTCCCTGGCCAAGGCCGACCCCGGGCGCCTGCACGACCTGCACATGATCATGCCCAGCGTCAGCCGCGCCGAGCACCTGGACCTGTTCGAGCGCGGCATCGCCCGCAAGCTGGACTTCTCCTTCGCCGGCCCGCAGAGCCTGCGCATCAGCCAGCTGCTGGAAGACGGCCTGCTGGAAGTCGGTGCCATCCACACCTACATCGAGCTGTACTCGCGCCTGCTGGTGGACCTGATCCCCAACGTCGCGCTGGTGGCCGGCTTCATGGCCGACCGCCACGGCAACATCTACACCGGCCCCAGCACCGAAGACACCCCGGCCCTGGTGGAGCCCACGGCCTTCTCCGACGGCATCGTCATCGTCCAGGTCAACGAGCTGGTGGACGACGTCGGCGACCTGCCGCGCGTGGACATCCCCGCCTCCTGGGTGGACTTCGTGGTGGTGGCCGACAAGCCCTTCTACATCGAGCCGCTGTTCACCCGCGACCCGCGCCACATCAAGCCGGTGCACGTGCTGATGGCGATGATGGCGATCCGCGGCATCTACGAGAAACACAACGTCCAGTCCCTCAACCACGGCATCGGTTTCAACACCGCCGCCATCGAGCTGATCCTGCCCACCTACGGCGAGTCCCTGGGCCTCAAAGGCAAGATCTGCCGCAACTGGACGCTCAACCCGCACCCGACGCTGATCCCCGCCATCGAGACCGGCTGGGTGGAAAGCGTGCACTGCTTCGGTACCGAACTGGGCATGGAGGGCTACATCGCCCAGCGCCCGGACGTGTTCTTCACTGGCCGCGACGGCTCCATGCGCTCCAACCGCATGATGTGCCAGCTGGCCGGGCAGTACGCCGTGGACCTGTTCATCGGCGCCACCCTGCAGGTGGACGGCGACGGCCATTCCTCCACCGTCACCCGGGGCCGCCTGGCCGGTTTCGGCGGCGCGCCGAACATGGGCCACGACCCGCGCGGCCGCCGCCATTCCACCCCCGCCTGGCTGGATATGCGCGCCGAACCCGAGGCCCTGCTGGCGCGCGGCAAGAAGCTGGTGGTGCAGATGGTCGAGACCTTCCAGGAAGGCGGCAAACCCACCTTCGTCGAGACCCTCGACGCCGTCGACGTGGCCCGCAAGAGCGGCATGCCCCTGGCGCCGATCATGATCTACGGCGACGACGTCACCCACCTGCTCACCGAGGAAGGCATCGCCTACCTGTACAAGGCGCGCTCCGATGAGGAACGCCGCGCCATGATCGCCGCCGTCGCCGGGGTCACCGCCATCGGCCTGCGCCACGACCCCAGGGACACCGAGCGCATGCGCCGCGAAGGGCTGATCGCCCTGCCCGAGGACCTCGGCATCCGCCGCACCGACGCCAGCCGCGAACTGCTCGCCGCCAAGAGCATCGCCGAGCTGGTGGAGTGGTCCGGCGGCCTCTACAACCCCCCGGCCAAGTTCAGGAGCTGGTGATGAACGCACTGATCGCACCCAGCACCAGGCTGCCCCTGGCCGAGTGGCTGGCGGACCAGGCCGTCGACGCGCTGATCGACGAGGCCGATCTCTCGCCCAAGCCGGCCCTGGTGGACCGGCGCGGCAGCGGCGCCCATACCGACCTGCACCTGGGTCTGATGCACGCCTCGGCGCTGTCGCTGTGGCCGGCCTTCAAGGGCATGGCCGAAGCCGCCATCGAACTCGGCACGGTCGGCCAGCCGCTGCGCGAGGCACTGGGCCGCATCGGCCGTGAAGGCGAGGCCGCCATGCTCGCCGTCACCGGTGGGGTGAACACCCATCGCGGCGCCATCTGGGCCCTCGGCCTGCTGGTGGCCGCCGCCGCACTGGAACCGGGCAAGGCCGCGGCCGCCGCCCTCGCCACCCGCGCCGCACGCATCGCCCTGATCGACGACCGCGCCGCGCCCCGGCAAGACAGCCACGGCAGCCATGTCGCCCAGCGCTACGGCGCCCGGGGCGCGCGTGAAGAAGCCCAGCTGGGCTTCCCCGGCGTGCTGCTCCACGGCCTGCCGCAGTTGCAGCGCAGCCGCGCCCAGGGCAGCGGCGAGCAGAACGCCCGGCTCGATGCGCTGCTGGCGATCATGGCCGAGCTGGAGGACACCTGCGTGCTCTGGCGCGCCGGCCCCGAGGGGCTCGACGCCATGCAGCGGGGCGCCCGCGCGGTGCTCGCTGCCGGGGGCTGCGCCAGCCTCGCCGGACGGCGCCGCCTGCGCGAACTGGAAACCTGTTTGCTGGGGCTCAATGCCTCGCCGGGCGGCGCGGCCGATCTGCTCGCCGCCTGTTTGTTCATCGACCGAATCGGGAGCTGACCATGGAAACCCTGTCTTTCGAATTCCCCGCCGGGCAACCCGCCCGGGGCCGCGCCCTGGTGGGCTGCGTCGGCTCCGGCGACCTGGAAGTGCTGCTGGAGCCCGGCCGTGCCGGCACCCTGGCGATCCAGGTGATCACCTCGGTGAACGGCAGCGAACCGCGCTGGGCGCAGCTGTTCCAGCGCCTCTTCGCCGGCCAGCAGCTGCCGGCCCTGAACATCGACATCCACGACTTCGGCGCCACGCCGGGGGTGGTGCGCCTGCGCCTGGAGCAGGCCCTGGAGGAGGTGGCCCATGACTGATACCGCCCGCCTGCTAGCCACCCGCAGCTTCGTCGAACTGGGCGCCCGCCAGCGCGCCCGCGCGCTGCTGGACGACGGCAGCTTCCGCGAGCTGCTCGGCCCCTTCGATCGCGTCATGTCGCCCTGGCTGCCGCGCCAGGGCATCGTCCCCCAGGCCGACGACGGCGTGGTGGTGGCCAAGGGCAGCATCGACGGCCAGCCGGCACTGATCGCCGCCATCGAAGGCGCCTTTCAGGGCGGCAGCATGGGCGAGGTCGGCGGCGCCAAGATCGCCGGCGCGCTGGAGCTGGCCGCCGAGGACAACCGCAACGGCATTCCCACCTGCGCCGTGCTGCTGCTGGAAACCGGCGGCGTGCGCCTGCAGGAAGCCAACCTGGGCCTGGCCGCCATCGCCGAGATCCAGGCCGCCATCGTCGCGCTGCGCCAGTACCAGCCGGTCGTCGGCCTGGTGGCCGGGCCGGTGGGCTGCTTCGGCGGCATGTCCATCGCCGCCGGGCTGTGCAGCCACCTGCTGGTCACCCGCGAGGCACGCCTGGGCCTCAACGGCCCGCAGGTGATCGAACAGGAAGCCGGCATCGAGGAATACGACTCTCGCGACCGGCCCTTCATCTGGAGCCTCACCGGGGGTGAACAGCGCATGGCCAGCCACTTGGTGGATGGCTATGTCGCCGACGACATCGACGCCATCCGCGAGGCCGTGCGCGCGCTGCTCGCCGGCCCTGAACAGGCGCAGCCCCGCAGCCGCCGCCACGCCTGGTTCCTCGAACGCCTGGCACGCCTGGGCGATGACTGCGTACACCTGGACGCCGCCGCCGTGCGCGCCCTCTACGCCGGAGAACAGCCATGAGCCGTGGATCGAACTGGTTGCACGCCCTCGCCGGCACCGATGAGCAGGCCGGCCATCCGGCTTCGGTGAAGGTCATCGACGGCGAGGTGGGCAGCCGCGCCGCCCGCTTCATCGCCGTGGTGCCCGACGCCGCCAACCCCTTCCCCCGCGCCCGCAACGGCGAGGTGGGCCTGCTGGAAGGCTGGGGCCTGGCCAAGGCCGTGGATGACGCCATCCAGGCCGATGCCGGGCGTGCCGACAAGCGCGTGCTGGTGGCCGTGGTGGACGTACCCAGCCAGGCCTACGGCCGCCGCGAGGAGGCCTTAGGGATACACCAGGCCCTGGCCGGCGCGGTGGATGCCTACGCCCGTGCCCGCCTCGCCGGGCACCCGGTGATCGGCCTGCTGGTGGGCAAGGCCATGTCCGGTGCCTTCCTCGCCCACGGCTACCAGGCCCAGCGGCTGATCGCCCTGGACGACGCCGGGGTGATGGTCCACGCCATGGGCAAGGCCGCCGCCGCGCGCATCACCCTGCGCAGCGTCGACGAGTTGGAAGCCCTCGCCGCGACCATCCCGCCCATGGCCTACGACCTGGGCAACTACGCCTCCCTCGGCCTGCTCTGGGAGCGCCTGGCTGTGGATAACGTCGAGCAGCCCGGTGCCGCCGACCTGGAGCGGGTGCGGGACTGCCTGGTGCGGGCGGTGGCGGATATCGGCACCGGCACCGACCTGCGTGGCCGCCTGGGGGCGGAGAACCGCGCGGCGTCTTCGCGGGTGCGCGAGATGCTGCGGGCGCAGTGGCAAGGCCGGTCGTGAAGAGCCGAGCCGTGAATCGTCGGGCCGCGCGGCGCGTGGCGCCCACCTGCTGGTGATCTGGAGATGCTGATGGACAACCCGCCACACCCGCACGACCTGCTCTGGGGCCTCGCCCCGGAACAGCTCCCCGCCGATGCCCCGAGCTGGGCTCGGCAGGCGCTCGCCGCCGGCCAGCCGGTGGTGGTGCGGCGCGCCCTTTGCGAGCCGGGCCTGGTTGCCGTGGGCATCCGCGGCGCCAGCCGCGAGCAGCGCCTCGCCACGCTGATGCCGCTTGCCGCCATCCAGCGCGGCATCAGCCCGCACCAGTTGCGTCCGCGCACCGCCGGGCATTGGCCGGCGCTGCGCGCGCTGGTCGAGGTCGCGCCGCTGCTGGAGGCCACGGGCCTGCCCTGGGGCCCCACCGGGAGCGTCGGTTTCGAATTGGCCACGGGCGTGCCGGTGCTGCATGCCGGGAGCGATCTCGACCTGCTGCTGCGCACCTCCGGGCCCTTCGAGCGCCCGCGTGCCCGCGAGCTGCTGGCGCTGCTCGAACGCACCCGCTGCCGCATCGACCTGCAGCTGGAAACCCCCTCCGGCGCCATCGCCCTGCGCGAGTGGGCCGGCGATTCCCGCCGCGTGCTGCTCAAGTGCGCCGAAGGTGCGCGTCTTGTGGATAACCCCTGGCAGGCCCTGGAGCACGCGGCGTGAGCAGCCTGTTCGCCTTCCCCGGCCAGGGTGCGCAGCAGGTGGGCATGCTCCACCAGCTGCCGCCCGAGGCACGCGCCAGCCTGGACGAGGCCAGCGCGGCGCTGGGCGAGGACGTGCTGGCGCTGGACTCGGCCGAAGCGCTGCAAGGCACCCGCGCCGTGCAGCTGTGCCTGCTGGTCACCGGGGTCGCCTGCGCGCGCCTGCTGTTGCAGGAGAGCCCGGCGCCGGAGCATGTGGCCGGCCTGTCCATCGGCGCCTACGGGGCGGCGGTGGTCGCCGGCGCCCTGGATTTCGCCGATGCCCTGCGCCTGGTGGCCCTGCGTGGCGAGCTGATGCAGCGGGCTTATCCACAGGGCTACGGCATGACCGCCATCGGCGGGCTCGACCTCGGCACCCTGGAACGGCTGCTCGCGGAGGCCGAAGGCCCGGTGTTCCTGGCCAACATCAACGCCGACAACCAGCAGGTGATCGCCGGCAGCGATGCGGCCATGGCCACCGTCGCCGAGCGGGCCCGCGCCCTGGGGGCCGGCCTGGCGAAGCGCCTGGCGGTCAGCGTGCCGTCCCATTGCCCGCTGCTGGAGGCGCCGGCCCGCGAGCTGGCCAGCGCTTTCGCCGACGTACGGATGCACCGCCCGGTGATCGGCTACCTCAGCGGCACCACCGCGCGGCCGATCCACGACCCCGAGCGCCTGCGCGACGACCTCGCCTTCAACATGTGCCGCGTCGTCGACTGGCACGGCACCCTGCGCAACGCCTATGAGCGCGGCGTGCGCCTGCACATCGAACTGCCCCCCGGTGCCGTGCTCAGCGGCCTGGCGCGGCGCATCTTCGACCCAGGCACGGTGATCGCCTTCCAGGGCGCCCGCCGCGATACGCTGGACGCCCTGCTGCGTCGGGAGGTGAGCCGGACCCGATAACCGCCGTGCGCTTCGAAGGACAACAACAAGCAACTTCGACCCAATGCGAGGACAACAACAATGATCATCTACGGTGTGGCCTTCCTGGCCCTGTGCACCCTTGTCGGCCTGTTCATCGGCGAACTCCTGGGCAAGCTCCTGGGCGTACCCGCCAACGTCGGTGGCGTGGGCATCGCCATGCTGCTGCTCATCTTCATCGGCAGCTCCCTGCACAAGCGCGGCCTGATGGGCGCCAAGAGCGAGCAGGGCGTGGAATTCTGGAGCGCCATCTACATCCCCATCGTGGTCGCCATGGCCGCCCAGCAGAACGTGCTCGGCGCGCTGTCCGGCGGCCCCATGGCCATCCTCGCCGGTGTCGCGGCGGTGGCCCTCGGCTTCGCCATGGTCCCGGTGCTGGACCGCCTCGGCCAAAAGAAGCCCGACGCGGCGCCCGCCGCTGACGCCCTGAAGCCTGTGCAACGGTGACCGCCATGTACGAATCCATGATGAAAGTGATCGGCGGCTACGGCCTGATCAGCGGCTTCGCCGTCATCGGCGTGACCATGTGGCTGTCCTACTGGCTCTCCGACAAGCTGACGCGCGGCCGCCTGCACGGCTCGGCCATCGCCATCTTCCTCGGCCTGGCACTGTCCTACGTGGGCGGCGTGATGACCGGCGGGCAGAAGGGCCTGGTGGACATCCCGCTGCTGTCCGGCATCGGCCTGCTCGGCGGCGCCATGCTGCGCGACTTCGCCATCGTCGCCACGGCCTTCGGGGTCAACATCGAGGAACTCAAGCGCGCCGGCGTGTCCGGGGTGGTGGCGCTGTTCCTCGGCATCGGCACCTCCTTCGTCGCCGGTGTCGGCGTGGCGCTGGCCTTCGGCTACACCGATGCGGTGAGCCTGACCACCATCGGCGCGGGGGCGGTGACCTACATCGTCGGCCCGGTGACCGGCGCGGCCATCGGCGCCAGCTCCGAGGTGATGGCGCTGTCCATCGCCGCCGGCCTGGTGAAGGCCATCCTGGTGATGGTGGCGACGCCCTTCGTCGCCCCCTTCATCGGCCTCGACAACCCGCGCACGGCGGTGATCTTCGGCGGCCTGATGGGCACCTCCAGCGGCGTGGCCGGGGGCCTGGCGGCCACCGATCCGAAGCTGGTGCCCTACGGTTGCCTGACCGCCGCCTTCTACACCGCCCTGGGCTGCCTGCTGGGCCCCTCGGTGCTGTTCTTCGTCATGCGCGCCCTGATGGGCTGACGGGGCCGGCAGGCCGCCAGCCGGGGGCGCTTCCAACGCCGCAGCGGCAACGCACCCGGCTTTTCGACAGCCTGCTAGGTCGGGGCCGAGCTTTGGTTTAGCATCCCCGCTCTCGTCGGGGCGCGGCGGCCCGCCGGGGCGCCGCGCCGTCTTCGTCCCACCCAGCCTGGTCATCCCGATGCCCGTACTGCGAGCCCGCCTGCTCATCCCGCTACTGCTCCTGCCCGGCCTGGCCCAGGCCGCCGAGGTCGACGGCGCCAGCCTTGGCCTGCTCTGGGCGCTGCCGTTCGCCGGCATCCTGCTGAGCATCGCGCTGCTGCCGATCATCGCCGGTGACTTCTGGCACCACCATTTCGGCAAGATCACCGCCGGCTGGACGTTGCTGTTCCTGGCGCCCTTCATCGCCAGCTTCGGCCCCCACGCGACCCTGGCCATGGGCATGCACGTGCTGTTCGCCGAATACCTGCCCTTCATCGTGCTGCTGCTGGCGCTGTTCACCATCTCCGGCGGCATCCTGGTGCAGGGCAACCTGCACGGTTCGGCCTGGCTCAACACCCGGCTGCTCGCCCTGGGCACGCTGCTGGCCTCGGTGATGGGCACCACGGGCGCGGCCATGCTGCTGATCCGCCCGCTGCTGCGCGCCAACGACAACCGCCGGCACAACGCCCACGTGGTGGTGTTCTTCATCTTCCTGGTGGCCAACGTCGGTGGCGGGCTCACGCCGCTGGGCGACCCGCCGCTGTTCCTCGGTTTCCTCAAGGGCGTGGACTTCTTCTGGACCCTGAAGCACATGGCCCTGCCGGTGCTGGCGATGGCGCTGCCGTTGCTGGCGATCTTCTACGTGATCGATCGCTACCTCTTCAGCCGCGAGGACGAACTGGCGCCCGCCGACCCCACCCCCGACACGCCGCTGTACGTGCACGGGCAGTTCAACTTCCTGCTGCTGGCCGGCGTGGTCGGTGCGGTGCTGCTGTCGGGGGTGTGGAAGCCGGGCATCGGCTTCGAGCTGCCCGGCATCCGCGTGGAGCTGCAGAACCTGGTGCGCGACGGCCTGCTGCTGGCCCTGGCGGGGTTGTCGCTGTGGCTGACCCCCGGCTGGGCGCGCAAGGGCAACGAATTCAACTGGGGGCCGATCGTCGAGGTGGCCAAGCTGTTCGCCGGGATCTTCATCACCCTCACCCCGCTGATCGCCATCCTCCGCGCCGGCCGCGACGGGCACCTGGCGGCGGTGGTCGCCGCCGTCACCGGGGCCGATGGCCAACCGCTGGACACCATGTATTTCTGGATGACCGGGGTGCTCTCCAGTTTCCTCGACAACGCGCCCACCTACCTGGTGTTCTTCAACCTCGCCTCCGGCGATGCGCAGGTGATGATGGAGCGGTTGCCGCAGACCCTGCTGGCGATCTCCATGAGCTCGGTGTTCATGGGTGCCATGACCTACGTCGGCAACGCGCCGAACTTCATGGTCAAGGCCATCGCCGAGCAGCGCGGCGTGAAGATGCCGAGCTTCTTCGGCTACCTGCTCTGGTCCTGCGCCGTGCTGCTGCCGCTGCTGGCGGTGCTGCAGTGGGTGATGCTGTAAGGAAGCCGCCGGTTTTCCCGGGCTGCGTCTCCGCTGCCGTCACCCCGGCGAACGCGGGGGCCCGCTGACAGGGCATGGGCGCCCTCACCCCCCGCGTGTCAGGCCGTACATCCGGCACTCGGCCAGCAGCGCCAGCAGGTTCGGGTCGCGCTCCTTGGCCTTGAGGAAGACCACGCCTATGTGCTGCTGCAGGCGGTAGCGCGCCTGCAGCGGGATGAGCTTCACGCGGTTCTCGTACACCGCGGCGATGCGCCCGGGCAGCAGGGCGTAGCCGACCCCGGAGCTGACCATGCTGAGCAGGGTGAAGATGTCGTTCACCTGCATCGCCACCTTCGGCTCGAAGCCCGCCTGCTCGAACACACGGCCGCCGTCGCGGTGGGTGGCGAAGCCCTGGGTCAGGGTGATGAAGGTGGAGTCGGCCAGGTCCGCCAGGTCCACCTCGGGCTGGCCGGCGAAGGGCGAGTCGGTGGGCACGGCGAGGAAGATGTCGTCGGAGAACAGCGGCAGCTGCTCGCAATCGGCATCGCTCACGCCCTCGTCGAGGGACACCAGGATGGCGTCCAGCTCCATGTTCTTCAGCTTGTAGAAAAGATCGACGTTGGAGCCGAGGATCAGGTCGATGTTCAGCTCGCTGCGCCGCAGCTTCAGCCCCATGATCAGCTGCGGCACCGTCTTCACCGTCAGCGAATAGAGCGAGCCGAGCTTGAAGCGCTCGGCCGAGAAGCCTGCCGCTTCACGGGTCAGGCGCACCGTCTCGAGCACGTCCTGCACCAGCTTCTGTGCGCGCTCCTCCAGCACGAAGGCGCTCTCCAGCGGCGTCAGGTTGCGCCCCTCGTGCTTGAACAGCGGGCAGCGCAGGGCGCTCTCCAGGGAGTGGATGGCGCGGTGCACGCTGACGTTGCTGGTGTTCAGCTCCGCCGCCGCGCGGGAGAGGTTGCCGCTGCGCATGAAGGCGAGGAAGGTCTGCAACTTCTTCAGGGTGAGTTCGTCGTCGATCTGCATGGCACCGCGTCCGGGTGGCTGGAGCGAAGAGGCCATCCTACAAGCTCGCGCCCGCGAACCCGATGGGACCTTTAGTGAATAAGCTAATAATGCATAAGCAAATAAATTCTTATTCCTTAACAGATATATGAGCAGCCCCTAGACTCCTCTTCGTCGAAACATTGCACGGAGGGCTCGCCATGCGCAGCCAGGCCATTCGCTACCTGATCCTGCCGGGATGGCAGGGCTCGCCAGACGAGCATTGGCAGAGCCATTGGCAACGCACCCTGCCCAACGCCAGCCGCGTCGAGCAGGCCGACTGGGACCTGCCCGAGCGCCAGGACTGGGTCACGGCGCTGGAGCGCGCCATCGACGCCGAGCGCACGCCGGTTATCCTCATCGCCCACAGCCTGGGCTGCGTCACCGTCGCCCACTGGGCCAGGCAGGCCGACCCGGATGTACTGCGCCGGGTGCGTGGCGCGCTGCTGGTGGCGCCGGCCGACGTCGAGCGCCCCGGCTGCCCCGAGCCGCTGCGCGGTTTCGCCCCCATTCCCCAGGCATCGCTGCCCTTCCCCACGCTGCTGGTGGGCTCGGACAACGACCACGCCGCCAGCACGCCGCGCGCGCTGGAACTGGCGCGCCACTGGGGCGCCGAGCCGGCCATCCTCGCGGGCGCCGGGCACATCAACGTGAAGTCCGGCCACCACCTCTGGGAGCAGGGTTTCGCCTACCTCTACCGCCTGCAGGGGCGCATCGAGCAACTGGCCCGCAAGCGCGCCTGAGAACCTGCCCGGGATCGGCTGCGCCTCGGAACAATTGCGTTGAAAACGGCTTCGGGCTCGCTCATTTGCAGCTCGTGGAATCCAGGCCCCGGCTGTTTTCGCCTTGTTCCTCCCCAGCGCGCTCGACCCTGAACAGGCTCATTCTTCACTGTGACGCCAGGGCCCGCTGCTTCGCAGCCAGGCCCGGCGGGAGATTTCGTCCATGACCCAGGAAAAACCCGGCCAACCGCTGCTGAGCTTCGCCGACGCCGACCGCAGCCCCCTGAGCATCCGCGCCCGCGCGCTGGTGTTCGTCGATGCCCGCTCGCGGCGCCTGCGCGAGGAGGTCGAACAGTTGGCTCCGGCCGCCGTGCCGGTGCTGATCCAGGGCGAGACCGGCACCGGCAAGGAGCTGCTGGCGCGACAGATCCACAAGGGCAGCGAGCGCCCGGGGCTGTTCGTGGCGGTCAGCTGCAGCGCCATCAGCAAGGTCTACGCCGAGGCCGAACTCTTCGGCCACGCGCCCGGTGCCCACGCGGGCTCGGCCAGCAGCCGCGCCGGCTGGTTCGGCTCGGCCAACGGCGGCACCCTCTACCTGGACGAGATCGGCGACCTGCCGCTGCCCTTGCAGGCCAAGCTGCTGGCGGCCCTGGAGAGCCGCGAGGTGATCCGCGTCGGCGCCGCCCAGCCAACGCCCGTGGACGTGCGCCTGGTGGCCGCCACCAGCATCGACCTGGCCAAGGCGGTGGCCGCCGGCAAGTTCAACGAGCGCCTGTACCAGTACCTGGACGAAGGCCGGGTCGAGCTGCCGCCACTGCGCGAACGCCCGGACGACATCCTGCCGCTGGCCGAGTACTTCCTCGGCATCTACGCCCAGCGCCTGGACCTGCCGCTGCCGCTGATCAGCACCGCCGCCCAGGCGGCGCTGGAGAGCTACCCCTGGCCGGGCAATACCCGCGAACTGGAAAACAGCGTGCACTTCGCGCTGCTGGTCAGCGATGGCGACGAAGTGCTGCCGCAGCACCTCAACCTGCCGCCCGCACCGAGTTATGCACAGCTCGCCCTGCAACTGCGCCAGCTGGCCGCCAACGATGTGGATAACCTGCGGCAGCTGTTCGCGGATGTGCTGGCGGGGTAGGCCGCCCTCAGCACCGCTCCCCAGGGAGCGTAGGGTGGGCTTCAGCCCACCGTTCCTCTTCGGCGGGTTCGGTGCCAGGCCCGTAGGGCGGGTGAAACCCGCGGTACACCCTACGGGCGAGCACCGTGCCGTTAGTGAATCTGCCCAGCCTCCTTCAAGCGCTCGCGGGTGGCGCGCAGGCGCGGCAGGGGCAGGCACACCAGCAGGGTGGCGACCAGCACGGCCACGCCCATCAGCGGCAGGTTGGCCAGGCCCATCCCGGTGCTCAGCCACAGGCCGCCGACGAAGGCGCCGCTGGCGTTGCCCAGGTTGAAGGCCGCGTGGCTGAGGGTGGCGGCGAGGCTGGCGGATTCGCCGGCCTGTTCCACCAGCAGCAACTGCAGCGGCGAGGAGATGGCGAAGCTCGCCACGCCCCAGAGGAACAGGCAGGCCAGCGCCAGCACCGGCACCTGGGCGAAGACGAACAGCCCCACCAGGCACAACGCACTCACCGCGAAGGCCCCGGGCAGGGCGAAGCGGAAGCCCTTGTCCGCCAGGCGCCCGCCCAACAGGTTGCCGAGGGTCAGGCCGATGCCGAACAGCAGCAGGGCGAAATTGGCGTGCTCCGGGCTGAAGCCGGAGACATCGCGCAGCAGCGGGCTGATGTAGGTGAACACGCCGAACAGCGCCACCGACGACAGGCTGCACACCCCCAGCGCATGCAGCACCGGGCGCCGGAAGATGCCGTCCCAGGCACCGGCGGCATTGGGCTGCGGCCTGGCGGTGGCCGGCAGCCAGAGGAACTGCGCCAGCAGCGTCAGCAGGCCCAGGCCCGCCACCACCATGAAGGTCACCCGCCAGCTGGTGGCCTGGCCCAGCCAGGCGCCGGCCGGCACCCCGAGCACGTTGGCGATGGTCAGCCCGCTGAGCACCAGCGCCATGGCCGAAGCGCGGCGATGGGGCGGCGCCAGCTCGGCGGCCAGCAGGGTGGCGCAGCCGAAGAAGCCGGCATGGCTGAAGGCGGTGAACATGCGCGCCGCCAGCAGCCATTCGTAGCTGGGGGCCAGGGCGCAGGCGAGGTTGCCAAGGGCGTAGGCACCCATCAGCCAGAGCAGCGCCTGGCGCCGTGGCAGGCGCCCCAGCAGCGGGCCCAGCAGCGGCGCGCCGATGACCACGCCCATGGCGTAGGCGCTGACCAGCAGGCCGGCGTCGGAGAGGCTCACGGAGAGGTCCCGGGCCACCTCGGGCAGCAGGCCCATGATGATGAATTCACTGCTGCCGACGACGAAGCCGCCGAGGGCCAGGGCGAGCAGGGGGAGGGAGAGAAGGGTCGAGGGATTCATGGCAAGAGGCAGGGCTTGTTGCGAGGGGGCGCGGATTCTACGCGCTTTCCCGGGCGATGACCTGGCAGTCGAGCAGATTCAGGCGCTCCACCTCGCCCTCCACCGGCAGCACGCCCAGCGCCTCCAGCACCCGGGTGGCGGCGCGCTCGCCGATCTCCAGCGCCGGCGGTCGGATGGTGGTGAGGCTGGGCAGCAGCATCTCGGCGAACGGGTAGTCGCCAAAACCCATCACCGCGCAGTCGCCCGGAAGGTCCAGGCCCGCCCGCTGGCCGGCGAGCAGGCCACCGGCGGCGAGGTTGTCGTTGGCGAAGATGATCGCGTCCGGCCGTGGCGAGCGCTTCATCAGCGCCTCCATGGCCTGCTTGCCGGCCTCGAAGGGCGCCAGCCCGCTGCTGGGCACGAAGACCCAGGGCTCGTGGCCGGCGGCGCGCAGGGTGTCGGCGTAGCCGTCGCGGCGGTCCAGGGCGCTGAAGTCGCCGGCGGCGCTGTTCTGCACGAAGGCGATGCGCGTGTGCCCCTTGTCCAGCAGGTAGCGGGCGGCGGCGACGCCCACGTCGCGGTGGAGGAACCCCACCTGCATCGGCGCGCGCTCGGGCTGGTAGTCCCAGACCTCGACGATGGGGACGTCCGCCTCGGCGAGCATCTTCTCGGTGCCGGGGCTGTGGAAATGGCTGGTGACCACCAGGGCCGCCGGCGACCAGCCGAGGAAGGCGCGCACGGCGCTCTCTTCCTGTTCCTCGGAGAAGTAGCTGGAGGCCAGCAGCAGCTGGTAGCCGTGGCGCGCCAGGGTGTCGCTGAAGCCCTGGATCGTGTTGGCGAAGATCGGCCCGGAGATGTTGGGGATGACCATGCCGACGATGCGTCCGCGCGCCGAGGCCAGGCCGCCGGCCACCAGGTTGGGCACGTAGCCCAGCTCGGCCACCGCCGTTTCGATGCGCCCGCGCAGTTCCTCGGAGACCTGCTCCGGCTGGTTGAAGTAGCGCGACACGGTGATGGCGGACACGCCGACGCGCTCGGCCACGGCGCTGAGGGTGACGCGTCCCGCGCCTCGGCGCTTGCGGGGGCTGCTCATGGATTGACCATCCTTGTAGGCATATAAAAGTAATTTTTAATTATTTGACGATCTATTGGTGTCGCTCGGATACTGGCGATGTTAGCGCTAACAAAGCACGGCTGTCTGCCTTTTTGCTGCCACTCGCACGAGCGAGACCAGACCGCGACAGCCCACAAGGAGCCTGCCAAGCAGCAGGCACGTCTGGTCTCCGCAGGGCAGTGAAACGAGCATGAGCATCCACAGCAATCCGGCCGCACCGCGCGGCCTTCGCACCTCCCACGGCGGGCGCCGCAGCCCGCTGGCCATCGGCATCCTCCTGGCAGCGCTGGGGAGCGCCGCCGGGGCCGCCGAGCGCACCCCCGACAGCACCGCCGACGGCCAGAAGGCCGCGCCCACGCTGAAGACGGTGACCGTCACCGCCACCCGCCGCGAAGCCAGCCTGCAGGACGTGCCGGTGGCCGTCTCCGTGGTGCAGGGCGAGCAGCTGGAGCGCGACAACCGCAACAACGTCGGCGCCATCGTCCAGCAGGTGCCGACCCTCAACTACCGCACCGGTGCCTCCAACAAGGACACCTCGCTGTTCATCCGCGGCGTCGGCACCATCTCCACCTCGCCGGGGGTCGAGCCCACGGTGGCCACGGTGGTGGACGGCGTGGTGTTCGGCCGCCCCGGGCAATCCACCCTGGACCTGCTGGACCTGGAGCGCATCGAAGTGCTGCGCGGCCCCCAGGGCACCCTGTTCGGCAAGAACGCCTCGGCCGGCGTGCTCAACATCGTCAGCCAGGACCCGCCCGAGCAGGGCCACGGCTACGTGGACTACTCGCACTTCGGCGGCGGCAACGAGAACCGCCTGCGGTTCGGCATCGGCGGGCGCCTGAGCGACACCCTGAAAGGCTCCCTGAGCACCCTGCTGGGGCGCTATGACGGCAACGTCGAGAACCTCGCCAACGGCCATGACGTCAACGGCTACGACCGCAAGGGCGTGCGCGGCAAGCTGGTGTTCGAGCCGGACGACGCGCTCAAGGTGACCCTGATCGCCGACCGCATGGAGGGCGAGGACACCCTGCCCAGCGGCGTGATCACCTCCACCAGCAGCGCGGCCTTCGCCAGCGCCCTGCGCCCGGTGGTGCCGAGCGACCACAACCGCGACATCCGCAGCGACTACAAGACCTACGTCGAGGACACCAACAGCGGCCTGTCCGGGCAGGTGGACTGGAAGCTGGGCGACTTCACCCTCACCTCCATCACCGCCTGGCGCGGCTGGGACAACACCCAGTACCAGGACGGCGACCGCTCGGCGCAGCTGCCGCTGACCGCCTCCCACGACAAGGGCGAGGTGGACTACGACCAGTACTCCCAGGAGTTCCGCCTGGCCTCGCCCAAGGGCGGCTTCAACGAATACGTGGTCGGCGCCTACTACTTCCATGGCCGCTCCGAGGAGACCTACCGGCGCCTGTCGGTCAACGGCGGCACCCCCAACAGCGGCCGCGCCGACTACAGCGTGACCAACGACAGCGTCGCGCTGTTCGGCGAGAACACCTTCAACCTCACCGACGACTTCCGCGCGCTGTTCGGCCTGCGCTGGACCCACGACGACCTGGAATACGACCACCGCCGCACGTCCACCTCCGCCACAGCCGTCACCGGCATCCAGCCCTCCACCGCAAGCTCAGGCTCAGTGGACGAGGACGGCTGGTCCGGCCGCACCGGCCTGCAGTACGACTTCAGCGACGACCTGATGGGCTACGCCACCTACTCGCGCGGCTACAAGGGCCCGGCCTACAACGTGTTCTTCAACATGCAGCCGCGCGACACCGGGGCGCTCAAGCCGGAGACCTCCGACTCCTACGAGCTGGGCCTCAAGGCCACCGCCCTGGACAAGCGCCTGAGCGCCAACCTGGCGGTGTTCCACACCGACTACGACGACTACCAGGCGAACTTCTTCGACACGGTGGCCAACCAGGTGGTGACCCGCCTGATCAACGCCGGCAGCGTGAAGACCCAGGGCGTGGAGCTGGACACCAGCTTCCAGGCCACCCGCCAGCTCAAGCTGTCCGCCGCCCTGGCCTACACCAAGGCGCGGGTGGACCACTTCAACTGCCCGCCCGGCGCCGCCGCCACCTGCGACATCGACGGCGGCCGCTTGCCCTTCACCCCGGACTGGAAGGCCTACGTGCGCGCCGACTACAGCATCCCGCTGGACAACGGCCTGGATGTGGAACTGTCCACCGACTACAGCTGGCAGGACGAGGTGCAGTTCAGCCTCGACCAGAACCCGAACACCGTGCAGGACACCTACGGCATCTGGAACGCCAGCATCGCCCTGGCCGACTACAACGCCGGCTGGCGCGTGGCGCTGCTGGGCAAGAACCTCGCCGACACCTCCTACGCCCAGTCCCTGGCCAGCGGCGGCAGCTACATCTACCGCGCCGTGCCACGGGACGACGAGCGCTACTTCGGCGTCCAGCTGCGCAAGGATTTCGACTTCTGACCCGCGCCTGCGTGCAGGAACCGCCCGAGCCGCCGCAGAGCGGCCGGGCGGCACCCCCACCGACCCCGGTAACGACACCATGACCCGATCCCGACAGCTCTCCCTCGGCGCCTTCCTGATGGCCACCGGTCACCACGTGGCCGCCTGGCGCCACCCGGACGTACCCGCCGACACCCTCGACTTCGCCCAGTACAGACACCTAGCACGCATCGCCGAAGCGGCGAAGTTCGACGCCCTGTTCGTCGCCGACAGCGTCGCCGCGCCCACCGGCGACATCGCCAGCCACATGGCCCGCTCCACCTACTTCGAACCGCTGACCCTGCTCAGCGCCCTGGCCGCCGTCACCGAGCGCATCGGCCTGGTGAGCACCGTCACCACCAGCTACAACGAGCCGTACCACGTGGCGCGCAAGTTCGCCTCGCTGGACCACATCTCCGGCGGCCGCTCGGGCTGGAACCTGGTGACCTCCGACGCCGCCGCCGAGGCGCTCAACTTCAACCGCGAGGCCCACCTGGGCCACGCCGAGCGCTACGCCCGCGCCCGTGAGTTCCACCAGGTGGTCACCGGCCTGTGGGACAGCTGGGAAGACGACGCCTTCCTCCGCGACAAGGCCAGCGGCCAGTACTACGACCCGGCCAGGCTCCACGTGCTCGACCACCAGGGCGAGCACTTCCGCGTGCAGGGCCCGCTCAACGTTGCCCGCTCGCCCCAGGGCCGGCCGGTGGTGGTGCAGGCCGGCTCCTCGGAGACCGGCCGCGAACTGGCCGCCGAGACCGCCGACGTGGTGTTCACCGCGCAGACCTCCCTGGCCAAGGCCCAGGCCTTCTACGCCGATCTCAAGGGGCGCCTGGCCAGGTTCGGCCGCCGCGAGGACGAGCTGAAGATCATGCCAGGCGCCTTCGTCGTGATTGGCGCCAGCGAGGCCGAGGCGAAGGAGAAGTTCGAGCAGTTCCAGGCGCTGGTGGAGCCCCGCGTCGGCGTCGCCCTGCTGGGGCGCATGCTCGGCAACTTCGACCTCTCCGAATACCCGCTGGACGGCCCGCTGCCCGAGCTGCCGCTGACCCAGGACGGCCAGCAGAGCCGGCAGAAGCTGCTCACCGAGCTGGCCGGGCAGGAGAACCTCACCCTGGCCCAGCTCGGCCGGCGCATCGCCGGCGGGCGCGGCCACCACAGCCTGATCGGCACCCCGGCGCAGATCGCCGACGAGCTGCAGGCCTGGTTCGAGGGCCGCGCCGCCGACGGCTTCAACGTGCTGGTGCCGCACCTGCCGGCCGGCCTGGAGGACTTCGCCACCCAGGTGGTGCCGGAGTTGCAGCGGCGCGGCCTGTTCCGCACCGAGTACCAGGGCCGCACCCTGCGCGAACACCTCGGCCTGGCGCGGCCGGCGAACCGGTTCGCCCATCCCGCCTGACATTCACCGGGGCCCCGCGCCAGCGCGGCCCCGACAACCTGAAGCGAGACCCATCCATGACCTATATCGCCGCCCCCGACCGCTACGAGCGCATCCCCTATCGCCGCGTCGGCCGCAGCGGGCTGGTGCTGCCGGCCCTGTCCCTGGGGCTGTGGCACAACTTCGGCGACGCCACGCCCCTCGACACCCAGCGCGCCCTGCTGCGCACCGCCTTCGACCTGGGCATCAACCACTTCGACCTGGCCAACAACTACGGCCCGCCCTACGGCAGCGCCGAGATCAACTTCGGCCGCCTGCTCAAGGAAGACTTCCGCGCCTACCGCGATGAGCTGGTGATCTCCACCAAGGCCGGCTGGGACATGTGGCCCGGCCCCTACGGCCAAGGCGGCAGCTCGCGCAAGTACCTGCTCGCCAGCCTCGACCAGAGCCTGGCGCGCCTGGGGCTGGACTATGTGGACATCTTCTATTCCCACCGCTTCGACCCCGACACGCCCCTGGAGGAAACCGCCGGCGCCCTGGCCAGCGCGGTGCAGCAGGGCAAGGCGCTGTACGTGGGCATCTCATCCTATTCGGCGGGCAAGACCCGCGAGCTCGCCGCGCTGCTGCGGGAGTGGAAGGTGCCGCTGCTGATCCACCAGCCGGCCTACAACCTGTTCAACCGCTGGGTGGAGAAGGACCTGCTGGCCACCACCGAGGAACTGGGCACCGGCGTCATCGCCTTCACCCCGCTGGCCCAGGGCCTGCTCACCGACAAGTACCTCACCGGCGTGCCGGCGGATGCGCGGGTCAACCGCCCCGGCGGCGCCTCGCTGCGCCCGGAGCACCTGGCCGAGGCCAACATCGCCCGTGCCCGCGCCCTCGCCGAGATCGCCCGGCGCCGGGGCCAGAGCCTGGCCCAGCTGGCGCTGGCCTGGACCTTGCGCGATGCACGGGTGACCTCGGCGCTGATCGGCGCCAGCCGCCCGGAGCAGATCGTCGAGAACGTCGCCGCCCTGGACAACCTCGCCTTCAGTGCCGAGGAGCTGGCGGAGATCGACCGCCACGCCGTGGAAGGCGGCATCAACCTCTGGGAAAAACCCTCCACCGACTGGCAGGCCTGAGCATGCAACGACTTCGACTGGGCGCCGCGCTGCTGGCGCTGCTGACCCTGGCACAGGGCGCCCTGGCCGACCCCGCGACCCTGCGCATCGGCTACCAGAAGGGCTCCGCCAGCCTGGTGCTGGCCAAGGAACACGGCCTGCTGGAGCAGCGCTTCCCCGCCACCCGGGTGCAGTGGATCGAATTCCCCGCCGGCCCGCAGATGCTCGAGGCGCTGAACGTCGGCAGCCTGGATCTGGGCTCCACCG
The DNA here is from genome assembly GCF_012767755.2 of Pseudomonas tohonis. Classification (NCBI taxonomy): domain Bacteria; kingdom Pseudomonadati; phylum Pseudomonadota; class Gammaproteobacteria; order Pseudomonadales; family Pseudomonadaceae; genus Pseudomonas; species Pseudomonas tohonis. The sequence continues at coordinate 6,439,250 of NZ_AP023189.1, forward strand.
GCGACATCCCGCCGATCTTCGCCCAGGCCGCCGGGGCCGACCTGCTCTACGTCGGCGCCGAACCGCCCAAGCCCCAGGCCGAGGTGATTCTGGTGCCGGAGGGCAGCCCGATCCGATCGGTGGCCGAGCTCAAGGGGCGCAAGGTGGCCTTCCAGAAGGGCTCCAGCGCCCACAACCTGCTGCTGCGCGCGCTCAAGGCGGCGGGGCTGTCCATGGCCGACATCCAGCCGCTGTTCCTCACCCCGGCCGATGCCCGCGCCGCCTTCGAGCAGGGCAGCGTGGACGCCTGGGCGATCTGGGACCCCTACTACTCGGCCATGGAGCTGGAGGGCCATGCACGGCTGCTGGCCAATGGCGAGGGGCTGGGGCTGAGCGGGCCCTTCTACCTGGCCGCGCGGGGCTACGCCGAGGCCGACCCGGCGTTCGTGCAGCAGGTGCTGGGGGTGATCTCCGAGGCCGAGGCCCTGACCCGCAGCGACCGCGACGGCAGCATCGCCCTGCTGGCGAAGTTCATGGGCCTGCCCCCGGCGGTGATCGAGCGCAGCTTCCAGCACCGCCCGGCCTCGCCCATCGGCCCGGTCACCGACGACATCGCCGCCGCCCAGCAGCGCACGGCGGACCTGTTCCTGGAGAACCGGCTGCTGCCGAAGCGGGTGGATGTCGGGAGTGCGGTGTGGCGGCCGTAGAGGCCCCATGCATGGGCTTTGGTCGTGTAGGGGCGAATTCATTCGCCCAAGGACCGAGCAGCGGTCCCATGGAATCCGCAGGGCGGGCCTGCGGCCCGCTTGGCGACTGAAGTCGCCCCTACAGGGGTTCGTCGGAACGAGCGGTTTGAGGGGGCGGATGGGCTACGGCTGTGGGAGCGAATTCATTCGCGAAAGGCCCGAAGGGCCGCTTTTCCGGCAGGCACGGTGGCGGTGAAAAGGCGGGAGCGCGTTGCGCTCCATCGCGAATGAATTCGCTCCCACGGGGTTTCGTTTGGGCGGCCTACCTGTAGGGGCGAATTCATTCGCCCAAGGACCGCGCAGCGGGCCCATGGATTCCGCAGGGCGGGCCTGTGGCCCGCTTGGCGACTGAAGTCGCCCCTACAGGGGTTCGTCGGAACGCCCGGTTTGAGGGGGCGGATGGGCTACGGCTGTGGGAGCGAATTCATTCGAGAAAGGCCCGAAGGGCCGATTTTCCGGCGGGCACGGTGACGGTGAAAAGGCGGGAGCGCGTTGCGCTCCATCGCGAATGAATTCGCTCCCACGGGGTTTCGTTTGGGCGACCGCTCAACCCACCAGGAACTTGGCGAGGAATTGCCGGGTGCGTTCTTCCTTGGGGGCGCTGAACAGGGTCTTGGCGTCGCCCTGTTCGACGATCACGCCCTTGTCGATGAAGATCGCGCGGTTGGCCACATCGCGGGCGAAGCTCATCTCGTGGGTGACGATGACCATGGTGCGCTTCTCCTCGGCCAGGCCGCGGATGGTGGTCAGCACCTCGCCGACCAGTTCGGGGTCGAGGGCGGAGGTGGGCTCGTCGAAGAGGATCACGTCCGGTTCCATCGCCAGGGCGCGGGCGATGGCCACCCGCTGTTGCTGGCCGCCGGAAAGGCGCTTGGGGTAGGCGTCTTCCTTGCCCGCCAGGCCGACCTTGGCCAGCAGCTTGCGAGCACGGTCGATGGCGCGCTCGCGGGGTTCCTTCTTCACCACCACCGGGCCTTCGATGACGTTCTCCAGCGCGGTGCGGTGGGGGAAGAGGTTGAAGTTCTGGAACACGAAGCCGACGTGCTGGCGCAGCTGGCGGATCAGCCATTGCTGCTGCTTCAGGGGCTGGTTGGCGTCGATCTCGATCCGCCCCACCTGGATGGTGCCGCCGTCAGGCTCTTCCAGCAGGTTGAGGCAGCGCAGCAGGGTGGTCTTGCCCGAGCCGCTGGGGCCGATGATGGCGACCACTTCGCCCGGCTCGATGGTCAGGTCGATGCCCTTGAGCACCGCCTGGTCCTTGAAGGACTTGGTCAGGTTACGGACGGTGATCATCAGCTGTCCTGTTCATGGCGGTTGACCCGCGCTTCGAGTCGGGCCTGGAAGTGCGACAGCACGGTGGCGAGCACCCAGTAGATCAGCGCGGCGGCCAGGTACATGGTGAAGATCTCGAAGGTGCGCGCGGTGATCAGCTGTGCCTGGCGGAACAGCTCCGGCACCTGGATGGTGGCGGCCAGCGCGGTGTCCTTGACCAGCGAGATGAAGCTGTTGCCCAGCGGCGGCAGGGCGGTGCGCGCAGCCTGCGGGAGGATGGCGCGGACCAGTGCCTGGCTGCGGCTCATGCCGATGCTGGCGGCGGCTTCCCATTGCCCCTTGTCGATGGAGGCGATGGCGGCGCGGAGGATCTCCGAGGTGTAGGCGGCCATGTTCAGCGAGAAGCCGATCAGCGCCGCCAGCAGTGGGCTCAGCTCCAGGCCGAGCTGGGGCAGGCCGTAGTAGATGATGAACAGCTGCACCAGCAGCGGGGTGCCACGGAAGAACGAGACGTAGACCCGCGCCAGGCCGCGCACCGGGGCGATGGCATAGAGGCGCGCCAGGGCCAGGGCGAAGCCCAGCAGCAGTCCGAAGAACATGCCGCCGAGGCTCAGTACCACCGTGTAGAGCGCACCCTTGAGCAGGAAGGGTGCGGAGTCCAGCGCCAGTTGCAGGCTGGTTTCGATCATTGGGTCACGTCAGCCTTGAACCACTTCTCGGAGATCGCCTTGAGGGTGCCGTCGGCCTTCAGCTTGGCGATGGCCTTGTCGATGGCGGCGAGCAGTTCCGGGTCACCCTTGCGCAGGGCGATACCGGCCTCCTGGCGGGAGAAGGGCTCGCCGGCAACCGCCAGGCGGCCACCGGTCTTCTCGACCATTTCGAAGGCGGCCAGGCGGTCCACCAGGATGGCGTCGATGCGGCCGACGTTGAGGTCCTGGAACTTGGTGGGGTCATCGTCGTAGGTGCGGATATCGGCCTTCGGCGCGTTTTCCTTCAGCCACTGTTCGTAGTTGGTGCCCAGGCCCACGCCGACCTTCTTGCCGGCCAGGTCGGCGGCGCTCTTGATGCTGTCCTCGCTGCCCTTGCGCACCAGGGCCTGGATGCCGGAAACGGTGTAGGGGGTGGAGAAGTCGTACTTCTTCTTGCGCTCCTCGGAGATGGTCACCTGGTTGATCACCAGGTCCAGGCGCTTGGACTCCAGCGCGGCGAGGATGCCGTCCCACTTGCTCGGCTGGAACTCGACCTTCACGCCCAGCTCCTTGGCCAGGGCTTCGGCGAACTCGACTTCGAAGCCGGTGAGCTTGCCGTTCTCATCCTGGTAGTTGAAGGGCGGGTAGGTGCCTTCCAGGCCGACCTTGACCGAGCCCTTGTCCTTGATCTGCTGCAGCAGCTCGCCGGCCACGGCGCTGTTGCCGACGAAACTGGCGCCCAGGGCGAGGCCCAGGGTGCCGATGAGGAATTGACGACGCAGGGTTGCGAATTTCATGGGTGAGCCTCACGAGACAGGTGGCGAAAGTGTGGCAATTCTGGGGGTGTCGCTTTATTCAATAAAATAATAATAAGTTTGGATTGTCGCTATTCATGGAATAAGCAATCAAGCCTGCGCATCTCCGCCGCGGTGGTAGGCGAAGAGCGCGGGCGAGCCGCCGGTGTGCAGGAAGATCACCGGGCCGTTCCCCTCGAAGGCCCCACGTTCAAGGCCATCGAGCAGGCCGGCGAACGCCTTGCCAGTGTAGACGGGATCGAGCAGCAGCCCTTCGCTGGACGCGACCTGGCGGATGGCGCCGAGGGTACCCGCATTGGGCTCGCCGTAGCGCGGGGCGAAATACTGGTCCCACAACTCCACGCGCAGCCCCGTGGGCACCGGGACGCCCAAAAGTTCGGCGGTACGCTGCAGCAGGCCTTCCACCTTGGGGCGCTGGGTGGCGTCGGGGCGCGACACCGTGACACCCACCACGCGGATGCCGGGCAGGGCATGTTCCAGGGCCAGGGCGAGCCCGGCATGGGTGCCGGCGCTGCCGGAGGCCAGCACCACGGCGGATGGACGCACGCCGCCGGCCTTGATCTGCTCGGCCAGCTCCAGGCCGGCACGCACGTAGCCCAGGGCGCCGAGGGCGTTGGAGCCGCCGATGGGCACCACGTAGGGTTTGCGGCCGGCAGCGCGCAGGCGCTCGGCAGCCTCGGCCAGCAGCTGGTCGGCGGTGTCGAGGTTGGGCACCAACTGCACCTCGGTGCCGAACAAATCCAGCAGAAGGCGGTTGCCGTTCTCCAGGTAGTTGCGGTCGGCGGTGCCGATGGGGTTTTCCAGCAGCGCCACGCAACCCAGGCCCAGGCGCGCGGCGAGGGCGGCGGTCTGGCGCACGTGGTTGGACTGGATGGCACCGGCGGTGACCAGCACGTCCGCGCCATGGGCCAGGGCGTCCTGGGCCAGGTATTCGAGCTTGCGCACCTTGTTGCCGCCGAGGGCGAAGGGGGTGATGTCGTCGCGCTTGACCCGGATGTCACGGCCGAGCTGGCGTGAAAGGTGCGCCAGCGGCTCCAGGGGAGTCGGCGAGGTGACCAGTTCGAGGCGGGGGACGCGAGCGAGGGCGGCGGCGATCATGGCGGGGCTTCGTGTTGCAGGAGATGGGGCATCACTCTAGTGAGCGACGGCGTTGGGAGCAATTCGCAGAAGCGACATCGATGCACGCTGGAGCCACTTCCGTGCTCCGCCTGATAAAGGCATTAATGGAATATAAAAATAATAAAACGATATTTGTTGGTTATAAAAAATCGCCGTAGTGTCGCATCCAACCCGGCAACACCCAGACCGGGAACCCCGACACCCCGCTCGCGGCTGATGATCCAGCCGGAGCTTGCCGAACACCAAGGACCATCATGAAGAAGACCCTGCTCCTCACCGCCCTGGCCGCCGCCCTTTCCGCCTCCCTGGCCAGCGCCGCCGAGAAACTCACCGTCGCCGCCACCCCGGTTCCCCATGCCGAGATCCTCGAGCTGATCAAGCCGCAGCTGGCGAAGGAAGGCGTGGATCTGGAAGTGAAGGTCTTCACCGACTACGTCCAACCGAACCTGCAGGTCGACCAGAAGCACCTGGACGCCAACTACTTCCAGACCAAGCCCTACCTGGACAATTTCAACAGCGGCAAGGGCACCCACCTGGTGATCGTCAAGGGCGTGCACGTCGAGCCCTTCGGCGGCTACTCCAGCAAGTACAAATCCCTGAAGGAGCTGCCGGACGGCGCCACCATCGCCATCCCCAACGAAGGCAGCAACAGCGGTCGCGCCCTGCTCCTGCTGCAGAAATCCGGCCTGCTGAAGCTCAAGGACCCGAGCAACGCCCTGGCCACCCCGAAGGACATCGCCGAGAACCCGCACAACTTCAAGTTCAAGGAACTGGAAGCGGCCCTGCTGCCGCGCGTGCTGGACCAGGTCGACCTGGCCCTGATCAACACCAACTACGCGCTGGAAGCCAAGCTCAACCCGTCCAAGGACGCCCTGGTGCTGGAAGACCGCACCTCGCCCTACGTGAACTACCTGGTCGCCCGCCCGGACAACAAGGACAGCGACGCCATCAAGAAACTCTCCGCCGCGCTGACCAGCCCGGAAGTGAAGGCCTTCATCGAGAAGAAGTACTCCGGCGCGGTAGTCCCGGCCTTCTGATCGACCCCCGAGCCACGATGGTGTGGGCACCGCCTGTGCCCACGCCTCTCCTCACGCCGACGAGTCTCGACTATCGTCGGCGTTCTTTTTTGTGTGGGAGCGGATTCATCCGCGAATGCGTGCCGCAGGCACGCGCTGCAAGGCCTGGGACCGCTGCGCGGTCCATCGCGAATGAATTCGCTCCCACGCGCTCGCCTGCCTTTGGAGAATTCCCCATGCCCGAATCCAGACCCGGCCTTTCCACCCGCGCGGTGCACAGCGGCAACGATGTCGACCGCAAGATGGTCACCCGGCCCAAGAGCCTGCCCATCTACGAGTCCTCGGTGTTCGTCTACGACAACCTGGAGCAGGTGGATGACTTCCTCGCCGGCAACCCGGACAACTACATGTACACCCGCATCGCCAACCCCAACCAGGCGGCGCTGGAGCAGCTGGTGCGGGACCTGGAAGGCGGCGAGGCGGCGCTGTTCTCCGCCTCCGGCATGGCCTCGGTGAGCGCGGCGCTGCTGGGCCGGCTGAATGCCGGCGACCACCTGATCGCCAGTCGCGAGCTGTACGGCACCACCCAGAGCCTGATCGAGAAGGAACTGGCGCGCTTCGGCATCACCGCCACCCTGGTGGAGATCAAGGACCTGGCGGCGGTGGAAGCGGCCATCACCCCGGCCACGCGGCTGATCTACACCGAGACGGCCTCCAACCCGCTGGTGCGCATCAGCGACATCCCCGCCCTGGCGACGCTGGCCAGGGCGCGCGGGCTGAAGCTGCTGGTGGACAACACCTTCCTCTCCCCGGCGCTCTACAACCCGCTGGCGGCCGGCGCCGACCTGGTGCTGCACAGCACCACCAAGTACCTCAACGGCCACAGCGACGCCACCGGCGGCATCCTCGTCGGCGAAGCCGAATGGATCGCCCAGGCGCGGCGCTTCCAGATCAATGCCGGCGGCAGCGCCAGCCCCTTCGAAGCCTGGCTGACCTTCCGTGGCGCCAAGACCCTGGCCCTGCGCATGAAGGCCCACTCGGCCAACGCCCAGGCCCTGGCCGAAGCGCTGGAGGCCCATCCAAAGGTGGCGAAGGTGTTCTACCCGGGGCTGCCCTCGCACCCGGACTTCGCGCTGGCCCAGCGGCTGTTCCCCAAGGGCGCCTCGGGCATGCTGAGCTTCACCCTCAAGGGTGGCCTGGCGGAGGTGGACGGCCTGATCCGCGGCCTGCAGCGCACCGCGTTCGCGCCCTCGCTGGCCGGCGTGGCCAGCAGCATCACCCACCCGGGCAAGACCAGCCACCGCGCCCTTTCCAGCGAGGCCCTGGCGGAGCTCGACATCCACGACGGCACCATCCGCGTCTCGGTGGGCATCGAGGACGCCGACGACATCATCGCGGACTTCGTGCAGGCGCTGGATGGCCTCTGACGGGTAGCCCGGGCTTCGGCCCGGCAGCGCTCATGAATGCCCGTAAAGCACCGGGCTTGAGGCTTCGCATCAGGTTCACACCGCTCATGCAGACAGCGCCACTCGCCCCTGCGGGGGCCGACGTTCCGCAGAGGGGCGGCGGCGTTCCACGGGACACGAATCCATCGATCCGTGCCCCTGAGTCACGCCGGCTCAGCGCAGGACGATCAGCCGCCCCAGCACCTCGTGCTGGCGGAAGCCGACCACGGCTCGCAGGGAGTCGAGGATGGCGTGGGGGTCGTTGCTGGGGAAGCTGCCGCTGATGCGGCGCGCGGCCAGTTCGTCGTCCAGCAGGACGATACGGCCGGGGTAGTAGCGCGCGAGGTCGGCCAGCACATCGGCCAGGGGCGTCTTGTAGAAGGTCAGGCGACCTTCGCGCCAGGACAGCTGGGCCGGGGCGTCCACGGTCCAGGCCTCGGCGGCCCTGCCATCGCTGTAGGCGAGCTGCTGGTTGGCACCGAGCACGGCCTGCGGTTGCCCGGGCGCAGCGGTGACGCCCACCCTGCCCTGCTCCACCGTGACCCGCGCGCCGCCATGGCGCAGGCGCACGCCGAAGCGTGTGCCGAGCACCCGCGCCTCGCCGCCGGCGGCTTCCACCACGAAAGGCACCTCGCCGTGGCTGACCTCGAAGAAGGCCGCGCCCCGGCGCAGTTCGACATGGCGCTCGTCGGCGCCCAGGTCGACGCTCACGGCGCTGTCGGCGTCCAGGGTGATGACCGAGCCATCGGCGAGCGTCAGCGTGCGTATCTCGCCCGGCGCGGAGACATAGTCGGCGCCCAGGTCCTGCAGCCAGTCGACGGGCTTCCAGCCGCCGCCCCAGACCACCAGGGCCAGGCTCGCCGCCATCGCCAGCACGGCGCCCCAGCGCCGTCCGGCCGCCGGGCGCTCGGCCATGCGCACCAGGTACTGGCGCAGGCGTGCATCCTCCTCGACGGCCAGCGCGGAGGCCGCGGGCCAGCTGCGCTTCCACAGTTCCTGGGCCTGGGCGTAGGCCTCGATGTGGGTGACATCCGCGTAGAGCCAGCGCTCGAAGGCCTCGCGCTGGGCCGCCGAGGGCCGCCCTTGCATGCGCCCGATCCACAGCCATGCCGCCTGTTCGGCCGCCTGCTGGCTGGTGCTGGCGGCGCTGGGCCGCTGCTGATCGAGACTCATGGTTTCGCGCTCCCCGGCGAGATAACGGCCGGCCTGTCGAGCAGGCTGGCCTTGCAGGCTTCCAAGGCACGCATCATATGTTTTTCCACCGCCGACAGGGACAGCCCCATCGCGCGGGCGATATCGCCATAGGTGCTGCCGTGGATGCGGTTGAGCAGGAAGATGTGGCGCGTGCGCTCGGGCAACGAGCGCAACGCCGCGTCGACATGCCGCAGGTCGTGCCCGGCCTCCAGCGCCACCTCCGGGGGCGGCGCCTCGTCCTGCTCGAGCGCCAGGCCGGCCTCGTTACGGGTCCGCGCACCCTCGCTGCGCATATGGTCGATGGCGAGGTTGTGGGCGCTGCGCAGCAGGTAGGTGGCGAGGTCTTCCACCGGTGCCGCGGGGCGCCGCCAGAAGCGCAGGAACAGGTCCTGCACCAGGTCCGCCGCCGTGGCGCGACAGCCGACGCGCCGGCTGACCAGCGCCTCCATCCGCTCCCGCTGCGCGAGGAACACGCGCAGCAGGTCCTCGCGCGCGACCACGCCGCCCGATGCGGGCGCGGCGGGCGGGAGATCGGCCGGAGGAGAGGGATCGGACATGGAGCGGCGCGGGCTACGGACGGGGGAAGCGCGGATGATAATGCTTATCAAATGATATTGAACAGCGAGGCGACGGCCGTCATCGGTATCGCGCCTGGCAAGCGCCCGGTTCCGGCACCAGGCTGATGTCGACACGGCGGTTGGCCGCGCGCCCTGCCTCGGTGACGTTGTCCGCCACGGGCTGCCCCGAGCCCTGGCCGCGCACGGCGAAGCAGTCCTCGGCCACATCGCCCATGGCTTTCATCCAGTCCCGCACCGCTTCCGCCCTGGCCTGCGCCAGCGCCTGGTTGCGCGCCTCGTCGCCGGTGGCGTCGGAATGGCCGGTGATGACGATCAGCCAGCCGGGCTGCGCCCTGACGTTGGCCAGCGCGTTGATCAGCACCTTGGTCGAGTCCGGCTTCAGCTCAGCACTGCCGGACGCGAACAGCTGCAGGCTGTCCAGGCGAACGGGCTCGGTGGCGATGCGCGCCTGCTCCTGCACGCGCTGCCAGTACTGCCAGCCCAGCACCCCCATCGGCACCAGCGCGACCAGGCCCAGCAACAACACCAGCGCACCCCGCAGCATGCGATTGCCGGGACGACGCTCCAGGTACACGACCGGCGCGACCCCGCCATGCTCCGGCATCGAGATGAACAGCCTCATCGGCCCGTCCGGCGCTACGCTCCCGCGCTCGCGGGAAGGGCCCGGCGGCGGCGACGCATCGTCCTGCAGCCGCGCGGCCAGTGCCGATACCTGCTGGTTCAGTGCACGCAACGCCGTCATCGCGGGCATCCGCTGCCGGCCAAGCACGTCCTGAAGGCAGGCGAGGTCCGCTTCCAGGGTGCGGACCAGGGAGGCATCCCTCTTGCCGATATCGAGCCCCCGCAACAGCGGCTGCCACTGCGTGAACAACCAGGCGAGGATGTCCATGCGCTCCGTCGCATTGCAAGGCGGCGATCTGCAGGTCACTGCCATTGTCCCGGAGCAGCTCCCGGCACCACTGCTCGACCTTGCGCCAGTCGACATCCGGGCAAGCGGGATGGTGCAGCTTGGCCAGTTCCTCGTAGAGCGCCGCAAGGTCGCCGTGTCGATGCAGCTCGGTCTGCGCCCTGCCAACGAGTCCATTCATGGTGTTCTCTCCCGGATCGAATCCTGTCTACAGATAGTTCTGCTGCCGGAGGTGGCGAACCAGCACCCTGCCCTCCGGCGCCAGCGTGGTGCCGAACGTCGCCTGCTCCCCGCTCTTGAGCCGCACATCGAGGCTGTACTCCAGTTGCCCGGGCCGCGACTGGGGCAGCAGGCGGACACACAGCTCCGCCAGCCGCGGCTCGTACTCGAGCAAGGTGTGGGTCAGGGCGCCGATCAGCCCGTGTGCGGCGGCCGGCAGCCCCTGGAGTACCTGGCCCATGTCCGGCAGCCCGTAGTCCGGCAAGTGGCTCAGCGAACCGGCACGGCTGTCGAGGATGCGCTGGAGGTTGTCCAGCACCGAGAGGATGAGCCGGTCCTCCTCGCGTACCCGATGCAGCTCCAGTTCACCGGTGAAGTTCTGCAGCAGCGTTTCGTAGAGCGATTGAGTGTGCTCGGTCACGGGTCAGGCCTCGGGCAGCGGGCGCAGGGCCAGGCGGTTGTCGCCCAGCTCGATCACCCGTGGCTGGTCCGGGTCCAGGTCGTCGCGGGTGAGTTCCAGGCGCCAGGAGCCGCTGCGGGTGTCCGGCTGGCGGAACAGCGCGACCACGGCGATGACCTGGGTGGCGTCATCCAGCGGCACGCTGAGTTGCGCGCCCTCGCCGGGGTTGATCACCAGGGTGCGCTCGTCGAGCAGGTCGGCGCCAAGCCGTTCCTGGCTGTCGTCCAGCAGGTGGTCGTAGGTCGCCCGCCTGAACGCCTGGGCGTCACGCAGCGCATAGATGCGCACCAGGGTCGGCACGGACAGCCCGGACATGTCATGCGGGTCGGTGTTGATCGCGGGGCGTGCGCTGAAGTCCAGGTGCAGGGTCTTCACCTGCTTGTAGAAGATCGACCTGGCGAACTCCGCCGAACTGTCGCCGACGCTCTGGTACAGGCCACACCCGCCCAACAGCGCGGCCAGCAGGGCCGGCAGCAAGGGCCTAAAAACGGTACGCGACATGCTGTGTCTCTCTTTCCTGCGGATTGTTGCGAAGGCCCCGATAGCGCCCAAGCGGGATGGTCACGGTCTCCGGGAGAGGGGCGCCCCGGTCGTCGCCCTGCCCCAGCAGCCCGGTCATGCCGAGCAGCAGGGTCGCCTCGCCGAGCACGGGCCGGGGCAGGCAGCGCGTCGGCAGGGAGAGTTCGAGCCGTGCCGTGCAGCGCCAGCCGAGGTAGACCTGCAGCAGAACCAGCAGGTCGCTGTGCAGGTGGGCGCCCGGCAGCCAGCCCTGCACGTCCTGCGGGTCTTCGGTGAACAGCGCCAGGTGCAGCTGGCTATTGGCGTCATGGCCGACACGCCCTAGCGGGGTGCCCTGCGACAGGTCCAACGGCTCGGCCGTCGACAACCCCGCCGGCCGTGCCAGCACCACCTGTTGCGGACAGTGCGGCGTGACGCGGGCACGGGTTTCGGGGGCCAGCAGCTTCACCAGTGCCGCGATGCCTTCAGCATTGCGGGTGGGCAGGCGCATGACGCTGAGCAGCGCGAGAAAGCGCGAGATCGGCGTCGCGACATGCTCGGCGGTGCCGGGGATTCCCAGGCCGATGAGCCCCAGCAGGCACTGGGACGTCGGGTCGGCCCCACCGGGCTCGAAGGTCGCCGGGTACGAGTACTTGCGCCAGATGCGATAGAGCTGGGTGAATACCCGGTGATTGAAGATATCGAGGAAGGCTTCCAGCGCCTCGTGCCCTTCGCGGCGCTGGGCGATGTCATCCAGGTAGGCGGTCGGCAAGGGCGAGTCCACGCCATAGAGCCCCAGCAGCCGCGTGCGCACGGTAGCCGGCACCCGGTCCGGCTCGTCGGCGAACTCGATGGCCTTCAGTTCGCCTGCCGGGAAGCCCATGCCGGGGTCGGGACGAAAGCGCACCGGGTCATCCGAGGGGCGCTCGGTGCTGCCCAGGGGCGGCTGCCCCGGCAGCGCCCGCTCCAGCAGTTGGCAGAACCGGTAGAGGTTCGCTTCGGCAACCCGTCCTTCCAGGGCCTGCAAGAGGCCGCTGGCGTTCAGCCGGGCATGCGCTGGCTGTGGTTCTCGTTCCATCTCAGGCTCTTCCCGGTGGGTTGCAGGATCAGCGTCAGCTGGTTGAACAGGTGGATGTCGGCGTACAGGGCGAAGAAGCGGCTGAGCATCTCGCCGAACAGGCCGATGTCCCCTTCGCCGCAGAAGCCGTTGGCATCCAGCGTGACTTCGATATCCACGCCACGCAGCAGGAAGCCTCGCTCGAAGCGCTGGATCAGGTGGTGGCGCACGTCGACGATGGCCTCCAGGCGACGCCGGTTCAGCTCGTTGCCGGTCCAGTCGTAGAGCGCCAGGGTGCCGCGCAGCACGTCGGCGCTGCCCAGCATGGGCAGGAAGTTCGAGCCCAGGTGGCTGAGCACCCGCCAGTGGAAGCGGTCGCGGCTGGGCGGGTAGCAGGGCAGCGTCGGCGCACACAGGTTGCGCACCCGCAGGCCGGTCTGGGTGGACTGCACCAGCGTGTCGAGCAAGGTGCTCTGCAACGCCTTGCGCGGCAGCTGGCCGTTGGTGCCGGTGAGGCGCAGCGACAGGCTTTCGCCGGCCGCCAGGCGGTCGACGTCGAACCCCTCGCCGCCGAGAATCAGCCAGGTGTCGTGGAGTCCGTTCGCCGCGCGCTTGAGGTGGGTATGGAAATAGCGCTCCGGGGCGTCGTCGCGCAGCATTCCGCCCTTGTGCCGGAAGCTGGTGAACGGGACGTAGTCCTCGCGTTCGGCGTTCTTCGAGGCGGTGACCTGGTCCACCGAATAGATTTCCGTATGCCCATCCTGCAGGCGCATGGGACGCAGCAGGTAATCGCTCTGCAGCGGGTCCAGGCGCAGGGGGTCGGCCTCCAGCGTGAACAGGTTAATCACCGGTACGGCATGCAGTCGGACATGCTCGGCGCGTGGCTCGAAATCGTGGGGCCAGCCCTCGGCGAGCACCACCTCCAGTTCCAGCCAGGGCACGCCCTCGGGCAGGCTCAGCCGCTCCAGGCCATGCAGGGTGACGAACATGAACTTCTCGCGAAAGCCGAAGTACTCCAGCAGCAGCTGGTAGCCACTGAACGCGCTGTCGCCTTTGGGCCAGAGCCGATCCTCCTCGGCGAACCCCCGGGCCGCGAAATGCCCCTGCAGGGGCCTGCGCTCGGGCACCCCGGGCAGGCGCACGTAGAGCGCATGCACCTGCCGGGTCAGCGCCAGGTGCAGGGCGCTGGCCAGCGGGGCCTCGGCGTTCAGGTACAGCGGCAGAGCGCTCAGGTCCACCTGCGACCACTCGGCCAGGGGGCCGCAGGCCAGTCGCAGGCGCAACAGCGAACGGCCATCCGGCTGGTAGGCCAGCCGCAACGACTCCACCGCCAGGGGCTGCAGGGCGACATCCTGGGTGGTGGTGTAGCGGCAGCGGGTCCGCTGGGCTCCCACCGGCTGGGACAGGACCTCGAACCCCCGCTCGATGCGCTCGCTGCGCTTCATCTGCTGCAGATCGGGCGTCAGTTCGAGTATCGACAGCGAGGGAATCGTCCGCAGGTAGTGCGGCCAGAGCAGGCTGACCAGCCCTTCGGTCAGCTCCGGGAGGTCATCGTCGAGCTTCTCGCGCAGGCGCCCCATGAGGAAGGCGAAGCCCTCGAAGAGGCGTTCGACGTAGGGGTCGCGCGCGCCCGGTCGATTCAGGTTCAGGTGCGCCGCCCGGTCGGGGAAGGCTTCGGCGAACTCCTGCCCGGCTTCGCGCAGGTAACGCATTTCCGCGTCGAAATAGCGCAGCGTCCGGTTTTCCATATCCACAAGCATGCTTCCTGTCTTGATCAATGCTCAGCGACACAACACCGCGGCGCGCACCGGATCGATGCTGACCAGCTCGGCCAGCAGCGCCTCCTTGCGACGCCCGAGCGCGGGCTTGTCCACATCGGTGCGTTGGGATTTCAGGCGCAGCAGCTTGAGCAGGCGCGCCTGCACCTCGAAGCTCAGGTCGGGCTCCCATTGCTCGAGGGCCTGGCGCCTGGCCGTGACCTTCAGCTCCGCCAGCAGGTGGATGGCCAGGTCGGTCTTGCCGCACTGTTCGGCGACCCGGGCCATGAGCAGGCGCAGCAGCCAGCGCTGTCGCCCGCCCTGCGCGCCGGGTTGCGTCCCGAGCCAGGCGATGGCCGCCTCCACCCCCTCGCTGTCGGCCTGGGCCAGCGCCTTGGCTTCCAGGGCGAGGATGTCGACATCCACCGGATCGGGCGTCGCCGGCGCCGGCAGCCATTGCGGCGACTGGTTACCGCTCACGTGCTGGGCGATCCAGTTGCGCGTGACCTCGTCGGCAAACGGCGAGCCATCGTTCCAGCGCAGGGACTCCAGGCCCGGCAAGCGGTCGAGAAGCATGCCCAGGTCGCGCTTGACGATGTCGGCCCAGCCATCCTGCGGCGGCGCCTGCCGGCTCAGCGCCTGGCAGAGGTACCACTGCAGGTCGAGCCAGAAATGGTTCACGCCTTCGGCGTAGATGCGTTCGACCTGGTCGAGCAGCTCGCTCCAGCTCTGCTGCAGGTGCAGCCGCCGCAACTGGGCCCGGTAGTCGCTGCGGGGCGGCGCCAGCCGGGTCGTGCCGCTGCCCTCTGCGGGTGGCAGCTGGTGCACCGTGTCCCAGCGCAGGCTTTTCATCAGCCGGTGCGCCGCCAACCAGCCCAACGGCTGCTCGCGCAGGTAGCCGGCCAGGACGCGCCCGCCATCGAGCAGGTCGCGGCCGGAGCGGATGGGGGTGAGCGATGGCGTGGCGCCCTGCCGGCCCGCTTCGTGGGCCGCGCTGTTCTGCGGCACCAGGGCGTCCACCCCGCCGGATTGCGCCAGGCGGTTGGTCAGCGCGGTATAGAGCGCTCCCAGCGACGGCCGCTGTTCCTCCGGCCAGGTTTCCAGGGTCCGGTTCAGCCAGGCCAGCGCGGCGACCGTCCGCTCCGCCTCGATCTTCACCACTTCGGGGTAGAGCGACAGCCCATCCAGCACCTTGCCGCTGGCCAGCCACTCCAGCGCCATGCGCCGGCTGTTCGGCCGGCTCGGCAGGATGTCGTCGCCGAAGCGTTCGAGCAGCGCGGCCAGCAGGCTCAGCCCATCGGCGAGCCCCGCCTCGCCATCCATCTGCATGCGCGCCCAGAGGTAGTAGGTCGCCACCCGCAGGTCCTTGCAGCGCTGCTTGATCAGCGCTTCCGCCAACTGCGCGACCCGCTCGGTATCGGCGCCGGAGAGCTTGTTCACCTCCTCGCGCATGTGCTGGAAGTCGTCGTCGTAGCCCGGGTCATCCCCCACCACGGACGACGGGCCGACCGGCTGCAGCCAGGCTTCCCAGCCAGGGGCCTCGCGGCGGGCCATCTCCAGCGCGTCACGCGCGCCCAGGCAGCTGGCGATTAGGGCGGACAGGCTCATGGTTGCGCTCCGTAACGCGCCAGCGGACGCGAAGCGCCGCCGGGTTCGAGGAAGATCCGCGCCGGCATGCGAAAGCCGCGCAGTTGCAGCAGCGCCAGGGGTCCGGCCCCCAGATCGGTGCGCAGGTGCCAGGTCAGCCCCAGGCCATCGGGGGCGTCGAGCACCAGGCGATAGCGGGTTTCGCTGTCATCCAGCGGAGTGACCCGGGCCCGCTCCAGGAGCCGGATCAGGCCCCAGGTGCCGGGGTAGTCGCCAAGCAGCCGCTCTCCGCTCCTGGCGTGGGTCCAGCTCAGGCGCGCGCCGGGGTGATCGCTCGCGCTGGGCCAGTCGAACCGTTGCCAGCGCTCCCGCTGGTTGAAGTACGCCAGGCGGCGACCATCGAGGATCAGGGTGGTCTGCACGAGGTCGCGTACCGGCTTGGCCCGCAGTTCGAAGGCGATGCCCATGCCGCCGTCGGTGTAGAGCACGTCGGCCAGTTCGGCGAGCCGATTGACCGCCGCGAGGAACGCGGGATCGAGGCGCAGCCCCTGGCCCTGGGCGCTCTCGGGCACCCAGCGATTGCCGTCCTTGCGCAGCACGCCGCCCAGCTGGCGGGTGAGGAAGCGGTCGATGTGCCCGCTGTCGGCGCGGATCATCTGCCCGAGCATGGGTAGCGATGCGTCGCTGGCGCTCGCAGCGAAGGGGTAGCGGCCAGCGAAGGCGCTGTTCCAGGGACCGACGATGGCGCGCTGCCAGTGGTCATTGAGCCCGGCAGCGGACGGTTGCAGGATGCGCTGCCAGGCCTGGTCCAGCGGCTGGACGAACAGTGCCCGGCCAAAGCCGGCCCATTCGCTGCCGAGGCTGGCGGCGATCAGGCTGCCATAGGACTGGGTGTCGGTGAGGTCGACGCTGCGCCCCTGGAATACGGTTTGGGCCAGGGCCTGGATCATCGCCTGGGGATCCTGGGCGGCGCTCACCTGCTGCAGCGTCAGGCGCACCCGGGTCACGCGGGTGAGGAAGGCATGCAGGCTGATGCTGTCGTCACCGCCGGAGGGCTCGTCCCCTTTGCCGAGCAGCGCCAGCAGCGGGCCGAAGCTCTCCTCCAGCGGCCCCTTCGGCAGCGCCGCCAGCTGCTCGATGACCGGTGCCTTGTCCGGCCCCATGAGGTTCTGCGCGGACTGCAAAAGCGACTCGCCCAGGGCCTGGCTGCGGGTACCGGCCCGCCCCTGGTAGGACAGGGTATTGACCAGCGCGATGAACGGCGACTGGCGCACATCGGTCATCAGGGTGAGCTGGTCGACCACATCGGCGAGGCTACCGGCCTCCTGCCAGCGCAGGCTGTTGAGCATGTCCAGCCAGGCCCGGCCGTAGTCCTGGAAGTAGCGCGCGGTCAGGCTTTCGCGCAGGGCCTCGGGGGTCAGCTCGGCGTCGATCTGGCTGCGGTCATCGCTGAGTACCCAGTCGATCTCCTCGCGGCGCGCGGCGGCGATCTCGTCGATGGCCTTGCGCACTCCGCCTTCCCAGGCCTGGCGGGTGAATACACCCGGCACCTCGGCGGCGGTGGAGAACAGCGGCTGCGCGTCGGTATCGCCGACCATCTGCTGCAGCCCCATGGCCGGGTACTGGTTGGCGACGGCGTCGAGCACCTGCCGGTAGAGGGTGGCCTCGCCATTGCGCTGGCCGAGCTGGCTGATCAGCAGCTGGCGGGCCCGGGCGACCAGGGCCGGGTCGGTGGTGATGCGCCAGCCGGGGTGCGCCTCCAGCTGCGCGGCGTAGAAGCGCCAGAGGTTCGGCGCGATGCCCTGCCATGTGCCCTCGCCGATGCCCATGCGGGCAGGCTCGGCGGCCGCCAGCGCCTTGCCGAGGAATGACGCATCGACATTCTCCGGCCGGGCCATCATCAGGTAGGCCTTGAGCGGCTCGTAGGCCTCCCGGGCCCGGGCGGCGCGCTCGGCGCTGCCCGGCGCCAGGCTGAGCAGCGTGCGCAGCTGGCGCTCGAAGCCGGCCGCAGCCGGGTCGCGGACCAGCCGGTTGTTGGCCGCCTCGTAGCGGGGCCAGAGCGCGGCGAGCAGGCCGTCGTTCTGGCTCAGGCCGAAACGCTGGTACCAGGGCGCGCCGTGCTTGCTGCGTTGGTCGAGGCGGTCGAGCTCATGGACCAGCGCGTTAAGGGCAAGCAGTTGCTCGTCGCCTTCCCGGGGTTGGTCCAGGGTGGCCAGGACGGCCTGCATCTCGGCGATCTGGACGCGGTTGCCGGCGAAGGAGAGCAGCGTCCCCAGCCCCCAGAACGCCAGGAGGCCGAGCGCGACGGCGGTCGCGGTGCGCCACCAGGGCCACCCGTAGGGCCGGCCGCCATGCCGGTCCGCCAGCACGCCTCGCCAGGCCGCGGGCGGCAGCCAATGATGCGCCGCAGCGCCCCCAGCGCCCGGCATCGCGAGGCTGAACCAGAGCCCGCGCGGCACCACCCCATGGCTGCGCTGCAAGTGGTCCCAGGTCCGTCGCCAACGGGTGATGCCTTCGTCCCGCAGGCCCTGGGCGAGACGCAGGAGAAAATCATGGCGGATGTCGGCCTGCATCCGGGCGAGCCCCTGCTCACGCAGCGGCTCGAGCAACTGCCCCAGACGGCCTTCCAGCTGCGCCGGCCCGGCGCGAGGCGCCAGCGTGCAGCCCACCGCGGCCTCGGTGGCCGGTTGCTCCCACTCGCTGCGGCAGACCTCCCAGAGGTTCACCGGCGCCTGCCAGCGCAGCCGCCTGGCGATATCCCGCAACTGGTGCTGGTAGCGGTCCAGGTAGTCTGCATCGGCGCCCTGCTGCGCGCTGAGCGCCCAGACGATGCCATCCAGGGGACGCTGCGGACGAAGCCGGCGCCACTGCTCCAGCCACGTGGCAGCGGCGGCATCCTGGGCGGCACCGCCCCACAACAGCACCACGCCCTCACCTTCCAGCCACTGCTTTTCGGCCAGGCCGGGGGCGATGGCGACTACCTCATCAGGCTCGCCGATCACCAGTAGCAGGCGAGTACGGCGGCGCCAGAAGAAGCCGAGGTTGTGGCGCAGATATTGACGAGCTTCCTCCCCATTCACACCAAGAACGTCAGATTTTTGAGGCTCCGATAAGGCCTCGCCGGCATGATCCCGGCGATACAACGAATGTCCAAGATGCCAGCCTGCCACGCGATAACTTACCTCGGCGAGAAGCACCAACAAGGTGACAGCGGCTGCACTCCAAAGCCAGATGCTCTGCGCGGCACTACCAGCAATGATCCCCAGGAGGGAGGGCTTCCACCAGAGCAACAAAAGCAATCCAATGCCTGCGAACACGACAACCCAAAGCAACACTTTCATCCACAGCAATTTCATGAACATCTATCCCTGAAGATCGACAGCAATCGGTCGAATCGCCGTACACCACAGTCCTGGTGAACCTGTGCCATCCCCACAAAGGGTCAGCTGCGGACGGCCTTCCAGTTGAATCGCCTGGGCAGCTGCCGCAATCGCTAGCCAAGGTGCCGCCTTGCCACTGCGCCCAAGGATGGTGTCGAGATTGTGTTGGCCCTTTTGGGGCGTGGCTGGAACACCCAATCGCTCCAATGCCGTCCCAACATCAGCCTGGCGTTGATGATCAATACCCGACAGCCAGACTCCGTCGAGAGACCCAGGCCCAATCTGAGCCCAGTTCAGAGCCTGATGGATGGAGCTAACCAACCCATCGGTCGAGGGCTCACGCTCCTGTTCAGGACGATGCAAGTAGACATGAGGATGAGGGGAGACTCGCGATGGGCCACTACCGAACAGCATGCCCACCACTGCCTCGGTCGACTCTTCAACCACCCCGGGCGCTACTTGAAAAGCAATGATCATCAATAGCGCCTGATCGTTGGCGCGATGATCCAACCACTGATCAATCACTGCTAATCCGTTGCCCTCTGTCGCCTGCAATGCTCGCCGAATACCAGCCCCAGCCCACGCCTGCTTCCAAGCCTCCACAATTACCTTGTCCGATAGGCTGGTATTGACGTCCAGATGCAAAGCCAAGGGAAGGTCAGGCGGGAACGATGCCAAAACCTGAGACATGTCAGCGAAGACCTGCGACAAAAGCCGCTGCAGCACATCTACAGAACGCTCCATCTCACCAATCGGCAAACGGCTATGGCGCACCGCGCTCTCGCCTTGCCATGACGCTTGTGCACGTAGAGCACTGACCTTGCCTTGCAGGGCCTTCAACTGCTGCGCACGTATGTCCTCAACTTGCTCATCGCGTAGAGCAGTATGCAAGCTGACAACCAGGACCTGCTGCGAACGTCGCCCCTGATTAACCTTGCTCAATCGATCTTCCTCGCGAGCGGCATCCCATCCATCGGCAGCCCCCTTCTGCAAGGTGAACACCAGGGCCCGAAGCGCACCCAGCCCACACCAAGCCAGGAGAGGTAACCCGAGGGAGTGCCACCAAAAATATCCAGGCTCCTCTGTCATTGAGCTTTCAGCCAGCCAAAGAACCAGGCACACCCCCAGCACAACACAGATCAGCAGCAGCCCGAGCCACACCCAGAGGCGCGGTGGCGCAGGTTGCGGAGCTGGAGCGGGAATCTCATCCAGTCTGACCACCATGATCAGATAGCCTTTACATGCGGGAGAGACGACAAGAGAGAGCAACCACAAGCGCACCGGTGCCCATGGAAGGCCACCGGAAGTCCCGAATCACAGAAGTTCGGATTGCCTTCCACAATCACCGTTGGGCCATGGCCTGGAATCGGGCAGCTCACCGGATCGCCGACTCTGGCGACGCCGATACCATTGCAGATCATCTCAGCGGAGCCCGCCAGAACGGCCCCACCACCGGTGTTTTTATCGCCTAAGCGAATGACTCCACTCATTTTAAATCCTACTTAATTTAATACGCGAAAAGCGACTCACTTCATTACATAGCGTTAACAAGACAGTCTTCAGATAATGTAAGAACGACCACAAGAACTTCCACGCAATGGGGAAATACATCCACCCTAAACCACCAACGTAACTTGGGTCATAAATCGACAGCTCTTCCAAACATATGTAACTGCGACCCCACCCGAAAAGTACGCACCACCTATTTATCTAATGGAAGACACTTCACAACACTAGCGACATCTCTATACCCGCAGCCGGCTACTAGGCAAGCTCTCAAATCCACTCCATCGCGGCAACTGCTTAGCAAAGGATCAGGATGACCGCCACAAAATAACCCCAGAGCGTCCAGTGCAAATTAGACACCTCAAGGCAATCCCTTTTATGCGAAAAACTATTGGAGCAGACCTCATTTCTGAACTCACCTCACCCTCATTAAACATGTCATGACCGGACACAATACTCGCATGATCATCGAGGAATATTTACCGCCCACCGAACTTATAACTCTTGCGAAAAAATACACTTCACTACCTACAATGGATTTTTCTAGCTATGCAAGAGCTACTCAGCTGAGCTGTACAACTTATAACCGAACCACCCACTCAGTCTCGGGCCTGATATATATCTATATCCCCAGATCACCAATTACAGCTTCAGGGGAAAAATTAATTATCGGCATATTTCATTAGCGCCACTTAAAGACACCACCATAACTTAATCACCAACTCCCATACCCACAAGAAATCACAGCCAGCTCACGACCCCCTTGCCCACCACAATCCCAGTATCAGAGGTGGCATCCATCAAGCACTTACTTCGCCCCCCTCATACGCCTGATGGCTTGTATGTCCAGAACCATCACAGCCTTAATAAAAATGCGCACACAACTAATTCAAGCATTGCCCAACCCTCTAATTCTCTGCTCAAAAAATCACTCACCACCTATTCTTTAACATAGCCTTCCCATCTAACCTAACAAGGGAGCCGACTTGCTCTTCCTTAGCACCACTTAAAAGCCTCCTCGTCCCTCCAGAGCCAATTACGACTCCAATCTCATACCTACCTTCAACTAGCCTCCAGCCTTGGAAAACGGTGTAACTAACTCCACGCCGATTGAATGACAAGGAGTAGTCCCCCATTGCATCGTTTGCCACACCTCCACCCCGTGAATAACCTGAGAAAGAAAAACCTCTCCAAGACTCACTATTCAGCTGCTCTGGATACTGCTCTTCAATATCCCCAGGCACACCAAGACGATAAACCAAATATCCTTGATTACGCCCTTCGCATAGAGAGACAAATTTTTCCGCATCAGTGACTTTAAATGAAAACTGTATAACTTCATCACCCAAACACAAGGAGGATGCCTTCGCCTTATTAAAGCCCCCAAGCCCTACAAACAAAGTCAAAATAACAACCAGGCTATATGACAGCCTACTCATATAGACCCCAGCATCACTGGAAATATCAATCAGACACTTCCTTCTCCAGCCCCTCATAAGCTTGATCGCTTATATAAGCATGTCCTGGTTCATTACAGCTTTCATTAAACACCTCTTCCACCCCTTTCCTAACAACCAGTCTGTACCCCGCAATACCGCCCCCCTCAAACGAGTAAACATACTGACCAACTTTAAATTGCAACAACTCCTTCACAGTATAAGAATTGCTTCTAGCTGCATCTGTCACCGAATAAATCTTGAATATACCCCTAGGAGGAATTTTGTTTAGTGGATATGTAATCTCAACATCTCGCATAGACTTGCCGTATCTATATTGCACATATCCCGCATCTGGACCACCATTCCCTTTTGCACATATAGAGGCAACGTTACCCACAAAATCCGAATCACCTCGAGCCTTTATGGCACAACTGATATAAACCATTTCGTCATCACCACACAAAGAAAGACTTAAGTGATTTTCCGCTCCACCATACCCCGCAAAACAGCAGAGCAGCAGACAAACCACTAACTCTCTCTTAGACCTTTTCATTTCAAAACCTCTTCAACCCAGAGCTGATTGAAATTCTGTTTTCTACGCGACCTACTGTCTGTATCCCTATTGACAATATCTGTGATCAAGTCAACTACAAATGGCGCCGAGCCTTTATCTGCTCTTTCATATAACTTCTTGTCCAACCAAAAATATGCTGCTGAACGAGCAGCATATTTGGCTCTCACCAAAAAATCTGGAGACGCAATGAAATCCAGGTCGTCACTTGGCCATAGCGCACTATTTTTTTGGTGCCATTCGGTAAATTTCTGATAATTGTATCGCCCCGTTAAATGCTTTAGGCCACGTCCCCGGTATTTCCAGCCATCCCCACTTGAAACACCTGTATTACCTAGATTTTCCTGCCCCCCATAAGCACCATTCGCAATTGCTTTGAAATCCTCTATCCCCATAGCCATTCCGTCAGCTTTAATTTTCCCCTGCAAAACAACAAAACCATGCAAATTAGCTTCATCAGGATTAGACTTGAAGTAGCTAAATTTACTTATCAAAGCACTCACCCTATAACTGAGATCCTCCTCCACTCTTAAGGATAATCCCGTTTCCTGCAGAATCTGCGCAAAAAAATGAGCGCGCCTAAGGTGAGTGTCTAACTTATAAAAAACAAGGTGAGAGTTGAGCTCTTCGGCAATATCCTGCAGGTCCTTATATCGTTCCGCTCCAAGTGCCGGATAAAGTTTACGCATAACTTCCAAGGTAAATGAAAAATCGAATTCGCTGAAGCTTCCCATCATTCCTATTGGATGCAGATGCCAAACCTGCCCATCGGTCGGTAGGGCCAAATTCGGTGCGACCGCTTGCCACCAACTCAAATTCTCAATCCGCTCTTTCTCCGCCAACCAGTTGATATGTGGCGCTGAACTTCGATGGCCATAAAGATCATCCAGAACATCCCACTTACCCGGTCTCCAGTACCAGTCGCTTTCGCTATATATCGCCAGACGGGAAACGGATTGCGCTTGTGCCGGCAAGCGCAGGGCCTGCTGCAGCTGTTCGGCACTCATCACTTCACCAGGGTTAGGCCCTCGACCGATTAGATCGAACAGACGGTTTCGAATCGGGCCCCGATCTGAGAGATCGGCCAGTTGTGCGGCACGAGCACGATCTTTCTCACTGGGCAAAATGCCCTGCACTTTCAATGCGTAGGCTTGGCAGCTTTCCAGACTGTCGCCATTGAGAATTGCTGCATAGCCACTCCAATCCCAGGGGCTATGCCACTGAGCATTGTTGTCTTCGACCCGCACCCATCCCTTGAGCAGTAAGCCCTCGACGTCGTGCAGAAGGTCATCGAGACGATACCAAGTGCAACCGTCTTCACCGTTTCGCGCGGGAATGCGAAGGGTCTTCTCGGCCCCCAAACCATCGAGCTGCTGCTTCGGCAAGTGCAGTTCAGCAGCGCTGGTCGGCGTATCTACTCCAACGCTGGGGGGGCCAGCGACACTGAAGTACTCCTGATGCGGGACCACTGAGGTGCCTTGGGGTAGCGTCAGCCAAGTCCTTGAGCTGGCTGGCAGGTGTTTTGCCCAAGCACGACTAACGTCCATGAAGGCTTCTACATCTTCATGACTGAAGACCTCCAGGTGCAGCTGCTGTTGGGGTACTACATCCTCTAGATCCTGATAGTTACCAAGATGACCAATAAGCTCGCCCGCACGAATAGGAACCGGCTTATCCAGGACCAGTATCCGGTCCAGAGCATCAGGCTCACGCTCGCTCATCAGTGATGCGTAATGAAGATACTGGTTTACCCGCTCGAGCTTGCGAAACTGCCCCTCTCCACTGATGGTCACTTCGGTACCTTGCGGCAACTTGAAGAGCACTTCGGAGTTGCCGTTTGGCTCGGCACGAACGTTGAGCGTGCTGTTGTCCTGATTCAGCTGGACTCGATAGCTACCGGATGCATTCGGCCGAAGGTTGCTGAAGGCTACATAGCCACGCAGGCTCCCATCAGGATTCTGCAACGCCACAGGACCTGGGCTATCGATCCATTCGCGGAAATCCCCCTGGCCATTGATGGTCACGGCGGTCCCGTGTGGCAGCAGACCGATCACCTTGCCTCGGGTCGCTTGGTTCCTGACCCGTAGTCCTACAACACCGGGGCTACCCGCATGGGTATCGCGGACATTGGGATTAACCTGATAGCGGGCAGCCAAGGGCCAAAAGCCAGGGCGCGATAACTCCGGCGACTCGGCATACGGCTCCCAGTCCTGCAAGTGCATGTACAGGCTGAAAAATGTCAGGCTGGGCGGGGTATCGTCTACGCCGGAGATTTCCGGAGCCTGTAACCGATGCCGCACCAAGACGAAGTTTCGCGAGAAAACTCGCTCTACTGGCTCGCCATCGAGATGGTAGGTAGTGCACGGCGACTGGGTATCTATGCGATAGGCCACAACTTCGCCGTCGGCAAGGCAGCGCACATATGCCTGGTCCATCGTCCCGGCGGTACCCACATCGAAATGCACACCGAGGTGCCAGTAGCCGTTACGCCCTAATGGGTAATAGCCTCGTTCGGCCTTAGCTTGCTGTATCAGTTGCTGTAGCGCGTTCGCGCGGGAGCCAAAAGGGTGGCACCAATTCTGGACAGACGCCAGGTGAGCGCTGGAGGGGTCGGCCATCCAATGGCCGAGCAATGGCCTACATGTTGCCTGAGGCTCCGACTGGCGCCCGTCAGACCGAAGCTGCTCGTCCAACCATGTACTGGTTGTATCCATGATCTGTTGAACCAAGCTCCTGGTATCCATAGCGACTCCTTAATCAATGAGGGCGTTAACCGGAAAATGCAGCGTCGTCCTGATGCACCATTGCGGGCTCCACCAATGGCGGCATGACCGGCATCGCGGCTGGCTGCGAGGCGCCCCCTTGTCGGTTCACTCGTGCCTTGATAATGAACTCGCCGCTACCCAACTCGACTTCGCCCGGCGCCAGAGTGAGATAGCTACCCCCACCGTTGAGAACGATCCTCTTCTTGGCGGTGATGTGGATTTCATCCTCGGTGCTGACGATGTCCAGCCCCTGGCGCGCCAGCAGTTCCAGGCGGTCGTTCTGCGCCTGGATCTGCACCGCGCCCTGGTTGGCGATGAGCTTCAGGCCGAGCTTGCGCACGAACAGGCTGACGCCCTCCCCCACCCCGATGAACAGGCGCCTCACCACGCTCAAGGCGGCGTCCTTGCCCGCGTTGGCGATGAGGTTCCGTTCCGCGGCAAGTTGCAGGTGGCTACCACTGCTGAGCGCGATGCCCTTGGGCGCACTGAGCAGCAGGACGGATGACTTGATCTGCTCCAGGTCCTGCCTGAGCAGGTCGAGCTGCGCCTGCACATCGGCCGGCTCGGCATGGGCAAGCTGTGCGTGCTCGGAAAGCGTCTGCATCTCCTCACCGGCGCGTTGCAGCCGGGCGAGTGTGTCCTGCATGGCCAGCACCTGCCCCTGGGCGCGAGCCTGCTCATCGGCACTGATGTACAGCCCCCTACCCGCCCGCACGGCACCCCAGCCGTCGGTGCGCAGTTCGAAGCCTTCGCCGCGTTTCTGCCGTTGCCCATCCACCAGGTGGCCGAGGTTGAGCTGGCTCTTGCCGCTGTGCTCGGTGCTGAGCTTGATG
Organism: Pseudomonas tohonis; assembly: GCF_012767755.2. Lineage (NCBI taxonomy): Bacteria > Pseudomonadati > Pseudomonadota > Gammaproteobacteria > Pseudomonadales > Pseudomonadaceae > Pseudomonas > Pseudomonas tohonis. Next base: position 6,465,082 of record NZ_AP023189.1, read on the forward strand.
TGTTCCTGGCCACGGGTGTCGTCCAGGCGCAGCTTGTTGTTGGACGGGGTGCGCAGGACGTTGCGCTTGTAGTTCTTCAGGGTGACGAGGTCGGGGTGCCGGCTGTCGTGCAGGGCGAAGGCGATGAAGCCCCGGTCCGGGTCGCCGCGTTCGAAGGCGATGCCGACCTCGGTGCCCTGGATCAGCGGCAGGTGCAGGCCGTGGGTATCCCCGGCATAGGCGCGCGCCAGGCGCAGCCACATGCTTTCCTGGCCGGCGGGCCAGGTGTCCTGGTCGAAGAGGAAGTTGACCTTGTAGCGGCCCTCCAGGTCGATGTGGCTGTAGAGGTCGTCGGCCTGTGCGCTGGTGACGCGAGCCGGGATGGTGCCGGCGATCACGGGGCGCGGCAGCAGCGGCGGGCGAAAGCACACGCTTTCGCTGTAGGGGATGGCCTCGAAGCGGGCTTCGAAGCTGCGGTCGCGGGCGGCGACGGTGACCAGGCGGGTGATGACGGCGCCAGGGGTGAAGGCCTCGGGCGCGCCGCCCTCGATCTTCAGCACCTGCCCAGGCGCCAGGGTGGCGCTGCTGGTGCGGCCGCCGAGGCGGGTCTGGTCGTTGAGGTAGCGCTCGTGGGCGAGGCGGGCATAGAAGTAGCCGCTTTCGCTTTTCAGGTCTTCGTCGCGGGAGCCGGGGTCGTCCAGCTCGATGTAGGGCTCGCCGTAGTGATAAGCCTCGCCGTAGGTGGTCGGGTCGCCCCGGGTCTGGTCGAGGTCGCCGTCGAGGTAGGCCGTCGCGTCACGCGGGGTGTAGGCGCGGATGCGCAGGTTCCTTTCCACCACGCCGTGGCTCGATTGCAGGTCCCAGACGGCGTCCTGGCCGCTGCTGGTGGTGCCGGACTGCGGGCGGTAGGGCAGCTGGACGCCGAACCGGTAGTTGCGCTGGTCATCGTGGAACTCGACGACATCGATGCCCAGGCGCTCGTCGGCGGTGAAGCGGTACCAGATGCCGACCTCGGCCAGCAGGCGCTGGATGAAGGCCAGGTCGCTCTCGTCGTATTGCATGACCTGCTCGCGCTTGGGGTAGTCGCGCTTGAGGTCGAAGAAGAAGTCCTGCCCGGCCCAGCGGTGGCGGTCGCTGCGCAGGATCTGCTCGACGATCTCGGGCACCGAGAGGTGCTGATAGATGCGGTACTGCCGGCCTCGCCCGAGCAGGGTCAGGCGCGGCTGCAAGGTGATTTCGTAGCGGGCCTCGTCGTTGGAGCCGGAGATCCGCCGGAAGCCCGTGACCACGCCGTGCAGGGTGCGCAGCGGCTGGGCCGGCGGCACGCCCAGGCCGGCGAAGGGCACCGGTTTGGGGGGCGCGAAGAGGCTGAAGCTGGCGGGCTGCCCGACGATGCGCCTGGAGGGGAGGTCGCGCTGGGAGGAGGTGAACTCGACCTGGTAGGTGAAGGGCTGGCTGAGCGTCTCGTCCCCGACGAAGGCGAGGACGTCGAGCCCGACGTCGAGTTCGCCGACCTGCAGGCGGTGACGGCTGTGATCGAAGAAATGGCGGAGTTCGGCAAGCATGTTCAAGCCTCCTCGATGACCGGATGCATGTGGTCCTGCCGGTCGACGAACTGCAGGGTGATGCCTTCATCCTCGTCATGGCCGAGGATGACGCCGCGGGCGTGCTGCCGGGCGGCCTGGCGCTGGAGGAGCTGCTGGCTGAGCACCGGCAGGATCTGCTGGTTGAGCAGGCTGTCGATGTTGCGGGCGCCGGTATCCGGCAGCAGGCAGGCGGCGACGAGGGCATCGCTCAGGGCGTCGTCGACCTGGCAGCCCAGGCCGTAGTGGCGTTGCAGGCGGCGTGAAACCTGTTCGAGCTTGAGATCGACGATGCGCCTGAGTGCATCTGCCGGCAGCGGGCGATAGATCAGCGTCTGGAAGCGAGCCAGCAACGCGGGCTGGAAGTGATCGCGCAGCACCGGGCGCAGCAGTTCCTGGAGCACGCCGTCGGTGGCATCCGGCTGCACCTGCAGGCACGCCTGCAACAGGTCGCTCCCCAGGTTGGAGGTCATCAGGATGACGGTGTTGCGGAAGTCGATTTCCCGCCCCTCGCCGTCCCGCATGAAGCCACGGTCGAAGACCTGATAGAACAGGTTGAGCACGTCCGGGTGGGCTTTCTCCACTTCATCGAGCAGCACCACGCTGTAGGGCCGTTGGCGCACCGCTTCGGTCAGCACGCCACCCTGGCCGTAACCGACATAGCCCGGCGGAGAGCCCTTGAGCTGGCTGACGGTGTGGGCCTCCTGGTACTCGGAGAGGTTGAGCGTGATCAGCGATTTCTCGCCGCCATACAGGCTGTCGGCCAGCGCCAGTGCGGTCTCGGTCTTGCCGACGCCACTGGTGCCCACCAGCAGGAACACGCCCTGGGGCGCCTGGTCTCCGGTCAGGCCCGTCCGTGCGGCTCGCAACCGCTGGGCCAGCGCGCCGAGGGCATGTTCCTGGCCGATGACCCGGCGCCCGAGTTGATGCTCCAGCTCCAGCAGGCTGGCCTGCTCATCCTTGAGCAGGCTGCCCAGCGGGACGCCGGTCCAGTCGGCGACCACCTCGGCGACGTTGCGCGCGGTGACATCCAGGGACAGCAGCGGCTGGTCACCCTGCGCCAGCTCAAGACGCCGCTGCAGCTCGGCACAGCGTTCCGCCTGCCGTGGCGCCTCCTGGCGAGCCGCCAGGAGCTGCTGGCTCAGGTCGAGCTCGTGGCGGTACTGCTGCTCCAGCTCCGCATGGCGTCGTGCCAGAGCGGCGTGCTGTTCGGCGAGCTCGTCCAGCCGCCGGGCGGGTGCCTTTCCGCCCAGCAGGCCGTCCGCTTCCAGGGCCTGCCGCTCCAGCTCCAGGGCGACCTGCCGGGCCTTGATGCCGAGCAGCGCCTGGGGCTCGCAATCGAGGCTCATGCGCACGCGGGCGCTGGCGGTATCCAGCAGGTCGACGGCCTTGTCGGGCAGCTGGCGCCCGGTCATGTAGCGGCGTGACAGGCTGACGGCTGCGCGGACCGCGGCATCCTCGATATGCACGCCGTGATGGCTGGCATAGCGGGCCTTGAGGCCTCGCAGCATGAGGCAGGCGCCAGGGTCGTCCGGCTCGTCGACCTTGACCATCTGGAAGCGCCGCTCCAGCGCCGCGTCCCGCTCGAAGTACTGCTTGTATTCGCTCCAGGTGGTGGCGGCGATGGTGCGCAGCTCGCCGCGGGCCAGGGCGGGCTTGAGCAGGTTGGCGGCGTCCGCGCCGCCGGCCTGGTTGCCGGCACCGATCAGGGTATGGGCCTCGTCGATGAACAGCAGGATGGGCGGCTCCGCTTGCTGCACCGCGTCGATGATCTGCTTCAGGCGCTGCTCGAATTCCCCCCTGACTCCCGCACCAGCCTGCAACAGCCCCAGGTCGAGGGTCCGCACGCTCACGGGTTTCAGGCTGTCGGGTACTTCGCCCTCGGCGATACGCAGGGCCAGGCCCTCGACCAGGGCGGTCTTGCCGACGCCCGGATCGCCCACGAGGATGGGGTTGTTCTTGCGTCGCCGACTGAGGATGTCGATGACCTGGCGGATCTCGTCATCACGGCCGAACACGGGGTCGATACGCCCTTCACGGGCCTGCGCCGTCAGGTCCTGGGTGAACCGGTCGAGCAAGGCCCGGGACGGGTCGGCTGCCGAGCCCGCAGGTGGGCTGGAAGGCTGAACGACCTGACCGGGCTCGGCTTCGTCGAGGCGGGCTTCACGCTGCACATCCGGGCGCTCTTCCGAATGCCGGTCCAGCAAGGGCAACAGGCGTTGCAGCTGGGCTTCGCTGAGGCTGAGCAGCGGCCAGGCCGTCTCGCAACGCAACAGGCTGGGCGTTTCCAGCAGGGCGCCGAGCAGGTGCAAGGAACGCAGCCGGTCGTTGTCGTCGTCCAGGGAGGCCCGCAGCCAGGCGTTCTTGATCAACTGCTGCAGCTCGGCACTGAGCTGGGGTCGCTCGCGCACGCTGCGGGGCAGGCCGTCGAGATAGGCGAGCAGCCCCTGCCAGAGCGCATCGAGTTCCCAACCATAGCGCCGCGCGAGCAGGGTGAGGTCGCCCTCCCCCTGCTCCAGCAGCTTGAGCAGCCAGTGCTCGGGGGTGACCTGGGCATGGGCGCGGCTCTGGCAGAGCGAGGCGGCGGCACTCAAGGCCCGGGCGCAATAGGGGTTCAGGCGACGAAGCAGGCTGGCGGAGTTCTGGGCCATGGCGATGCGTCCTTGTACGAAGTGCGTGGCGCTTGTGCGTCGGAATGGTTCACGAAGGGTCGGCGGAGCGGTGTGCTCCGCCGACCATCCCGAGGTCAGGCGCTCTGACGTTCGTTCCAGGAGTCGGCATGGATGATGTTGCCGTCCTTGTAGGTCCAGGTGATCTTCTCGTAGCGCAACTCGACCTGTTCCAGGTGGTTGTGCTTCTCCTTGGACGGGTCCTTCACGTCGTGCATCTTCGGCGCGACCTTCACGACCTTGACGTTCTCCAGCTTGGTGATGAAGTACTCGACCTCCTGGCCGGCATCGTCGATGCGGTACCACTTGAATTCGGCGCTCTTGAGGGTCTGGCCGGTGGTCACCGCCTTGTAGAGGTAGGGGCTGGAGGCATCGATTTCCTTGGTGAAGAGGAACGGGGTGTGGACCCGGGTGCCGGTCAGCTTGCCGGTGTTGTTGTCGGTGGGGATGTAGAGGCTGTGATCCTGCGCGACGACCTCGATGCTGCCTTCGCGTTTCTGCACGTCCACCGAGCCCTTGATGTCGGCTCCGCCATGGTCCTGCAGCCAGAGATAAACGGGAATTGCCATGTGAAGCTCCTTCTCAGAGGTTGACAGCCGCGGAGTGCGGCTGGTCCTTGCCACCCCGTGCGGCGGTGGGCGACACGCAGGCCCCCACCTCCGGCACCAGGCGGATATCGACGCGCCGGTTGGCGGCGCGTCCGATTTCGGTGTCGTTGCTGGCGATCGGCTGACCGGCACCGAAGCCCTGTACGGCAAAACAGCTTTCGGGGATGTCCCCCATCCGTTGCATCCAGTCACGCACCGCCGCGGCACGATCGCGGGACAGCTTCAGGTTGCGGTCGGCATCACCGCTGGCATCGGTATGCCCGGCAATGACGATCAGCCAGCCGGGCCTGGCCTTGACGTCGACCAGCGCGTTGATCAGGAGCCTGGTCGACTCGGGCTTGAGCGTGGCGCTGCCCACGGCGAACAGCGACAGGCTGTCCAGCCTCACCGGCTCGGGCATCCGCGGCACCTCCGTGGGTGCGTCGTGGGGCCTCCGGTAACCGGTGATGACGGCCAGCAATTCGCCCCTCAGGCGCTCGCCCTGGTACAGGCCCAACCCCAGCCAGAGCGGCTCACCCTGGCGGTAATAGCCTTCCAGCCGCGCTGCATCGGAGCGCAGCACCGCCATGGCTTCTTCACGCAGTTCGAACTCGGGCTGGTCACGGTGCTGAGCGAGGGGGATGGCCAGATAGCGATGCAGGTCCCCGCTGACCTGGCGCACCAGCTCGCGGTTGTGCCAGGCGGAACCGGCCAGGGCCGAGACCACCGCCAGAACGGATAGCCAGAGCGACGCCAGCAAGGCACGGCGCAGCGGCGTGGGGCTCACATGTGTCGGCAGGAGCGGGAGCAGCGCGTCCGGAAGGGGCAGGAGTGAAGAAACCTCGTGTTCCGGCTCGGCCGCATCATCCAGCGTCGTACGGTCACGCACCCATTGCTGCCAGAGATTCCCGGCGACGCGGCCGGGCAGGCTGGGCACCAGCGTGACGCCGCAGGCCACGGCCGTGGCGGCCGAGTCATTGCCTCCCCGGCCCAGGAGGGAGGCCTGTACATGCTGGCGCAACCAGCCGGCTACCGCGCCCAGCAGGACGCCGGTGCGGAGGCGCGATGCCGAAAGCGCCGGGTCACCGCCGAGCCTCTGCCATTCAGCGAAGGCGGTGCAGCCCCCCGCCTCCAGCACATCGGGCTGCGAGCCATTGGCCGCCCAGCAGAACCAGGGCCCCTGGCCCCGCCCGCCTTGCAGGTAGCTGACCTGGAGCAGCGGCAGCGCCGCTCCCTGTCGGCGGGCCTGGACGAGCTGGTGGCGGAACGCACGGAGCTTTCCATCCAGCTCGGCTGCATCGCGATGCTCGTCCGGATCGATGACCAGGAGCACGCCGAGCTGCCCGCCCCATTGGGGCCGCCGAGCCAGGATGGTGCGGACCGTCAGTGGTAGGCGCTCCAGGTTATCCACAGGCAGGTAGCAGCCCTGTGTCGTCATCCTCCAGCGGGGACCTGCGGCATCGGGCTCATCGAACAGCCCCCTCTGCCCATCGCCACAAACCAGAACCACCGGTTGCTGGAAGCCCGCAGCGGGCAGCTTCAGTTCGGCGTCGAGCGCCAGGCCCCGCTGGCCCGTCCAGCGCCAGGCCAGCAAAAGAGCCCCCAGGACGAGCGTCGCGCCCAGGAGCCGCAGCCCGCCCGCCATCGGAAAGGCGAACAACAGCGCCAGGGCAAGCAGAGCCGCCCACGCACAGAGCCCGCGCATCAGCATCCTGCTCATCGCGCGCCCTTCACACCGCACCGGGCAGCAACGAGGCGACGAGGCGGGCGAGGTACTGGTCGAGCCCCCACCAGGTCCCGGCAACCAGCGCGGTCATCGCGAGCACCTGCATCGCCGGGCCGCGCAGCCAGCGCTTCATCGCATCGCCACGCTCGGCGCCGGTGCCGAGGCTCAGGTCGTCACCTATGACCAAGGGCGGGACCCGCTCCTCCAGCGCCCTCACCAGGCCCTCCCGCTCCGGATCATGCAGGTCGTAGCGCCCCTTGAATCCCAGCAGCAGGACGCGGTGGTACGCCGTCAGGACCCAGGGATCGGGCGCGGGCTCACGCAGGACCTCGTGCATGTCCTCGTAGAGGAAATGACCCGCCTGGTGCCGATTGAAGAACTTCACCTGCAAGGGCTCACCGGCCCAGTCGGCGTGGTCATCGTCCCGGGCGAACGCGAGCACGGTTTCATCCAGCAATGCGCATTGGGCGTAGCTGATGCAGTCGATGCTCCGCTGGCTCATGCCCCGTGCTTCGAGTTCGTGGCGCAGCGTTTCGACCTGGTGGATGCAACGCCTCCACAAGTCACGCCCATGGTCTGCCGCCCGCCCCTCGCGCAGGGTCACCACTAGCAGGTAGCTGTCCTGCAGCAGTGCGTCGATGGAGGCCGGGGCGTTGGCGCACACCTCGCTGTGCCGGCTCATGAGCGCAGTACCGCGAACAGTTCGAGCCGGGCGTCGATCAGCGTGGCGGGAACGTAGAAGGCACACACGCCGGCGGCGAGCATGGCCCGCCCCTTGGGATGCCCGAGGTCCAGGGCGAAATACTGGTTCTCCAGGCGCAACGGGATCGCGGCGGGGACATGGTTGAGCGGCTGCAGCGGGATGCCGTCCAGCGCCGCGTTGACCAGGTGGTCGACGTCATCCGGGGTGCCCGCCTTGCACAGGTGGGGAAACTGGCTCTGCAGTTGCGCGGCGGAAAGTCGCGAGCGGACGGAAAGGTAGAAGTCGGCGCCATCCGGCTCGCGCAACCTGGGGTCGTGGAGCGAAACCTTCCAGCGGTTCGCCCCGCTCTCTTCCAGCTCCAGGGCGATGACGCGCGATGGCAGGCTGGCTTCGAGCAGCGTCGAGATCATGCTCATCAGCGGCGGGAACACGCGCTCCAGTTGCTCGTGCCGGTAGGCCGGCACCTGGTCGATGTCGTGCTCCAGCGAAAAGGTCGACAGGCTGCCGGCGAGCTTCGCCAGCTCCAGGTAGACCTGCTCGGGATGACGCGCAGGATGAGCCCTGAGATCGGCCAGGATCGGCTGGTAGGTGTTGAGCGCATTGAGCAGCCAGAACAGCGACACGTCCGCCACCGCGAAATCGGCCATGCGCTGGTTGCTCTCGCGGCGCATGGCCATCAGGCGCTGGCGCTTGGCGGACAGCTGGGTGAACAGGTTGTCCAGTTGCACCAGCAGGCCCGCATGGGCGTCGAGGCTCAGCAACGGCGGTACGTAGCCGGCATCCACGGCCCAGGCTCCCTGGGTATCGCGCAGCAGGCGCACCACCGGGCAGGTCAGGTAGTCGCCGTTGTCGTCGCTGGCAAGGCGCAGGCTGAGCTGGTGCTCCATGACGCTGATGGACTGGCGCTCATCCCCATAGAGGTCCTGCACCGCCTGCCAGTTCTGGCGGTAGCGGGTGGGCCGGTCTTCGCGCTGGCCATCGAGCACGCAGTTGTTGCCATTGCCCTGTTCCAGCGGCAACGCCAGCAGCAGGGTGGCGCTCCGGGTGTCGTCGGCCAGGACGCGGGACAGCTCGAGCGCTGGCGGCAGGTGATCGGCCCGATCGGTGTCGATCAGCGTGCCGTCCGGCATGCGCACGTGAAGCCGCGATGCCTTGAGCCGGCCCATCCTCAGGGCATCGGTATCGAAGACGGCAGCCAGTACGCCCCAGGGATGGACGAGGGCGAGCCGGGCGATGCACTCGTTGGTCCAGGCTTCCCAGCGGGCCTGTTGCTGGAACTGCTGCGGGGACAGAAGTGTCCCCGCAGCCCAGAGGGGGCGGTCGATGTTCATGACGTCGTATCCCTGGCCAATGCGTCAGGCCTTGGCCTTGGGCATCTGCGAGACCAGCGAGAGGTTGACGTCCATGCCCTCCACCTGGAAATGCGGTACCGCGTACAGCTTGACGCGGAAGAAGCCCGGGTTGTCGTCGATGTCCTCGACTATCACCTTCGCTTCACGCAATGGGTGCGACGCCTGCAGGTCGTCGCTGGGGTCGGTCATCTCGGTGACGAGACCACCGATCCACTTGTTGAGCTCCAGTTCCAGTACGCGCCGGTCCTTGGTGGTGCCGATGTTTTCCCGCTGGATCAGCTTCAGGTAATGGGCGATGCGCGACAGCAGGAAGATGTACGGCAGGCGCGCGTTGATGCGGCTGTTGGCGGTGGCATCGGCGGTGTCGTACAGCGCCGGCTTCTGTGCCGAGTTGGCCGAGAAGAAGCAAGCGTAGTCGCGGTTCTTGTAGTACGACAGGGGGATGAACCCGAGGTTGGCGAACTCGAACTCCCGGGTCTCGGGAATCATCACCTCCGAGGGGATCTTCACCTGGTTGCCGGTGCCCAGGTCGTAGAGGTGGATCGGTAGGTCGGTCACCGCGCCACCCGATTGCGGGCCGCGAATCTGCACGCACCAGCCGTTGTTGATGAAGCTCTTCACCATGTTCGCGGCGAAGGCAACGAGGCGTTGGTCCACAGGTAGCGGTCGTGGTCGGGCCCCTTCACCTTCTCCACGTAGTTGAAGTTGCGCACGGGGATGGTGTCCGGGCCATAGGGCAGCCGACCGAGGACGCGCGGCAGGGTGAGGCCGATGTAGCGGGAGTCGTCGCTGTCGCGGAAGGATTTCCACTTGATGTACTCGGCCCGATCGAAGTAGTTGCCGATGTCCTTGATGGCGGCGACTTCCTCCATCGATTCCTTGCCGAAGAAGGCCGGGCCGACGGCGCCGATGAAGGGCATGTGCGCCGCTGCGGCGACCTTGGACAGGTTGCGCAGCAGGGCGATGTCCTGGGGGCTGGCATCGAACTCGTAGTTGGAGATGGCGGCCGCGATCGGCTCGCCGCCGGGGGTGTCGTATTCCTGGGTGTAGGTGTGGACGTAGAGGCCGCTCTGGGCGATTTCCGGCGCATCCTCGAAGTCCTGCACCAGGTGGTCCTTGCTGATGTCGAGCAGTTCGATGCGGACGTTCTGGCGGAAGTCCGTCTGGTCGATCAGCGATTTCACGCCGCGCCAGGTGGACTCCACGCGCTGGAACTCCTCATGGTGCATGACCGCGTCGAGCTGGCGACTGATCTGCGCGTCAAGGGAGGCGATGTGCTCGTCGAGCAGCGTCTTGTCCAGGCGCTCGACCTTCTGCGCCGACTGCTGGAGCAGGTCGAGGAAGACGCTGACCGCCGCCGTGACGCGCTCGTCAGCGGACGCTTCGGACAGCGCCTCGTTGTTCTGGAATGCATCCAGGCCGCTCAACTCGCTGATCGGGCTGAGGTTGATCTTGCTGAACAGCGCCGCATAGACGCCCTGGCTTTCATCGAACGAGGTGGCCCCACGAGGGGCTGCGGAGGTGTGTTCTACGGACATGGGAAACCTTCCTGTGGATATCCGGATGCGTTAAGAGGCGTCTTGGGGAGCGAGCGCGGCGAGCTCGGTGCGCAACTCGTCGCTGAGGGCGTCGTCCTTGAGGATGCGTTCCAGTTCCTGGCGGAAGGTCGCGTTGTCCAGGAGGTTCGACTTGAGGTCGCGCAGCAGATTGCGCATGGCCAGGAGGGCGCGTAGCTGGGGAATCTGGCGAGCCACCTGCTCGGGCTCGAAATCCTTCATGCGGTGGAAGGCCAGCTCGACCGAGGTTTCCGAATCGTCATCGGCCAGGGTGTTCTCCACGGCCAGCTTCATGCGGGGGGCGAACTCGGCGAGCACGCTGTCGAAGTTGTTGCGGTTGATGTTGACCTTGGCGCGCTCGGACAGGGGGCGCGCCTCCCGGCCGTTGCTGTAGTCGCCCATCAGCATCAGCTTCAGGGGAAGCTCGACTTTCTTCTGTGCACCGCCGGTGTGCAGGTCGAGCTTGATGTTGACCCGTGCCTTGGGTACCTCGTTTTGGAAACTGTTCGATGCCATGACTACTCCAGATGCCTCCCCAGCGGGGGGTCAGATGAAAGCCGTCGAGCAGGAATTCATGACCGCAGCCGAGCCGGTGCTCGTGCTGTCGGTCAGGTCGAAGTGAGTGAATTCCATTTCGCACTCGTTGCTTGGGCGGTCGCCACGCTGGCGGGCCGGCGGCTATTCAGGCCGATAAGCCCAAGGCGGCGAAAGAGGAAAAGTCCGAGAAGCGCGGCGAACGGTCTGAGGCCGTCAACGCGTGCGGATGCAAGCGCTTCGATGCAGGCGTCCCGCGCAGCGACGGAATCCCGTTCGGAGCGGGAGGTGGGAACGCGTTGCGTGCGGGGGGATCGGTGGGCGGCAGGTCACCCCGCGCCATGCGCCCGGGGCACTTTGTCCGCGTCAGGCGGAGAGAGGAAAACCGCGTGCTTCCGGAAACCCGTGGAGCACGAGCGGGATGCGCGATGGGGTTGCGATCAGGCCAGGATCGGCCCGTCGCGTTCGCTCATCGATGGGAGCGGTCTCAGGCCAGCCCCTCGACCCCCAGCGCCTCACGCACCGCAGCCCGGCCAAGGAAGGCCTGGCGCAGACGCGCCACGGCGGTGAGCTGCTCGAACTCGCCGCCGATGCGACCGAGCCACAGGCTGAACACGCCCAGGTAGGCGTCGGCGAGGGTGAAGCGCTCACCTACCAGCCAGGTGCGGTTCTCGAGGTGGCGCTCGATATGTTCGAAGGCGCGATAAAGCTGCACCCGAGCCTGCGCCCGGATGCCGTCGTGGGCGCCGGTATCGGCGGAGTAGCGTTCGGGGCGGTTCAGCGGGCGGAAGGAGGCGGCGTGCACCTCCGCCGCCAGGTAGCCGAGCCAGCCCTGGATCTGCGCGCGCTCGACGCTGCCAGCCGGAGCGAACAGCGGCGTGCCCGGCACCAGGTCGGCGAGGTACGGGAGGATGGCGCTGTTCTCGGTGAGCACGGTGCCGTCGTCCAGTTGCAGGGCCGGCACGCGGCCCAGCGGGTTGATGGCGTGGATGGGCGAATCAGCGGTGCGCAAGGCCACGCGCTCGACCTGGATCGGCAGCGCCAGCTCGCGCACCGCGACATGGGAGGCCAGCGAGCAGGCGCCCGGGGAGATGAACAGGGTGGTCATTGCGCGTCCTCGAATAAAAAAGGCCACCCTCCCCCTGCCTGAAGGCGGGTGGCCAAATGCTCAGCGGGCGGTGATCACCGCCAGCTTGGTGATCCCGGCGCGCTCGATGGAGGCCATGGCCTTGGCCACCGCGCCGTAGTCGACCTTGTCGTCCGCCTGCAGCTGCACGCGCAGCTCCGGGTCCTTGGCCTTGGCGGCCTCCAGGTTGCCCTGCAGCAGGTCCGGCTGGATCTCGTCCTTGTTGATGAACAGCTTGCCTTCGCCGTCGATGCTCACCACCAGCGGGTCCTTCTGGTCCGGCGGGGCGACCGCTTCGGTCTTCGGCAGGTTGATCGGGATGGCGTTGGTGAGCAGCGGCGCGGTGACGATGAACACCACCAGCAGCACCAGCATCACGTCCACCAGCGGGGTGACGTTGATCTCGGAGAGAACCTCGTCGCTGTCTTGTGTGGAGAAGGCCATGTCAGGACGCCTCCTTCACTTTCTGGGCGGCGCCTTGCTTGCCGGCGGCGGGGTTGACGATGACCTTGAAGGCGCTCTTCTGGGCCAGGCTGTAGAAGTCGTGGGCGAAGTCGTCGAGGTCGGCGGCGGTCAGCTTGAGGCTGCGCAGGAAGTAGTTGTAGACCAGCACCGCGGGCACCGCGACGGCGATGCCGACGCCGGTGGCGATCAGCGCCGCGCCGATGGGGCCGGCGACGGTTTCCAGGCTGGCGGAACCGGCCAGGCTGATGCCCTTGAGCGCTTCCATGATCCCCCACACGGTGCCGAACAGGCCGATGAAGGGCGAGGTGGAGCCGATGGAGGCGACCACCGCGAGGCCCGATTCCAGGGAGCGGCGCTCACGCTGGATCTGCTGGCGCAGGGCGCGCTCGAGGCGGTCCTGGTGGTTGATCGCCTGGCTCAGGTCGCCGGGCTGGCCGCCCTGCACCTGGATCGCGGCGAAACCGGCCTGGGCCACGTGGGCGACGGCACCGGCGTGGTCCTGCACCAGGTCGGCGGCGCTGTCCAGGCTGGTGGCGCTCCAGAACAGCTTCTGGAACTTGCGGTCCTGGTGCTTGAGACGGGCGAACTGGATGCCCTTGACCAGGGCCAGGCCCCAGGTGACGACCGAGAAGCCGATCAGCAGCCAGATGACGAGGTGCTCGACCGAGCCGAAGGGGTTGTTGAGTAGGTCCATGTTGCGATCCTCCAAGTGCGCCGGGGCGCGAATCTGTTCAGTTCAATTTGAAGTCGATGGGCACGCTGACCCAGCCATCCTGGGCCACGTCGCCGCGCTTGGCGGGTACGAAGGTCCAGCGTTTGACGGCCTTGATCGCCGCCTCGTCGAGCAGGTCGCGACCACTGCTCTTCTGTATCTGCACCTCGCTGGGCGAGCCGCTGGCCAGTACGTGCACCCGCAGCAGCACCGTGCCTTCCCAGCCGCGACGCTGGGCGAAGGAGGGGTACTCCGGCGCCGGGTTGCGCAGGTAGCCGGCGTTGGCCGAGGGCGGCGTGACCGGTGCCGGCGCGGGTGGAGCCGGGGGGGCCGGGGGCGCGGGCGGCGCTTCCACCTTGGGCGGCGGGGGCGGCGCCTCCACCGGCTTGGGTGCCGGCTTGGGCACGGGTTTCGGCTTCGGCTTGGGCACCGGCTTGGGCGGCGGCGGCTTGACCGCGAGCTCCTCCACCACGGGGGGCGGCGGCTCGACGACCGGAGGCGGTGGCGGCTCGGGCGGCGGCGGTTCCACCACGGGCGGTGCCGGCGTGGTGAATTCGATGGTCATGGGCGGAATCTCGGGCGGTACCTCGGGCAGCGCCGGAGTGGGCTTGTTGCTCACCCAGTAAAGAACGCCGGCATGCAGCACCAGGGCGAAGGCGCCCAGCAACAGCGCTTCGCGACGACCGAGCACACGACCGTCGCCGCCCTTGAAGCGCGACGCGCCGAGGGCATGGCGCAGCGGCACGCCGAGGTCACGCACTTCGCCAGGGCTGCGCGCTTCACGCCACAGCAGGTCGCTCGCGCTGTCGGCTTTGAGGACATTGCCCATCGGCAAGACTCCCGGTTGGAAAAAATCCGGCCTGTGCACCGGAAAGTGATCGGAGGGCAGCTGCGGAGCTGCATGAGGGCCATTCCAGAGCGGTCGGCCACGGGGAAATGATTGGTTTTGCGGCTTATCCCATAAAGTAATTTTTAATGATTCATCAATTACCTAATGGAATATAAATTTCTAACTTTATGAAAAATAAGGATTTTTAATTTCGGATGCCTTGTAGGCATCGAAAATATGCCGGGAAGGCATTGAAAGCGGTGCTGGCGGCGGGCACAGCGAGGCCCAACGCATTGGCTCGAGTCCTTCGCGAATGAATTCGCTCCTACGGAAGAGCCGGGCCGTGCGTAGGGTGGACGTCGCTTTTTACGTCCACCAGCGGAGTCACGGTCGGCTCCGCGTGGTGGACCGATGAAGCGTGGTCCACCCTACGTCCGGCCACGCACCGAGCCCGTAGGGTGGCGCCGAGCGCAGCGAGGCCCAACGCATAGGTGTCGATCCTTCGCGAATGAATTCGCTCCCACTGAAGAGCCAAACCGCTGCGTAGGGTGGACGTCGCTCTTTACGTCCACCAGCGGAGTTACGGTCGGCTCCGCATGGTGGACCGGTGAAGCGGGGTCACCCTACGTCCGGCCATGCATCGAGGCCGTGGGTTGCCGGCAGGATCAGAACGGGCGGCTGCCGCTCAGGCTGATGCGCTTCATGCGGCGTTTTTCGGTGGCGGGGAAGCCGTTGCGGGCGTGGAGGACGGCCTGGTTGTCCCACCAGACGATATCGCCGGCGCGCCAGGCATGGGCGTAGTGGAAGCGCGGGTTTTCCAGGTGCTCGCGCAGGCGGCCGATCAGCGCCTTGCCGTATTCGGGGTCGGCGCCGGGGATTTCCACTTCCGTGTGCACGCCGAGGAACAGCAGGCGCTTGCCGCTTTCCGGGTGGGTGCGCACCAGCGGGTGCTCGGTGCCCTGGATGGCGGGGATATCCGGCGTGCGGTAGGTGACGAAGCCGCCGTTGTAGCCACCGTTCTTGAGGCGGATGAAGGGGTTGTAGGTGATCAGCCGCAACGGGTCGATCTCGCGGCGGGTGGCCTCGTCCAGCGCGCTGTAGGCCAGGGCCAGGTTGGTGAAGCGGGTCTCGCCGCCCTTGGAGGGCACTTCCAGGGCATAGAGGAAGGAGCCGGAGGACGGCGTCGGCGTCCAGTGGTGGTCGGCGTGGGCGGGGATGGCGGTGTTGCCCAGTTCGCCGTCCTCGGTGTTGGCCACCTTGACGATCTCCGGCGCCTTGCCGTCGACGCCGGAAGACAGCACCGGGATGTCCGCCGGCGGCTGGAACACGGCGCCGAAGTGGGTGGCGAAGGCCAGGTACTGGGCATCGTCCAGGTGCTGGTCG
Source organism: Pseudomonas tohonis (assembly GCF_012767755.2). Lineage (NCBI taxonomy): Bacteria > Pseudomonadati > Pseudomonadota > Gammaproteobacteria > Pseudomonadales > Pseudomonadaceae > Pseudomonas > Pseudomonas tohonis. Next base: position 6,480,286 of record NZ_AP023189.1, read on the forward strand.
CGGAACAGCAGGATGTGGTGTTCGCGCTGGGCCTGCTTGAGGGCCAGCACCTGGGCGGGGGTGATGCGGGTGGCGTCGAAGCCGCTGACCACCGCCCCCAGGGGCGCGGCCAGGGGCGTGATGGCGAAGGGGGCGTCGTGATGCAACGGTGCGGCGGGTTCTGCCTGGGTGTGGGTGGCCAGGGTCATGGTCGGTCTCCTGTCATGGGGTGGGATGGCTCGGCGGGCCCGCGCATCCGCGAAGGCCCGCCGCACGCCTCGCGTCAGCCCTTGCGGGTGGTGCGGCTGCGCTGGCCGTCGATGCCCACCGGCACGTCGCCGGCCAGGGTCACGCGGCGCACGATGCGCGGCTGGGTGTCGTAGTCGTCCACGGCGTAGTGCTGGGTGGAGCGGTTGTCCCAGATGGCCACGTCACCGGGCTGCCAGCGCCAGCGCACGGTGTTCTCCAGGCGCGTCACGTAGCCCTGGAGGACGGCGAAGATGTGCGCCGAGTCGGACTGGGACAGGCCCTTGAGGCGTTTGACGAAATGCCCCAGCAGCAGGCTGCGTTCGCCGCTGACGGGGTGCACGCGCACCACCGGGTGCTCGGTCTCGTAGACGGTGGAGGTGAACACCTTGCGGTACTCCTCCAGCTTTTCCACCGGCGCGTTGGGGCGCACGCCGGCGTAGTCGTATTCGTTGCTGTGGATGGCCCAGAGCTTGTCGGCCAGTTCGCGCAGTTCGCCCGGCAGGTCGGCGTAGGCGGTGGCGGTGTTGGCCCAGACGGTGTCGCCGCCGGCGGCCGGGGCCACCACGTTGCGCAGGATGGAGGCCTTGGGGTAGGCGTCGACGAAGGTCACGTCGGTGTGCCAGGAGTTGGCCCGCTGGCCTTCGGCGCCGTCGAGCTGCAGCAGGTAGCGGGTGCCTTCGCGCACCGGCACGGTGGGGTGGGCGACGGGGTCGCCGAGCAGCTTGGCGAAGGCCTCCTGGCCCTGGTCGTCGAGGTGCGTCTGCCCACGGAAGAAGATCACCTTGTGACGGACCAGGGCGGCCTGGATGGCGTCCACGGTGGCGGCGTCCAGCTCGGCGGAGAGGCTGATGCCACGGATCTCGGCGCCGATGCGCCCGGCGATGGGGTGGATGTCCAGCTGGATCTCGGGCTGCTGGCTGGCCAGTGCTGCGTTGCTCATGGTGCGGTCCTCGCGTTGGGTGGGTGCTGCTGGGGGTCAGAAGTCGTAGCGCAGGGAGACGCCGGCGGTGCGCGGGGCGCCCACCGAGGCCGTGTAGGCGCCGTTCAGGTAGGCGAAGGCGCTCAGGTAGTAGTCGGTGTCGGTGGCGTTGCGCACCCAGATGGAGGCGTCCACCTGGCCGTCGCCCAGGTCGCGGCGCACGCCGGCCGAGAGGTTGACCAGGCCGTAGCCGTCGATCTTGGAAAGGTCGGAGTTGTCCAGGGTGCCTTCGGCCTCGGAACGGTAGGCGTAGCTGGCGGTGAGGTAGGGCTCGATGCGGTTCTCCAGCTGCCACCTGTATTCGCCGCTGAGGTTGGCGATCCATTTCGAGGCGCCGACCACGCGTTCGCCGGTGAGGTCGCAGGTGGCCGGCGCGCCGGGGGCGGTGCTCACCTCGCCGGGGCACGGGGCGTCCTTGAAGCTGAGGTAGGTGACGTCGTTGTAGGAGCCGTTGAAGTTCAGGGTCAGGCCGCGCACGGGCAGCGCGGTGGCTTCGAACTCCAGGCCGCGCGAGCGCACGCTGCCGGCGTTGGCCAGCACCTGCACGACGTTGGGGGAGCCCGGCGCCTGGTACAGGGTGGTGGCCTGGTAGCCGTGGATGCCGGTCCAGAACAGGTTGGCGTTGAGCAGCAGGCGGCGGTCGAGCAGCGTGCTCTTGAAGCCCAGTTCGGCATCGTTGGCGCGCTCGGGGCCGACCAGCAGCGAGTCGGCGCCGGCCACCGGGGCCGAGCCTACGGCCAGGTTCACCCCGCCGGATTTCTCGCCATGGGCCAGGGAGGCGTAGCCCAGCAGGTCGTCGTCGAATTTGTAGGCCAGGTTCAGCAGGAAGGAGGGCGCGGCGTTGTGCAGGCTGAGGTCGCCCGAGTCATAGGCCCCCAGTTGCGCCGCGCGGATGGCGGCGGCCTGGCCGGTCACCGCCGCACCACCGACCGGTGCGAAGCGCTGCACGTTGGCGTCCTTTTCCTCGTAGGTGCCGCGCAGGCCGGCGGTGAAGTCGAGGCGGTCGGTGAGGTGCCAGGTGCCCTGGGCGAACAGCGCGTAGCTGTCGGTCTCGATCTTGCCGTTGGCCTTGGTGCTGACGTTGTTGATGGCGCCCAGGTTGGCGCCGAGCAGGAACAGGTCGGCCCGGGAGCCGTAGTCGGTGAAGTTCTTGTTGCCCAGGTTCTGGTTGAACACGTAGGCACCGACCACGTAGTCGAAGGCGCCGCCGGTGGGCGAGGCCAGGCGGATCTCCTGGGAAAACTGGCGGTCGTGCACTTCCACGCCGGTGTTGAGCAGCGCCGGCACGTTGAGGCTCTCGTCGTTGGCCGGGGTGAAGTGCCAATAGCGGTAGGCGCTGATGGAGGTCAGCTTGTAGCCGCCGGCGAGGTTCCAGTTGGCCTCCACCGAGCTGCCGCCCTGGTGCACGCTGACGTTCTGGCGGCCGTCGATGTTGACCTTCTTGTCGTCCGGGTCGCGCACCGGCGAGGCACCCGCCAGGGCCGCGCGCTGCCAGTAACGGGCCGGCGCGCCGTAGACGACCATGGTGCCGGTGCTCGAATCCTCCTCGTTGTAGTCGTTGATCCAGCGCAGGCTGAAGTCCTCGTTGGGCTCGAAGAGGAACTGCCCGCGCACGCCCTGGCGTGCACCACCGTTGAGGTCGTTGCCGTCGTGGATGTTCTTGATGAAGCCGTCGTCACGGGTGCGGTAGGCCGACAGGCGCGCGGCGAGGGTTTCGGTGAGGGCGCCGTTGACCGTGCCCTTGGCCTGGAAGTAGCCGTCCTGGCCGCCGGAAACCTCCACCGTGCGCTCGGGGCTGAAGGTGGGCGCGCGGGTGCTGATGTTGAGCACGCCGGCGGTGGTGTTCTTGCCGAACAGCGTGCCCTGGGGGCCACGCAGCAGTTCCAGCTGCTCGATGTCCAGCAGGTCGAACACTGCCATGCCCGGGCGACCCAGGTAGACGTTGTCGAGGTAGACCCCGGCGCTGCCTTCGAGGCCGTCGCTCGCCGGGTTGTTGCCGATGCCGCGCACCGCGACGCTGGACTGGCGGGCATGGATGAAGGCGACGTTGACGCTGGGCAGCACCTGCTGCAGGTCCTGCACCTTGTAGATGCGCTGGGTCTCCAGGGCGCTGCCGCTGAGGGTGGTGATGGGCGTGGGCACGTCCTGCACGTCTTCCTCGCGGCGGCGGGCGGTGACGGTGACCTTCTGCAGGGCGACATCCTTGTCCACTTGCTGCTCGGTGTTGCCCTCGGCGGCCCAGGTGCTACCGGCGCCCAGGGCCAGCAGCAGGGTCAGTGCATAGTCCACGGCGGCCAGGCGCTGCAGCGCCAGCGGTCGAGCGAGGGGCGAGGGGATGGCGGTACGGCGTTGGCGCATGGGGCGATCCTTGTTCGGGGCCCGGCTTTTTCCGGGCGGAGCGGGCCCGCATCGCACGCAGGGCGACGGTCGGGGCGGCGTGGGTTCGGGGGAGCGTCAGGTGGCGCGCGAGGCCACCGGGCTCAGGGTCCGGCTGTCAGCGACAGGCGCACATGAGCGGCGCGAGGAGCCGGGTCATGGCGAGGGCGGGAAATCGTGCTGGCGTGGTCATCGGGTATCCCCCTTCGGTCTGGGCCATATACTTATTCCTTTTTAATCTTATTTATCTAAACAAGCTTCGTTGACGGAATAAGAGCCTGCATTTAAAACCAGCACCCAGATGGGGGCAAATGCCTTCGACCTATATTTTCGATGCCGGTAAAGCATGATGGACCTGCGCCAACTCCGTTACTTCATCGCCCTCGTGGAACACCGCAGCTTCGTCCGCGCGGCCGATGCCATGGGCATCACCCAGCCGGCCTTCAGCCGCAGCATCCAGGGCCTGGAGCAGGCCTTCGGCTGCCAGCTGGTCGACCGGGGCAACAAGGACCTGCGCCCCACGCCGGAAGGCCAGGTGGTGCTGCAGCACGCCCTGCGCCTGGTGCAGGGGGCGAGCAACCTGGCGCGGGAAATCGACCAGATGACCAAGCTGGATGCAGGCGAGCTGCACTTCGGTTGCGGCCCGGCGCCGGCGGCCAAGCTGGTGCCCGACGCCCTGGCCGAGTTCATCGCCCGCCATCCGCGCATCAACACCCGTTTCGAAGTGAACAACTGGGAAACCCTGGGCCGCCTGCTGGCCCGCGACGAAATCGAGTTCTTCATCGCCGACATCCGCCAGTTCGAGATCGACCCCAACTTCCAGACCCGCGAACTGACTCCGCGCAACGGTCGTTTCTTCTGCCGTCGGGGGCACCCGTTGCTGGCCAAGGAAAGCCTCTCCACCAACGACATGTTCGACTACCCGCTGGCCGCCACGCGGCTGCCGGCGGGCATCCGCAAGCTGCTGGCAGGCTTCAGCGGCAAGGCCGACTTCACCCTCAACCTGGAATGCGAGCATGTGCCCGCGTTGATGCAGGTGGTGCGCCGCACCGACGCCATTGGCGTGGGCATGCTGGAGACCCTGGCACCGCTGCTGGAGAGCGGCGAGCTGGAGCTGCTGCGCTTTCGCAACCTGCCGGAAAACCTGGAAAGCCTCTCCGCCCGCTGCGGCATCGTCACCCGCACCGGCTACCGCCTCTCCCCGGCAGCGCGCGCGCTGATCGAAATCGTCGTCGAACTGGACGGCGCCGAGGCCGCAGAGGCCCGGCGCATCGCCTGACAGGCCCTCGGCGAGGCGCGGTGCACATCGGTCCACCCTCGAGGCCACCCGCGACTCCGCCGGCTCTTCTGCAGGGGCGAATTCATTCGCCCAGGTCGCGTGCAGCGGGCCGAGCAGCACGGGTTTCGCTGCGCTCTACCCATCCTGCGGGCTACCTCTTCTGTGGGAGCGAATTCATTCGCGAAGAGGCACGAGGTATCCCGGAATCTAGGGTGGACCACGCTTCATCGGTCCACCCTCGGGGCCACTCGCAACTCCGCTGGTGGACGTGAAGAGCGACGTCCGCCCTACGCACGGTTCAAGCTTCTCTGTAGGGGCGACTTCAGTCGCCCGGGCGGCTCAGCGCGATGCCTGCACCTGCTCCTTCAGCGCCGCATCGAGGAAGCGCGGCTCGACCCAGTCGCTCACCTGGAAGGGTTTGCGGATCAGCCGCTGTTCGGCGGCGAAGTCCACGCCCTTCTGCAGGCGGGCGAGGAAGGCGGGGTCCAGCTGCGGGTCGAAGATGTCCTTGAAGCTGTCGTCCTTGAGGTCGGTGCCGAGGATCACCGGCGGGTAGCTGGCCAGGCGCGAGACCAGCTCGACGTAGGCCTGCTTGTGGTCTTCGTCGCGCAGCCAGGTCACCGCCTGCTGCTGGGCCTTGACCAGGCGCGCGGTGACCTCGGGGTAGTCGCGGACGAAGGCGCCCGTGCCCACCAGCACCGCCTGGGTGCTGCCGGCGCCACCCAGGTCGCGGGTGCTGAGCGGCAGTTCGGCGAGCCCCTTCTCACGCAGGGCGATGAGCCCGGCCAGGCCCCAGGAGGCATCCACCTGCTTGGCCGCGAGGGCCGCATTGGCGGCGTTGAAGTCGAGGTTGATCACCTTGTAGTCGCGCTCGGAGAGGCCACGGCTGGCCAGCGCGTTGGCGAAGGACAGCTGGTTGGCGGTGCCGCGGAACACGGCGACGCGCTTGCCCTTGAGGTCTTCCAGGGTCTTGATGCCCGAGCCGGGTACAACGCCCAGGTAGCTCTTGACGCCGCGCGCGGTGGCACTGAGCAGGCGGGTGTCGAGGCCGCTGGCCTTGCCGATGATGGCGGCCAGGTCGCCCAGGTAGGCGAAGTCCACCTGGCCGTTGGCCAGGGCTTCGTTGATCACGGGGCCTGCACCCTTGAAGAAGCGCCACTGGATCTCGATGCCTTCCTTGGCGAATTCCTGTTCGAGGATCTGCCGGCTGCGCAGCACGTCCACCACGCCACCGCCGCTGTGTTCGCTGCCGGCGCTGAGGTCGGGCACGGCGATGCGGATTTCCTTGGGTGCCTCGGCCGCCTGGGCGAGCAGCGGAGCCGCGCCGAGCACGCCCGCCAGCAGAGTGGGGGCGAAGAGCCCGAGGACACTGTTGATCAGGGTTTTCATGGATGGGCGCTCCTGCGCGACGGTTCGGTGAGGGCGCCAGATAGGCACAGGAAGAAATCGAAATTAAATACTAAAAATTCATTTTTTAATGACTGGATCGCATAAATCAGGGCCACAGCGGCTTCCAGCACGCTATGCAGGAAATGCATAAAAAATATTCGGCAAAGGCATTTGCCGCTCTCCGGCCCCTTCCCTATCTAATGACGCCTCTTATCCATAAATAAATGGATTTTGAGTTTTTATATTCCACACGGAAATAACGTTAGAGCCCTGGCGCCGGGAGACACCGATGAGCAAGATCCAGACGCTGCCGAGCCTGCGGCCTCCCGCCCGGCTCCATCTGCCGGCCATCGGCGCCGGCATCCTCGACCGGGCCCTGCCCTGGCTGCTGCCCGTCGGGCTGTTCCTGCTCTGGTGGCTGGCCGCCAGGCACCATTGGATGTCCGAGCAGATCCTCCCCGCCCCCGCCTTGGTAGGGCAGAGCGCATTGGAATTCGGTTCCGGCGAACTCTGGGGGCACCTGTGGATAAGCCTGCAGCGCCTCGGCATCGGCCTGCTCGCCGGTATCGCTGGCGGGGTGCTGCTCGGTGCCTGGCTGGGCCTGTCGCGCCGGGCCGAGGCGCTGGTCTACCCGAGTTTCGTGGCCCTGGCGCAGATCCCGACCCTGGCCTGGATTCCACTGTTCATGCTGTTCTTCGGCATCGGCGAAACCCTCAAGCTGGTGGTGTTGGTGAAGGCCGTGGTGGTGCCGGTGACCCTGCATACCCTGGTTGGCGTGCGTGACGCCCAGCCGCGCCTGCGCGAGGCGGCGGCGGTGCTGCGCCTGCCGCCGCACCTGCTGGCCTGGCGCCTGGTGCTGCCGGCCGCCCTGCCCGCCTTCATGGCCGGGTTGCGCCTGGCCCTGGCCACCGGCTGGACCTCGCTGCTGGCGGTGGAGCTGCTGGCCTCCAGCGAGGGCATCGGCTACCTGATGGTCTGGGGCCGCCAGCTGTTCATGCTCGACCTGGTGTTCGTCTGCATCCTGGTGATCGGCCTGGTGGGCGCGCTGATGGATCGCGGCATCAACCGCCTCGATTCGCTGCTGTTGTTCTGGCCCCACCCGGCCACCGCCGAGCGCCCGCGCGGTCCGCGCCTGCATGGCTGGCAGCGGCTGCAGGCGGCCTTGCTGCCCCTGGCGTTGCTGGCCCTGTGGCAGGCCAGCAGCGCCCTGGCCTGGGTCGACGCCAATATCCTCGCTTCCCCGCTCGATGTGTTGCGCGCCCTGCACCAGGGACTGCTGGATGGCAGCCTGCCGAAGGCCCTGGGCGCCAGCCTCGAGCGCACCGTGGCAGGCCTGGCGCTGGGCGGCGGCACGGGGCTGGCGCTCGGCCTGCTGCTGGGGCTCTCGAACCGCGCCGAGCGCATCGCCGGGCCCAGCCTTTCGGCCCTGCGCCAGGTGGCGATCTTCGCCTGGGTGCCGCTGCTCACGGCCTGGTTCGGCCTCGGCGAGGCGGCCAAGCTGGCCTTCGTCGCCCTGGCCGCCTTCTTCCCCCTGTTCATCGCCACCCAGCGCGGCGTCGCCGGCCTCTCGCCACAGCTTGGCGAAGCGGCGCGGGTGATGCGCCTCGGCCTGGGCAAGCGCCTGCGCCTGCTGGTGCTGCCGGGCGCCGCACCGGCCATCTTCGCCGGCCTGCGCCTGGCGCTGATCTACGCCTGGCTGGGCACCATCGGTGCCGAATACTTCATGCCCTCGGACGGCGGCATCGCCAGCTACATGCTCGGCGCGCAGCAACTGTTCCGCATGGACCAGGTGATGGCCGCCATGGTCCTGGTGGGCCTGGTCGGCGCCCTGCTGGGCACCCTCGGACAACGCATCGAAGCGCGCGCGACGCGCTGGAGAACCGCATGAACGCCTTCAATCGCAACGCCGTGGAAGCGGCCAACCAGCCCCTGTCGCCACCGCCCACCGTGAGCTTCGCCGGGGTCGGCAAGGTCTTCGAGGTGGATGGCCAGGATTTCCAGGCCATCCAGGACTTCAGCCTGGATATCGAGGAGGGTGAGTTCATCGCCATCGTCGGCTCCAGCGGCTGCGGCAAATCCACCCTGCTGCGCCTGCTGGTGGGCCTGGACACCGCCTTCGACGGCCGCATCGAGGTGGACGGCCAGCCGGTGCGCGGCATCGGTGGCGAACGCGGCATCGTGTTCCAGGAGCACCGCCTGTTCCCCTGGCTGACGGTGGCGCAGAACATCGGCCTGGGCCTGGTCAACGAGAAACTGGAACAGGGCGAGCGCGCACGGCGCATCCACCAGTTCGTGCAGTTGGTGGGGCTGGGCGGCTTCGAGGGGGCCTACCCGCACCAGCTGTCCGGTGGCATGGCCCAGCGCGTGGCCATCGCCCGGGGGCTGGTGGCGAGCCCGCGCATCCTGCTGCTGGACGAGCCCTTCGGCGCCCTCGATGCGCTGACCCGCCAGCAGATGCAGGACGAGCTTCTGGCCATCCGCGCGCGCCAGCGCATCACCACCCTGCTGGTCACCCATGACGCCGAGGAGGCCATCTACCTGGCCGACCGCGTGGTGGTGATGGCGCCCCGCCCCGGGCGCATCAAGCAGGTGGTGCCGATCGACCTGCCGCGCCCGCGCCAGCGCACCGGTCATGACTTCCACCAGGTGCGCGAGGCGCTGCTGCACCAGCTCACCGGCGATGGCGACTACCGCCCGCCGCAGCCGCCGAGGCTGGCCGACCTGCCCTTCGAATCCATCGCCCTCTGACCCTGGAGCCTTCATGAGCAAACGCCCGAACTTCCTGATCATCGTCGCCGACGACCTGGGCTTCTCCGACCTGGGCGCCTTCGGCGGCGAGATCGCCACGCCTAACCTGGACCGCCTGGCCTTCGACGGCCTGCGCCTGACCGACTTCCACACCGCGCCCACCTGCTCGCCGACCCGCTCGATGCTGCTCACCGGCACCGACCACCACATCGCCGGCATCGGCACCATGGCCGAGGCGCTGACGCCGGAGCTGATCGGCAAGCCGGGCTACGAGGGCTACCTCAACGACCGCGTGGTGGCGCTGCCGGAGCTGCTGCGCGAGGCGGGCTACCAGACGCTGATGTCCGGCAAGTGGCACCTGGGCCTGACCGCCGAGCGGGCGCCCCATGCACGGGGCTTCGAGCGCTCCTTCTCGCTGCTGCCGGGGGCGGCCAACCACTATGGCTACGAGCCGCCCTACGACGAGACCACGCCGGGCATCCTCAAGGCGACGCCGGCGCTGTACGTGGAAGACGACCGCTTCATCGAGCAGCTGCCGGAGGATTTCTATTCCTCCGACGCCTTCGCCGACCGGCTGATCCAGTACCTGAAGGAGCGCGACCAGAGCCGCCCGTTCTTCGCCTACCTGCCCTTCTCGGCGCCGCACTGGCCGCTGCAGGCGCCGGCCGAGGTTGTGGATAACTACCGGGGCCGCTACGACGCCGGGCCCGAGGCCCTGCGCCTGGAGCGCCTGGAGAAGCTCAAGGCGCTGGGGCTGGTGGCGGCGGATGTGGAAGCGCACCCGGTGCGGGCGATCAGCGCCGAGTGGGACGCGCTGAGCGAGGCGGAACGCCAGGTGTCGGCGCGGACCATGGAGGTCTATGCGGCGATGGTGGAGCGCATGGACTGGAACATCGGCCGGGTGCTGGACTACCTGCGCCAGCAGGGCCTGGAGGACGACACCTTCATCCTCTTCATGTCCGACAACGGCGCCGAGGGCGCGCTGCTGGAGGCCTTCCCCAAGTTCGGCCCGAACCTGAAGAGCTTCCTCGACCAGCACTACGACAACAGCCTGGAGAACATCGGCCGCGCCAACTCCTACGTGTGGTACGGGCCGCGCTGGGCCCAGGCGGCCACGGCGCCGTCGCGCCTGTACAAGGCCTTCACCACCGAGGGCGGCATCCGCGTGCCGGCGCTGGTGCGTTATCCACAGCTGCGCCGGCAGAAGCAGGTGAGCCACGCCTTCGCCACGGTGATGGACATCACCCCGACGGTGCTGGACCTGGCCGGCGTGCGCCACCCGGGTACCCGCTGGCGCGGCCGCGAGGTGGCGCCGGTGCGCGGGCGCTCCTGGCTCGGCTACCTCTCGGGCGAAACACCCCAGGTGCACGATGGCAAGACGGCCACCGGCTGGGAGCTGTTCGGCATGCGCGCCATCCGCCAGGGGCACCTGAAGGCGGTGTACATCCCCGCGCCGGTGGGGCCGGAAACCTGGCAGCTGTACGACCTGGAGAAGGACCCCGGGGAAATCCACGACCTCGCCGCCGAGCGCCCCGAGGCGCTGGCCGGGCTGATCGCGGCCTGGCAGCGCTATGTGGACGAGACGGGGGTGATCCTCAGCGAGTCGCCGTTCCAGCCGTAGGGGAAAGAACGGTACGTGTGGGGGCGTAGGGTGGACCCCGCTTCACCGGTCCACCGTCGGTGCTCACCCGGGGCTCCGCTGGTGGACGTGAAAAGCGACGTCCACCCGACGGGGGCCGTCTTGGCGATGGACCTGTAGGGGCGAATTCATTCGCCCAAGGACCGCATAGCGGTCCCATGGACTCCGAAGGGCGGGCCTGCGGGCCGCTTGGCGGCTGAAGCCGCCCCTACGGCACGAAGCCCGACATGGCCGGGTGGCTAGATCTGGACGATCTGGTTCTTGCCGCTGCGCTTGGCGGTGTACATGGCTTCGTCGGCGCGGGCGTAGAGCTGTTCCAGGGTGTCGCCGGGGCGCAGGGTGGTCAGGCCCTGGCTGAGGGTGACGCTGAAGATCTGGCCGGCGGCGCTGAACGACAGGCGCTGCACTTCGCGCTCCAGGCGCTCGGCCACCTGCAGGGCCTGGGCCGGGTCGCAGCCGGGGAACACGGCGGCGAATTCCTCGCCACCGATGCGCCCGAAATGGTCGACCCGCCTCAGGGCGCCGGCGCCGCACTGGGCGATGCGCTGCAGCACCAGGTCACCGACCTGGTGGCCGTAGGTGTCGTTGATCTTCTTGAAGTCATCGATGTCCAGCAGCAGGAACGCCAGGGGCCGTTCATAGCGCTCGGCGACATCGAACTCGCGCTGGGCGCATTCGAAGAAGTGCCGACGGTTGCTGGTGCCGGTCAGCACGTCCGTGGTGGCCAGGCGCTGCAGCTCGGCCTCCAGGGTCTTCTTCTCGGTGATGTCCTCGGCGATGCCCACCACCAGGGTGCTCTGCCCGGCCTGGCCCTGGCGGCTGACGAAGCACTTGTCGCTGAGCCAGCGCACCTGGCCGTCGCCACGGATGATGCGGTACTCGCGCACCTCCACCGCGCCCTTGGTGAGCACCTCGGCGAGGCTGCGCGCGGCGTACTCGACGTCATCGGGGTAGATGCAGTTGCGCCACTCGTTGAAGTCCACCATCAGCAGCTCGGCCGGGCGGCCGAACATGCGCTCGTAATGGGGGCTGACGTAGATGATCTTCTGCTCGTCCCAGTCGAAGGCCCAGAGCACGGCGTTGACGCTGCCCAGCAGGCTGTTGAACAGCAGTTCGCGTTCGCGCAGGCGTTCCACCTCGCCGCGGCTGTGCAGCAGTGCCAGGGTGAGCTTTTCCAGCTCGCTGGGTGTTTCCTCGAAGTTTTCCATCCGGCCCATAGCCTGCCTTCGCGTATTCGGGTCACGTTACGCCCACGACGAAGCGGCGGGCATGAGTGGCCGGCGTCAGGCATGACTCTGGTGACGAATGGCTGCAAAACGGTTGAACAGGCGGTGCAGGACGAACACCGCAAGCAGGGTGATGAATACCGCAACGCAAACCGAACTGAGCCGATAGGCCAGGCTGAACATCATGTCGTGACTCGGCGTCAGGTATTGACCGAAAACGATGGCCAAAGTTGTCAGCGCACCGAAGCCGATTCCCTGCGCACCCTCCAATACGTGCACTCGGGCACAGAAAAAGGCGGCTATCCAGTACAGCGAGGCGACGAGCGGTAGCACGTCGTAGTGATCGTAGAGCAGCAGTTGCAGCACCAGGGCGATCAGGCAGCCGAGCATGGTGCCGAGGGCGCGGATGCGTCCGGCGAAACGGATGCCGTTCCAGTGCATGGGAAACAGCACCAGGATCGAGGCGATCTGCGCGGACAGCGAATCCTTCAGGTCGAAGGTCTGGAACAGGATGAACGACAAGGTGGCGATCGAGGCGCCGAGCAGGGCCTCGTGGCGCTGGCTGGGCAGGTCCCTGGGAGCGGCGGCGCGGGGCTCGCGGGGCTCGGCGTCGGGGAAGAGGAAGAACATCAGCCAGGCGATCAGCACCGTCAGTGCGGCGGCCACCAGGTTGCTGGCCACCAGGTCGTAGAGGTGGGTCTCGGGGTAGCTGGCGAAATGCAGCTGCATGGAGAGGAACACGCAGCCCAGGGCGCCGAACATGAACAGCGGGCCGCGCGCCATGAGGCTGAAGCGCCAGAGGAAGGCGCCGAACACCAGCGGCACGATGAGCAGCGGACGGTCGCCGAACAGGCCGTAGATCACCAGCGTCTCCAGGCTCACCAGCACCGCCTGGGCGAGGAACTGGCGGATCACATGGGCATTGATGGTGGGCACCAGGCCCAGCAGCAGCATGGGGTAGACGCAGAAGAACGAGCCGTTGTCCCAGTCCATCAGCTTGCACACGAACAATCCGAGGGTGCCGCCGCAGGCCAGCCGCAGGCACTGGCGCAGACCGTTCTCGCTGAGGGCCGGGCGCTCCATCAGTAGATGTAGTGCAGCAGGCTGATGAGGCGGATCTGCACCCGGCCGAAGAACGCGGCCAGGGGCGACTCGTGGGGGTAGAGCTGCACCGTGGCCTTGGCGCCGCTGGGCAGGGGCGCTTCCGGAGGCGCATCGAGCAGCACGTGCAGGCGCTGGCGCTGGGCGTCGCGCACCCAGCGGTCGGAGGTGGCGGGGGCGGCGAGGTCGCCGTTGGCGTCCAGCTGGCCTTCCTTGACGCCCGCGTCGATGGCGCTGACCCGCGCGGCGAAGATGCGCCCGGGCAGGGCGTCGAACACCACGCTGGCGCCATCGCCCAGGCCCACGTAGCGCAGGGCTTTCTCGCGGAAATCGGCGCTGACGTCGGCCTCATCGGCGACCAGGGCAGCCACCGGGCTGCCAGCGGCGACGAAGGCGCCGGGGGACAGCTGCAGGTTGCTGAGGGTGCCGGCGCGCTCGGCGCGGACTTCGCTGTACTGCAGTTGCAGGCGCGCCTGGTCGAGGGCGTTGCGGGCCTGGCGCAGGCGCAGGTTGCCGTCGCCCGCCGCGCCGCGCTCGGCGGCCAGCTGGTGGATGCGCGCGGTGGCGGCGGCCACCTTGGCGCGGGCGGCGGCGCGCTGCGACTGGGTCTGTTCGAACAGCTGGCGTGAGACGTGCTGGCTGGCCATCAGCTTGCCGAGGCGCTCGGTCTCGCGCGCGAGCTCCTGCGCCGAGGCCTCGGCGGCGAGCTTGTCGGCGCGGGCGGCGGCGAGGCTGGCGTCGAGCTCGGCGTTGTCCTGGGCGGCCTGCTCCAGCGCCAGCTCGGCGGCGTTGACGGCGAGGAGGAAGGGTTCGGGGTCGAGGCGGAACAGCAACTGCCCCGCCTCGACATGGGCGTTGTTGGTCACGGCGATGTCCAGCACCTGGCCGCTGATCCGGGGCGCCAGGCGCAGCACCGGGCGGGTCAGCTGGGCCTGGGGGGTGATGGGCATCCACAGGTCGGCCGCGAGGAAGTAGGCGAAGAGCAGCACGAAGGCCACGATGGCGCTCCGCACCCGGCGGGCGAACCTTTGGTCGGGGGTCATGGATACCTCGGCAATGCAGGGCGGATCGGCAGGGCCACGAGCCCGCAGGCGGGGCGATGGGCGGTGATCCGGGAAGACGGCAAACAGCTCAGGGCTGGCAGTATATTTACCGGCGTTTCCTGGATAATCAGCGCCCTTCGAGAATCAGCCTTGCGCGAGGAGTAACAATGGACACCCTGAACAGCATGCGCGTGTTCACCCGCGTCATCGAGACCGGCAGCTTCACCGCAGCGGCGCAGGCGCTGGATCTTTCCACCGCGCAGGTTTCCAGGCTGGTCTCGGAGCTGGAGCAGCAGTTGCAGGCGCGGCTGCTGCACCGCACCACCCGGCGCCTGGCGCTGACCGAGGTGGGCGAGCGCTACCTGCAACGCTGCCGCTCGATCCTCAACGAGGTGGACCAGGCCGCCGCCGAGGCGCGCGGCGCGCACCTCAAGCCCAGCGGCCGGCTGCGGGTGCACACCATGACCGGCCTCGGCCTGCAACACGTCACCGCGCTGGTGGCGCGCTACACCGCGCTGTACCCCGAGGTGGTGATCGACCTGACGCTGTCGCAGCGCAACCCCGACCCGCTGGAGGATGGCCAGGACGTGGTGCTGACCTTCGCCCGCGAGCTGCCGGACTCGCAGATGGTGGCGCAATCCCTGGGGCAGATGTACAGCGTGGTCTGCGCGGCGCCCGCCTACCTGGAGCAGCATGGCGTGCCCACGGGGCCGGCGGACCTGCGCCATCACCGCTACCTGCGCCTGCTGGACCCGCTCTACCAGGACAACTGGGTGCTGCAGGACGAAGACGGCGAGTACGACGTGCTGCCGGCGGAGGCCTTCCAGGTCAACGTCGCCGAATCCCTGGCCCGCGCCGCCCAGGCGGGCATGGGTTTCTGCCTGCTGCCCTCCTTCGTCGCCTGCCAGCCGCTGCGCGAGGGCACGCTGCTGCGCCTGCTGCCGGAGCACCGCCTGCGCGAGCGCAACATCTACGCGGTGTATCCGTCACGGCGTTTCCTCGACGCCAAGACCCGGACCTGGGTGGATTTCCTCAAGGCCGAGCTGCCGCCCCTCTTCGCCCAGGACGATGCCGTGCTGGACGATCCCCGCCACTGGGCGGTGCGCACGCAATTGTTGCGTTAGAAGCAATTGTGATTCACCTGGGCCGCGGTTTTTCACCACCGGCCCGGCCCCTAAGATGGCCTCGGTTTCCAGATGCATCCCGCCGAGGATCACGCTATGCAACGCAATCTCTTTGTTACTGCCGCCTTCACCGCTTTCGCCCTGTCCTTCACCCAGTTCTCCTTCGCCGAAGAGTCGTCCGCCTTTGTTGCGCGAAATGCGCAGTATGAGCAGCGCGCCCAGGACGCCGCCCAGCAGCAGGCCGTCGCCAAGCAGGGCACCGAGCGCAAGGCCGACGCCGACCAGGACAGCTGATCGACCCGCACCTCCTCCTTACCTCCTGACGTCGATGCGATTGCTCCTTTCGACGTCTTGTTCCAGCCGCCCTCCCCCGGGCGGTTTTTTTTGGCTGCGTTTCAGGTGCAGGCGTACGCGGGCGGTACAGGCAGGAGGGGCAGGGAGACGGCGGCGAGTCTTTCGCGGCTGAAGCCGTTCCTACAGATGGCACGGCGCGGAGCACGGCCCAACCCCGCAGCGGTGGACCCGTGAAGCGGGGTCCACCCTGCATCGCCTGACAGCTCGTGCCCGCACGGACTTCCCCGCTGGGTAGGGTGGATAGCGCTCTTCTATCCACCAAGCGGACTCGCCCCACACACCAACGCCTCGCCCCTGTCCCGTAGGAGCGAATTCATTCGCGAAGGGGCGCCAGCGGGCCTCGCTGCGCTGGGCCTCGCGGGCTCGGCGCCAACCTGCGGGGCCCAAATGAAAAAGGCCGGCGATGGCCGGCCTTCTTCGGGGTTGCTGCGATCAGGCCGCGACGGCCGGGCGCAGCGAGTAGGTCTTGAGCTGCTCGGCGAAGTCGCGCAGGGACTGGATGCCGCTGGCCTCGGCCTCGTGCACCCACTGCTTCATGGCTTCGAGCATGTCGTGGCCGTTGGCGCTGGTCTTGACCCAGATGTGCTGCAGGGCGAGACGGCGCTCGTAGATCACCTTCAGCGCCTGGCTCTGCTCCAGCATGGCGGCGATGCGCGCGTGGTGGCGCTCGTCCAGCAGGCTGGTCTCGCGGGACAGCAGGCGCTTGGCGCGACGGAACAGGTGGCGCACCGACTCGTCGGCCTTGGCCAGTTCCTGTTTCACCAGGGGCGCGATCACCAGCTTGCGGTACTGCGCCATGATCTGGAAACGGTTGTTGAGGATGGCCATGGCGGTGTCCATGTCCAGGCTGCCCTTGCCTTCCACGCGGTGGGCGATGGGCGCGACGCGCTGCACCTTGGCCAGGCGCAGGAAGCTGAACAGCTTGATCCAGGCCCAGCCCAGGTCGAACTCCCACTTCTTCACCGACAGCTTGGCCGAGTTCGGGTAGGTGTGATGGTTGTTGTGCAGCTCCTCGCCGCCGATGAGGATGCCCCAGGGCACCAGGTTGGTGGCGGCGTCGCGGCATTCGAAGTTGCGGTAGCCGACGGCGTGGCCGAGGCCATTGATGACGCCGGCGGCCCAGACCGGGATCCACATCATCTGCACGGCCCAGATGGTGATGCCGCCGACGCCGAACAGGGCGAGGTCGATGGCCGCCATCAGGGTCACGCCACCGATGGGGTAGCGCGAATAGACGTTGCGCTCGAGCCAGTCATCCGGGCAGTTCTTGCCGTAGATGCGCAGGGTCTCCTCGTTCTCGGCTTCCTCGCGGTACAGTTCCGCGCCGCGCCGCAGCACGGTGCCCAGGCCCTTGATCACCGGGCTGTGCGGGTCGTCGACGGTTTCGCACTTGGCGTGGTGCTTGCGGTGGATCGCGGTCCATTCGCGGGTGTTCATCGCGGTGGTCAGCCACAGCCAGAAGCGGAAGAAATGCTTCAGCGCCGGGTGCAGTTCGAGGGAGCGATGGGCGGAATAGCGGTGCAGGTAGACCGTGACGCCGACGATGGTGATGTGCGTCATCACCAGGGTGACCGCCACCAGTTGCCACAGCGACAGGTCGAGAAAACCGTAGTACCACATGGAGTGCGTAGCCTCGGGGGGAAGGAAGACGAGGTTGTCGGACAAACACCGGCATTATCCCCATGAATTGTGAGAAAACCATCCCGTTCTTTAGATAAGAAAGAGATGAATCTCCATTCATCTATAATGCGAAACCGATCACATCCGGCACGGCATCCATCACCTATGAAACCCAAGCTCAGCGCCATGAAACTGGTGCTGCCCTACTTCCTCCTCGCCAGCGCCTGGATCCTCTTCAGCGACCACCTGCTCCAGGTGCTGAGCCCCGATGGCAGCCACCTGAACGCACTGCAATCCGCCAAGGGCCTGCTCTTCGTGGTGATCACCAGCGGCCTGCTGTACCTGCTGGTATGCCTGCACATGCGCCGCCTGCGCGCCTACCTGCAGGCGCGCCGCGAACAGGAAAGCAGCCTGCGCCAGGCAGCCGCGGTGTTCGATGCCACCCAGGAGGGGGTGCTGGTCACCGACGCCGAGCAGCGCATCGTCCACGTCAACCGCGCCTTCGCCCGCATCACCGGCTTCGAGGAGCGCGAGGTGCTGGGCCAGACGCCGGTGCTGTTCAAGTCCGGCCGCCACGACGAGGCCTTCTACCAGTCGATGTGGAACGCGTTGAAGAACCGCCATGCCTGGAGCGGCGAGGTGTGGAACCGCCGCCGCAACGGCGAGGTGTACCCGCTGTGGCAGAACATCCGCGCCATCCACGATGAAGACGGCGTGCTGACCCACTACGTGGCGGTGTTCTCCGATGTCAGCGCCATCAAGCGCTCGCAGAACGAGCTGGACTACCTGGCCCACCACGACCCCCTGACCAACCTGCCCAACCGCCTGCTGTTCACCGAGCGTGTCGAGCACGCCCTGGAGCGCGCGCGCCGGGAAGGCCGCGAAGGCATCGTCATCCTGCTCGACCTCGACCACTTCAAGCACATCAACGAAAGCCTCGGCCACAACCACGGCGACCTGCTGCTCAAGGCGGTGGGCGAGCGCCTGGCCACGCTGATGGCCGGCGGCATGACCCTGGCGCGCCTGGGCGGCGACGAGTTCGGCCTGCTCTGCGAGGACTTCAGCCCGGAACAGGCCACCGATCTCGCCGGGCGCATCCAGCGATGCCTCGCCGCGCCCTTCCACCTGTCCACGCAGAACCTGTTCATCAGCGCCAGCCTGGGCATCAGCCTCTTCCCCGGCGCCGCGGAGAACGTCGAGCAGGTGCTGCGCAACGCCGACTCGGCGCTGTTCAAGGCCAAGAGCGTGGGCCGCGAGACCTTCGCCTTCTACAGCCAGGAACTGACCGAGCAGGCACGCCAGCGGGTCGAGCTGGTCACCGCGCTGCGCCAGGGCCTGGAGCAGGACGAACTGCGCCTGGTGTTCCAGCCCATCCACGACCTGGCCGATGGCCGCCTGATCGGCGTCGAGACCTTGGTGCGCTGGCAGCACCCGCAGCGTGGCCTGGTGCCGCCGGCGGAGTTCCTGCCGGTGGCCGAGGAAAGCGGCCTGATCGGCGCCATCGACGCCTGGGTGCTGGAGCGCGCCTGCCGGCAGATGCGCGACTGGACCGAGCGCGGCCTGCAGCTGTCGTTCATCGCGGTGAACGTCTCCTGCCGCCTGTTCAGCCGTGGCGAGCTGGACACCCGCGTCGCCCGCGTACTCGCCGACACCGGCCTGGAGCCGGAGCGCCTGGAGCTGGAGATCACCGAGAGCGCGGTGATGGAGGACCCGGACACCGCCCTGGAGCTGCTCGACCGCCTGTGCAAGCTCGGCGTGCGCCTGTCCATCGACGACTTCGGCACCGGCTACTCGTCGCTGCAGCGCCTCAAGCGGCTGCCGGTGCACAAGCTGAAGATCGACCAGAGCTTCGTGCACAACCTGCCCGACGACCGCGACGACATCGCCATCGCCAAGGCCGTCACCGCCCTGGGCCACAGCCTGGGGCTGCAGGTGCTGGCCGAAGGCATCGAGCACCAGCGCCAGGCGGACTTCCTCCGGGGCCTGGGCTGCGACCATGGCCAGGGCTACCTGTTCAGCCGCCCCCAATCGGCCCTGCAGCTGGAGGAAGCCTGGCAGCTCGCCCCTGCCGGCGCCGCCAGCCCGCAGCAGATCAGCCTGCTCTGACCCCTTCCCGACGGGCCCCGCCCGCCCCCGCACCCCGGCCGCCAAGCGGCTGGGCGCGCCGTCTCGCTGGCGCCGGCACCATGCGAACAAATGGTTATATAAAAATTCTTAAACAGTATTTTTAAGAATATTCGTGTCCTGATTAAGATGCGCCCACGCCACGCGAAACCCCGACCACCGACGCGGGCATCCCATCCAAGGAGCACGACCATGAGCGCAACACTTCGCAGCCTAGAAGGCCAGGACGAAGCCAGCATCCTGCGTGAAATCCAGAGCGCCCTGCACGGCCTGCGTTTCGGTGCCGTCGAGATCACCGTCCATAACGGCCAGGTGGTGCAGATCGAGCGCAAGGAAAAATTCCGCCTGCAGCCACCCGCCGGCAAGAACAGCTGACCCGAACACCCGACCGGGTCGCCGGAGGGGTCAACCCGAGACGCGAACCGAGTCGACTGCGACGGGCGCCGTGAACGCCCGTCGTGCCTGAAAGACAAACTAGCCAACACCATAAGAACCCGGAATTCAGGAGCTCCATCCATGTCGATTCGCCGCTTCGCCCTGGCCACCCTGGCCAGCGCCCTGCTCACCACCCTGGTCGCCGGCCCCGTCGCCGCCGCCACCGAGCTGCTCAACGTCTCCTACGACCCGACCCGCGAGCTGTACCAGGAGTACAACGCCGCCTTCATCAAGCACTGGAAGGCCCAGGGCGGCGACGACCTCAAGGTCCAGCAGTCCCACGGCGGCTCCGGCAAGCAGGCGCGAGCCGTGATCGACGGCCTCAAGGCCGACGTGGTGACCCTGGCGCTGGCCGGCGACATCGATGAGCTGCAGAAACTCGGCAAGCTGATCCCCGAGAACTGGCAGGCGCGCCTGCCGGACAACAGCACCCCCTACACCTCGACCATCGTGTTCCTGGTACGCAAGGGCAACCCCAAGGGCATCAAGGACTGGGGCGACCTGACCAAGGAAGGCGTGGAAGTCATCACCCCGAACCCGAAGACCTCCGGCGGCGCCCGCTGGAACTTCCTGGCCGCCTGGGCCTGGGCCAAGAAGCAGTACGGCAGCGATGCCAAGGCACAGGAATACGTGCAGGCGCTGTACAAGCACGTTCCGGTTCTCGACACTGGCGCCCGCGGTTCGACCATCACCTTCGTCAACAACAACATTGGCGACGTGCTGCTGGCCTGGGAAAATGAGGCCTTCCTGGCACTCAAGGAACAGGGTGGCGAGAACTTCGAGATCATCGCGCCGAGCCTGTCGATCCTCGCCGAGCCGCCGGTTTCCGTGGTCGACAAGAACGTCGACAAGAAAGGCACCCGCAAGGTCGCCGAAGCCTACCTGCAGTACCTGTACAGCGAGGAAGGCCAGCGCATCGCCGCGAAGAACTTCTACCGTCCCCGTGACGCGAAGGTCGCCGCCGAGTTCGCCAAGCAGTTCCCGAAACTGGACCTGGTGACCGTCGACAAGGACTTCAACGGCTGGAAGGAAGCGCAACCGAAGTTCTTCAACGACGGCGGCATCTTCGACCAGATCTACCAGGCGCAATAAGCCGAAGCTGCAAGCTGCAAGCTGCAAGCTGCAAGAAAATGGGTGGGGCGCAGGCCCCGCCCGGACAAGGGGAAGCGCGAGCTTCCCTTTGCCGTGCCCGGGCCGGTGATATTCCGGTGGCGGGCTTGAGCGTTCCAACGCAGAAAAAGGACAGATGATGTCTCGACGTATCTCCCCGGTCATACCCGGCTTCGGGCTGACTCTGGGGTACACCCTGGTGTATCTCAGCCTGTTGGTGCTGATTCCCCTGGGCGCCATGTTCCTCAGGACTTTCGACCTCACCTGGGTGCAGTTCTGGAACATCATCAGCGCACCCCGCGTACTCGCCGCACTCAAGCTCAGCTTCGGCACCGCGCTCGCCGCCGCCGTGCTCAATGGCCTGATCGGCACCCTGCTGGCGTGGGTGCTGGTGCGCTACGACTTCCCCGGCCGCAAGATCATCGACGCGATGATCGACCTGCCCTTCGCCCTGCCCACCGCCGTGGCCGGCATCGCGCTCACCGCGCTGTACG
The DNA here is from genome assembly GCF_012767755.2 of Pseudomonas tohonis. Classification (NCBI taxonomy): domain Bacteria; kingdom Pseudomonadati; phylum Pseudomonadota; class Gammaproteobacteria; order Pseudomonadales; family Pseudomonadaceae; genus Pseudomonas; species Pseudomonas tohonis. The sequence continues at coordinate 6,501,555 of NZ_AP023189.1, forward strand.
CGCCGGCCGGCCTGGTCGGCCAGTTCGCCACCGACCTGGGCTTCAAGATCGCCTACACCCCGCTGGGCATCACCCTGGCACTGACCTTCGTCACCCTGCCCTTCGTGGTGCGCACGGTGCAGCCGGTGCTGGCCGACATCCCCCGCGAGGTGGAAGAGGCCGCCGCCTGCCTGGGCGCCAGGCCGCTGCAGGTGTTCCGCCACATCCTCCTGCCGGCGCTGCTGCCCGCCTGGCTCACCGGCTTCGCCCTGGCCTTCGCCCGGGGCGTGGGCGAGTACGGCTCGGTGATCTTCATCGCCGGCAACATGCCGATGAAGACCGAGATCCTGCCGCTCTTGATCATGGTCAAGCTCGACCAGTACGACTACACCGGCGCCACCGCCATCGGCGTGCTGATGCTGGTGGTCTCCTTCATCCTGCTGCTGCTGATCAACCTGCTGCAGCGCCGCATCGAAACCCCCTGAGGAGGCCGTCGTCATGAGTAGTGCAACCCTGACCGCCGCCGCCTCCGCCAACGCTGCCCGCCGGGGCAACGTCTGGGGTCGCCGCGCGCTGATCGTCGCCGCCTGGCTGGTGTTCGGCCTGTTCCTGCTGCTGCCGCTGTACATCGTGCTGAGCGAGGCACTGAAGCAGGGCTTCGGCACCTTCTTCAGCGCCATCTTCGAGCCCGACGCCCTCTCCGCGCTGAAGCTGACGGTGATCGCCGTCGCCATCTCGGTGCCGCTGAACCTGGTGTTCGGCGTGGCCGCCGCCTGGTGCGTGAGCAAGTTCGAGTTCCGCGGCAAGAGCATCCTGGTCACCCTGATCGACCTGCCCTTCTCCGTCTCCCCGGTGATCGCCGGCCTGATCTACGTGCTGCTGTTCGGCGCCCAGGGCTACTTCGGCGGATGGCTGAGCGAGCATGACATCCAGATCGTCTTCGCCATCCCCGGCATCGTCCTGGCCACCATCTTCGTCACCGTGCCCTTCGTCGCCCGCGAGCTGATCCCGCTGATGCAGGAACAGGGCACCCAGGAAGAGGAAGCCGCGCGCCTGCTGGGCGCCAACGGCTGGCAGATGTTCTGGCACGTGACCCTGCCCAACATCAAATGGGGCCTGATCTACGGCGTGGTGCTGTGCACCGCGCGCGCCATGGGCGAGTTCGGCGCGGTGTCGGTGGTCTCCGGCCACATCCGCGGCGTCACCAACACCCTGCCGCTGCACGTCGAGATCCTCTACAACGAGTACAACCACGTCGCTGCCTTCAGCGTCGCCAGCCTGTTGCTGATCCTCGCGCTGGTCATCCTGCTGCTCAAGCAGTGGAGCGAGGCCCGCCTGTCCCGTCTTAAATCCAGCGCTGATGAGGAGTGAGTCATGAGCATCGAAATCCGTAACGTCAGCAAGAACTTCAACGCCTTCAAGGCGCTCAACGACATCAACCTGGATATCCACAGCGGCGAGCTGGTGGCCCTGCTCGGCCCGTCCGGCTGCGGCAAGACCACCCTGCTGCGCATCATCGCCGGCCTGGAGACCCCGGACGCCGGCAACATCGTGTTCCACGGCGAGGACGTCTCCCAGCACGACGTGCGTGACCGCAACGTCGGCTTCGTGTTCCAGCACTACGCCCTGTTCCGCCACATGAGCGTGTTCGACAACGTCGCCTTCGGCCTGCGCATGAAGCCCAAGGGCGAACGCCCGAGCGAGCCGGAGATCGCCGAGAAGGTCCACGAGCTGCTCAACATGGTGCAACTGGACTGGCTCTCCGACCGCTACCCGGAACAGCTCTCCGGCGGCCAGCGCCAGCGCATCGCCCTGGCCCGCGCCCTGGCGGTGAAGCCGAAGATCCTGCTGCTGGACGAGCCCTTCGGCGCCCTCGACGCCAAGGTGCGCAAGGAGCTGCGCCGCTGGCTGGCGCGCCTGCACGAGGAGATCAACCTGACCTCCGTGTTCGTCACCCACGACCAGGAGGAAGCCATGGAAGTGGCCGACCGCATCGTGGTCATGAACAAGGGCGTGATCGAGCAGATCGGCTCCCCCGGCGAGGTCTACGAGAAGCCGGCGAGCCCCTTCGTCTACCACTTCCTCGGCGACTCCAACCGCCTGCAGCTGGGTGACGACCGCCACGTGCTGTTCCGCCCCCACGAGGTCTCGCTGTCCAGGGAGGCCGAGCACGAGCACCAGGCCGCCGAAGTGCGCGACATCCGCCCCCTCGGCGCCATCACCCGGGTGACCCTGAAGGTGGACGGCCAGGACGAGCTGATCGAAGCCGAAGTGGTCAAGGACCACGACAGCCTGGTCGGCCTCGCCCGCGGCGAGACCCTGTACTTCAAGCCCAAGGCCTGGCAGCCCGTCGCCCACGGCTGATCGCCGCGCTGCAACGAACAAGCCCCTCCTGCGAGGGGCTTTTTCATGGGTGCGAAACGCAGGTTGGCGGTACGTAGGGGGAACCCCGCTTCCCCGGTCCACCAAGCGAGGCCATGCGGGACTCCGCCGGTGGACGTAAAGAGCGACGGCCACCCTACACACGATCCCGGCCTTTGGTGGGAGCGAATTCATTCGCGAAAAAGGGGTTATCCACAGACCGCTTCGGCCGAGCGCTTGAGCCCGAGGAACTGCAGTTCGGCGAACAGCACCACCGCCAGCGCCTGGGCGATCACGAAGGCCTGGCCCAGCAGGGTCGGCTGCACCCAGCCGCCGGCCAGCAACAGGACGCTGTCCACCACCCACACGGCATTGACCGCGATCACCGCCCACACCGCGCGACGGTCAAGGGTGTCGCGACGGGCGAGCCACAGCAGCACGGCGCACCAGGGCAGCATCGACAGGCCGGCGCCGGTGAGCAGCGTGGCAGGCAGGGCCAGCAGGGCGGACAGCGGGCCGGCGCCCAGGGTCATCAGCAGGCCGGCGGCGCCGCTGACCAGGGCATCGAGTTGCAGGGCGCGGCGCAGCAGGGGGGAGGGTTGCACGGTGGTCATGGCGTATCTCCTGGACAGGGCGGCCCGGCGGTTGCCGGTGCCTGGTCGCCAGGATTCGCCGAACGGAGAATCGCGTCGATTACCTGCCAGGTAATGGCCGGGCCTCACCGGCTCGACTATCGTCGCTGCCATGAACGCACCCACCCACCCCGTCGGCGCCCTGTTGCGCCAGTGGCGCCAGCGCCGCCGCCTCAGCCAGCTCGACCTCGCCTGCGACGCGGAGATCTCCACGCGCCACCTGAGCTTTGTCGAGACCGGGCGCGCCCGGCCCAGCCGCGAGATGCTCCTGCACCTGGCCGAGCAGCTGGACATCCCCCTGCGCGAACGCAACCGCCTGCTGGCCGCTGCCGGCTACGCACCGCTGTTCCCCCAGCGCACCCTGGACGACCCGGCCCTGGCCGGAGCGCGCCAGGCCATCGAACAGCTGCTCAAGGCCCACGAACCGAACCCGGCGCTGGCCATCGACCGCCAGTGGAACCTGCTGGCGGCCAACGACGCGGTGCTGGCGCTGATCGCCGGCGTCGCCCCTGAACTGCTCGGCCCACCACTCAACGTGCTGCGCCTGACCCTGCATCCGCAGGGCCTGGCGCCGCGCATCGCCAACCTCGGCCAATGGCGCGCCCACCTGCTGGAACGCCTCCGGCACGACATCGAGGTGAGCGGCGATGCCGAGCTGCAGGCACTGTACGACGAACTCGCCGCCTACCCGGCCCCGCCCGCACCCGATGCCCTGGTCGCCGATGGCGTGCTGGTGCCGCTGCAACTGGACACGCCGCTGGGGGTGATCAGCTTCATCAGCACCATCACGGTGTTCGGCACCCCGGTGGACGTGACCCTTTCGGAGCTGGCCCTGGAGACCCTGTTCCCCGCCGACCCGGAGAGCGCCGAACGGCTGAAGCAGATCCTCCGGATGGGATGATTTATCGCCCGACCGTCATAAATCACTCTTTCGGGTAATACCCTCCAGGGCCCGGCGCAGTAGGCTGGGCGCGCACCGATTGGTGCCCACACAACCCACCGCTTTGTCTGCTCACAACAACAACAAAAGGAGCACGCCGGGATGCTTTCAGACGCTCTATCACGCGCTTTCATCGGATTGCTGCTGGGCCTCGCCGGGGCCGGGATGGCCCTCGCCGCCGAACTCGCGCCCATCGACCAGGTGCAGGTCCACGCCTGCCGCGCCACCAGCAGCCTGCTGCTGTTCCGCGGCGAAGGTTTCCAGGAAACCCACAAGACCCGCTTCGATGCCGACATCAAGGCACTGGATACCGCGTTCCAGAGCGTGCCGCAGCCCAGCGACGGGCTCCGGCAGAAGTACCGCGCGCTTGTTACCCAGCTGCAGCAAGGTGTTTCCTACGGCCACAACGAAGAGGACGTGCCCTGGCGCTTCCCCCAGGAACTGGCCAAGTCCCTGCGCGACTTCCTCATCGCCGCCCGTGCCACCCCCGGCAACACCGCCGAGGGCGAACTGCCGGCCAAGGTGGAATACCTCGCCGTGCAATACCTCAGCCGCGCCTACATCGGCACCTTCGAGATCGCCCGGGAAAGCAACGACACCTACATCGGCCAGGACGAACGCACCCTGCTGCCGGCCATCGACGCCCAGCTGCAGCCGATGGACAAGAGCGACCCGGCGGTGGGCAAGCTGAAGACCCGCTGGAGCTTCCTCAAGACCGCCCTCAGCGACATGAACAGCCAGAGCAACACCCTGGTCAGCGCCTCCGGCCGGCCCTACGCGCCGATGATGGTCGACCGCCATGCCCGCTCGATGAGCGCGCAGCTGCTGGCCGCGGGCGGCTGAGGCAAGGGGCAGCGCGGGTTATCCACAGGCGGCGGAGCCCGGCCCAACACCGTAGCGGTGGACCGGTGAAGCGCGGTCCACCCTGCATCGCCTGGCACCTCTTGCCCGCACGGACGTCTCCGCCGGGTAGGGTGGATAACGCTCTTTTTATCCACCGGCGGACTCGCCCCAAACACCAACGCCACGCCCCGCTCCCGTGGGAGCGAATTCATTCGCGATGGAACTGCCGGCCACCCGCAGCCGAGAGCCGGCGGCGAGCCTTTCGCGGCTGAAGCCGCTCCCCCAGGGGGAGGCGGCCCAACCGCGCACCACGTCACGCGGTGGCTTTCTTCTCGCGGATGCAGGTCGGGCCGGCGCGGTGTTCGATGGCCTGCTCGACCTCTTTGCGCATGCCGAGCATGAAGCCCAGTTCGGCGACCACGAACAGCGGGCCGACCACCAGCCCCATCAGGTCGTCGACGAACGCCGGCTTGCGGCCCTCGTAGTAGTGGCCGACGAACTGGATCACCCAGCCCACCACGAACAGGCCGAGGCCGGCGCTGAGCCACAGGGCGGTGGACTGCACGGCCAGCGCGGCGCCGGCCCAGAGGCTGAGCCAGAGGAGCGCGGTCATCACCAGGCCGAAGCGCAGGTCGAGGCGGAAGTAGAAGACGGCGGAGGCCAGCGCCACCAGGGCGGCCGGAGATATCCACAGGCCGGCGGCAACCAGGCCGGGACGCGACAGCAGCACGGCCACGGCGACGACGATCAGCGGGATGCCGATGAAGTGGCTGAAGATGTTGCGCCGGTCGCGGTGGTATTCGGCGTACTGGGAGAGATGATCGACGAGGGTTTTCATTGTTATGTCCTCAGGTTGCAGGCAGTTGCGCCGATAATGGCGCCTGTCCTGACCTATCCTCTGTCAGCTAGCCGACAAAGCCCATCGCCCGATGCCCGAACTTTCCGACTGCCGCACCTCCCTGCTCACCGGCCACTGGTTCGCCGGCCTGCCCGCACGCCTGCAGGACGCACTGGTGAGCCAGGCACGCCCATTGAACCTGGCAGCGGGCGAATGCCTGTTCCGCCGGGGCGACCCGCCCTGCGGGCTGTATGCGGTGATCGAGGGCGCGGTGCGCGTTGGGGTCAGCGCGGAGAACGGCAAGGAGGCGCTGCTGGCCCTGGTGGAGCCGCCCCACTGGTTCGGCGAGATCTGCCTGTTCGACGGCCAGCCACGCACCCATGACGCCTTCGCCGAAGGCCCGACGCAGTTGCTCAACGTGCCCCAGGCGGCGCTGCAGAAGATGCTGGAGGCGGAGCCGGCCTGGTGGCGCGAGTTCGCGCAGCTGATGAGCCAGAAGCTGCGCCTGGCCTTCATCGCGCTGGAGGAGATGAGCCTGCTGCCGGCGCCGCAACGCCTGGCGCGGCGGTTGCTGATGATCGCCGAGGGCTATGGCGAGACGAGCGGCCGGCGCCGGGTCATCCACCTGGCCCAGGAGCAACTGGCGCTGATGCTGGCGGTGTCGCGGCAGACCACCAACCAGATCCTCAAGGAACTGGAAGCCCAGGGCGTGGTGCACCTGAACTACGGCGAGATCGAGATCCTCGACCTCGTCGGCCTGCGCCAGGCGGCGAGGCTGTGAGGCTGTGAGGGGTCAGGCCGGCCCGCGCAGGGCCTCGGCGAGCTGACGGCCCAGCGCCACCGCATCTTCCAGCCGGGCTTCCAGGCGCGCCATCTCCTGGCGCCAGGCCTGCTGGTTCTCGTGCTGCAGCGCCCAGTGATCCGGCAGCGGCGCCAGCGCCTCGCGCAACTGCGCACCCTGCCCGTCCAGGCCGGCCATCCGATCGCCCAGGGGCTCCAGTGCGGCCACGCCTCCGGCCAGCCCGGCATCCTGCCCGGCCAGGTGGGCGACGGCGGCGGCGGTCTGCTGCTGGATGTCCTCGGCCATGCGCCCGACTTCCTCGGTGGCAACGGCGGTGCGCGCGGCGAGATTGCGCACCTCGTCCGCCACCACGGCGAAACCACGCCCGGCGTCACCGGCACGAGCAGCCTCGATGGCGGCGTTGAGCGCCAGCAGGTTGGTCTGGCTGGCGATGGACTGGATGCTCTGGGCGACCTTCTGGATCTCGCCGCTGCGCTCGGCCAGGGCCTGGACGCGCTCGCGGCCGGTGCCGCTCTCGGCGAGCAGCGCGGCGAAGGCCTGGCGGGCCTGGTCCAGCTCGGCGCGGCCCTCGGTGCCGGCCTGCTGCAGCTGCGTGGCCAGTTGTTCGAGGCGGTCGAGATCGGGCGGCACCACCCCGGCGTCCTGCCGCTGCAGCCAGATCGCGCCGTCCTCCAGGCGCTGGCGCAACAGGCTGTCGAGCTGGCTGGCGAGGCCTTCCAGGCGCAGGCGCTCGGCGGCGTGGCGGTCGGCCTGCACCGCCAGTTCGGCCAGGCGCGGGGCCTGGTCCTCCAGCGGCTCGTCACGCGGTTCCTCCGGTACTTTCCAGGGCCCCAGCCAGGGCCACAGCGCCAGCACCAGGTAGGCCGGGATGCTCCAGGCGGGCGGCACCTGCCAGCGCGTGTAGACCAGCATCAGCAGGGCCAGGCCCAGGGTGTGGAACGCGACGGCATAGGGATGGCGAGCGTAGGCAGGACGCATGGGCTTCTCGGGTGGTTCTTGTAGTGGAGGGATTCTGGCCGTTCGGCCGGCGACTGGCCAGTTCTGGCACGCATGCGAAGAGCCTCTGGAGCGCGGATGCGTTGCGTGAAGGCTCAACGCCCCAGGCTTTCGCGGTACTGGCTCGGCGCCTGGCCCGTCCAGCGCTTGAAGGCGCGGCTGAAGCTGCTGGTGTCGGCGAACCCGAGCAGGTAGGCGATCTCGCTGATGGAGCAGCGCGGGTCGCGCATGTGCACCAGGGCCAGGGCCTGGCGGGTGTCGCCAAGCAGTTGCTCGTAGCTGCTGCCCTCTTCCGCCAGGTGGCGTTGCAGGCTGCGCAGGCTCAGGTGCAGGGACTGGGCGATACGCTCGGCCGAGGGTTCGCCATTGGGCAGCTGGGCTTCCAGGCAGGCGCGCACCTTGCGCGCCCAGGTGGGCACCTGCAGTTGTTCCAGGGTGCGCTTGAGCACCGTCTCGTTGTGCTCGGCCAGCTCGGCGTTGGCGTCTTCCAGGGGCCGTTCGAAGTCCTCGCAGGCGAATTCGATCAGGTCTTCCGGGGCGCCGAAATGCAGCGGGCAGCGGAACACCTGGTGCCAGGGTGCCGGGTCGGCCGGTTGCGGGCGACGCAGGTGCACGGCCAGCGGCGCGTAGTCGCGGCCCAGGCGGTTGCGGCAGGTGCGCACGTAGATGGCGGCGAAGGCGTCGACCGCCTCGGGCGCCGGCGAGGGCCCTTCCTCGGGCACCTGGAGGCGGAACTCGTAGCGCTCGCCGCGCCGGCTCAGCTGCAGGGCGAGCGCGTCACTGACCACCTGGTGGTAGCGCTCGATGCGCTCGAAGACCTCGCGCAGGCTGGCGCTGGCGATCAGCGCGTAGCCCAGGGCGTGGAAGGTGGTGGGGCTGACGTAGCCGGAAATCTTCAGGCCCAGTGCCGGGTCGCCGCTGGCCTGGACCGCCAGTTGCCACAGGCGCGTGGTGGCGGAGAGCGGGTAGCGGGCGTTGGGGTCGTCCATCAGCGCCGGGTCGAGGCCGGCCTGGCGGCACAGGCCGTCGCTGTCGAGGCCGAGGGCGTCCAGCTGCTTGCGCAGGGCTCGGGTCCAGCTGGCGAGGGTTGAGGGCTCGTCGCTCATGCAGGTTGGCGTATCCGGTCAACAGGTTGGCGTTCAGGGTCAGGCGTGGCGCGCACCGCCTCGGCAGAGTGGGCACACGACGAGCAAGAGGATGTAAGCATGTCCCCGACTACCGCAAGCCCCGCAAAGCTGAATGATCAACAGCGATCAGCCCATATTCGTGAAGTGGTGATGGCCCACGGCGCAGCGCTGCGCCAGCGCTACCCGATCCTCAACCGCCAGGACCTGATCGGCGCCGGCATTCTCGCCTTCGCCCTCGCCGGCATGGTCGGCTCGGCGGTGCTCTACCTGAACGGCGCAATCGCCTGGTGGGCCTGCCTGCTGGTCAACGCCTTCCTCGCCTCGCTGACCCACGAGCTGGAGCACGACCTCATCCACAGCATGTACTTCCGCAAGCAGAAGGTGGCGCACAACCTGATGATGGCGCTGGTGTGGCTGGCGCGGCCGAGCACCATCAACCCGTGGGTCCGCCGCCACCTGCACCTGAACCACCACAAGGTCTCCGGCACCGAGGCCGACATGGAGGAGCGCGCCATCACCAACGGCGAGCCCTGGGGCATCGCCCGGCTGCTGATGGTGGGCGACAACGTGATGTCCTCGCTGATCCGCATGCTCCGGGCCAAGAGCTGGGAGCACAAGAAGCTCATCCTGGTGCGCACGCTGAAGGTCTATGCACCGCTGGCGCTGATGAACTGGAGCGCCTGGTACGTCTTCCTCGGCTTCCACGCCATCAACGGCGTGAGTGCGCTGCTGGGCGCGCCGGTGGCCTGGTCGGACACCACCCTGGCGGTGATGCAGGGTGTGGATATCGCGGTGGTGGTGCTGGTCGGCCCCAACGTGCTGCGCACCTTCTGCCTGCACTTCGTCAGCTCCAACATGCACTACTACGGCGACGTGGAGCCGGGCAACGTGATCCAGCAGACCCAGGTGCTCAACCCCTGGTGGCTGTGGCCGCTGCAGGCGTTCTGCTTCAACTTCGGCAGCACCCACGCGATCCACCACTTCGTGGTCAAGGAGCCCTTCTACATCCGCCAGATGACCGCCCCGGTGGCACACAAGGTGATGCGCGAGATGGGCGTGCGCTTCAACGACATCGGCACCTTCGCCCGCGCCAACCGCTGGCGGGCGCAGCCGCAACCGGCGACCGAGCGCGCACAGACCGCCTGACGCCTGCCCCGTAACCCCAAACCTAAGATGGGCCGCCTCGCGGCCCTTCTGCGCCTACTATCGCCGCCATTCCGCCAACGACAGCGCCCGGACCACCCACGGCCCGGCAGGTATCGCGCCGCGGAAAATCCGCTCAACCGTGAAGAAGAACGAAGAGGTACCGGCATGAAAACCTGGATCTGTGTGGTCTGTGGCCTGATCTACGACGAAGCCAAGGGCTGGCCCGACGAGGGCATCGCCGCCGGCACCCCCTGGGCGGACGTGCCCGAGGACTGGATCTGCCCCGACTGCGGCGTGGGCAAGATGGATTTCGAGATGCAGGAAATCTGAGGGCACGGCCGGGAAGTCCGCCCGCAGGGCAGGGACTTCCCAGATTTACCGGATATCCCGCACACACCGCGTGGGGCGCCTGCCCCGCGTATCAGAGCGGCTGTGGATCACCCTGGCCGCGCCGCTCCAGCGCCTGCATCAGCAATTGGCGACCAGCGCCGAGAACCTCTTCCTGCAAGGGCTCGCTGGCGAGCATGCGCGCGATCACCAGGGCGCCGACGCACTGGGAGATCACCGCCCAGGCCAATTCGCCGTCTTCGAGGATTTCCGCCCAGGCCTGCTGCAGTTGCAGCATCCAGTGCTCGGCGGTCTCGCGCACCGGCAGGCCGGCACGGGCAATCTCGGCGCCCAGTGCGGGAATCGCGCATCCGCCTTCGGCATTGCGCACATGGGCCATGCTCAGGTAGTGCTCCAGGCAGCGCTGCAGCCGCGCCTGGTCGAAGCCTTCACCCTGGGCGACCTGGCCGATCAGGCTGCGTGACAGCTCGCGCTCGACGATGGCGGTGAACAGGTCGTCCTTCGACGGGAAGTGGCTGTAGAAGGCGCCGCCGGTGAGGCCGATGGCTTTCATCAGGGCATCCACGCCGGTGCTGGAGAAGCCGCCGGCCTTGGCGATGGCGCCGCTGCTTTCCAACAGTTTCTGCCGGGTTTCTTCCTTGTGGGTGGGGGAATAACGCATGTCGACCTCCGCAAGACACACTGCTTGACGCGGGTTGGACTGTAGCATAACGTCCGTTCAGCTAACGACCGTTTAGTTAAAGGTGACTGCCATGAATACCGAATCGAACAACAACAAGGTGGTGCTCGTGATAGGCGCCGGTGATGCCACCGGCGGTGCCATCGCCCGGCGTTTCGCCCGCGAGGGCTACATCGCCTGCGTGACCCGGCGCAGCGCGGACAAGCTGCAGCCGCTGGTGGACAGCATCCGCGCCGAAGGCGGCCAGGCCCACGGCTTCGCCTCCGACGCGCGCAAGGAAGAAGAGGTGGCCGAGCTGGTGGAACGGATCGAGCGCGAGATCGGCCCGATCGAAGCCTTCGTCTTCAACATCGGCGCCAACGTGCCCTGCAGCATCCTCGACGAGACCGCGCGCAAGTACTTCAAGATCTGGGAGATGGCCTGCTTCTCCGGCTTCCTCACCGGCCAGGCCGTGGCCCGGCGCATGGTCACCCGTGGGCGCGGCACCATTCTCTTCACCGGCGCCACGGCGGGCCTGCGCGGCGCGGCCAACTTCGCCGCCTTCGCCGGCGCCAAGCACGGCATCCGCGCCCTGGCGCAGAGCATGGCGCGCGAGCTGGGGCCTCGGAACATCCACGTCGCCCACGTGGTGGTGGACGGCGCCATCGACACGGATTTCATCCGCGACACCTTCCCGGACATCTACGCCCGCAAGGAGCAGGACGGCATCCTCGACCCGGAGCACATCGCCGAGAACTACTGGTTCCTGCATAGCCAACCCCGGGACGCCTGGACGTTCGAACTCGATCTACGCCCCTGGATGGAACGCTGGTAGTTGTGCAGTCGGCCGGCTGCGCGACGCTCAGGCGTTGTTGGCGATCCCGTGCGAAATGCTCATTGGCAGAAGCCAACTCCGCTTTCACCCGGGTCCGCCGCCTAGCCTGAACGTAGCTCGCGCGGCCTCACGAATTCGCTGACAAGAAAGAGAAAAACCATGAACAAGAGCGTCGAATTCTTCTTCGATCTGGGCAGCCCGGCCAGCTACCTGGCCTGGACCCAGCTACCTGCCCTGTGTGCCCGCAAGGGCGCGACCCTGGTGTATCGGCCAATGCTGCTGGGCGGGGTGTTCCAGGCCACGGGCAATGCCTCGCCCAATGCGGTGCCGGTGAAGGGCCGCTATTCGATGATCGACCTGGACCGCTACGCCAGGCGCTATGGCGTGCCGCTGGTGTTCAACCCGCACTTTCCCATCAACACGCTGACGCTGATGCGCGGCGCCATCGGCATCCAGCTGCACCAGCCGGAGCGCTTCGAGGCCTACCTGGAGGCGATGTTCAGGGCGATGTGGCAGGAGCGGCGCAACCTGGGCGACCCGGCGATCCTCGGCGCGACCCTGGTCGAAGCCGGTTTCGATCCGCAGGCGCTGCTGGCGCTGGTGGGTGACCAGGCGGTGAAGGACGCCCTGAAGGCAGCCACCGAGGAGGCGGTGAAGCGCGGGGTGTTCGGGGCGCCGACCTGCTTCGTCGGCAACGACATGTTCTTCGGCCAGGACCGCCTCGACTTCATCGAGGAGGCCCTGGACTGAGGCCTCAGGCGGCCTGCAACAGCCGGGCGGGCAGACGCCGCAGCAGGTCGGGGTCGAGGCGCAGCAGGCGCGCGGCGCGCTCTTCCAGCAGCGCGCCGACATCCTGCCCCACGGGCAGGCGCAGCAGCCCGGCACAGAGGTTCATCACCAGCGCCTCGCGGGAGAAGACCCCGGCCCCCAGGCCGTAGAAGGCGGCCACCAGCTCGCGCAGGCCGAAGGGCAGGCGCCAGCGGATGCGCAGCGCGGAGCCGAAGCTGGCGGCGCGCTTGCGCAGGGTTTCCAGCAGCTCTTCATCACCGAGTTCGCCCCCGGCGTCCTGCCAGTCCTGCAGGCTGCGCAGCAGGGCCAGTTCGCCCATGTTGTGCAGCAGGCCGGCGGTGTAGCAGAGCTCGGCATCCAGGTCGAGCTCGCTGGCCATCCAGTAGCCCAGCTCGGCACTGCGCTGGGATGACTTCCAGGCGATCTCGGCCAGCTCGGCGAGGCGCGGGTCATGCAGGTGGGCGTTGCGTTCCAGGGCCATGCCGAGCACCAGGTTGAGCACGCGGGTGACACCCAGGCGGTGCAGTGCCTGGCCGAGGGTCTGGCAGGGCATGCCCAGGTGGTGGGCGGCGCTGTTGGCGGCGGCGATGAGCTTGGCGGTGATCTGCGGGTCGCGGGAGAAGACGTCGTCGAGGTCGCGCAGGTCGACATCGCTGGCCTGCAGGCACTGGCTGACGGCGTCGCGCACATCGCTGAGCAGCGGCGCGCCCTGCCCTTCCTCCCGCACGCTGTCGAGGTATTCCCTGAGGGTGCCGACCAGCAGCGGTGCCACGGCACTGCGGCCCTGGTCGGCCCCTGGCAGCAGGGTACCCAGGCGCTGGCGCAGGCCTTCGGCATTGAAGGGCTTGCCCAGGTAGGCGCTGGGCGCCAGGGGCAGCGCGGCGCGCACGCTGCTGGCGTCGACCTTCTCGCTGATGAGGACGAAAGGCAGCACCGGGGTACGCGGGTGGCGCCGGAGCTGGCGCAGCAGCTCGAGGCCGCCGCCGCCCTGCAGCTCGCCATCGGCGATCACCAGGTCGGGCAGGCGCCGCTTGCAGCGGGCCAGGGCCGCCTGGGTGTCGGTGACGCGCACCAGGCTGGCATCGCCACGTACATCCAGCACCAGTTGCGCGAGCAGGTCCGCCGTCCAGGGGTCGGCCTCGGCAATCAGGATTTCCGGGACCTTGGCGTGGGCTGGCATGTGAACCTCGAAGGGCAGCGCGATCCAGGGGCGTGCCCTGGAAGTCGGAATGCGATGGAGTTGGCAAAAAAAGCGAGCGCGCAGTCTAAACCGCGCCCCATGGGCTGGGTAGTGGCCTTTTGAGGGTATTGACCACCGCCAGGTGTAGGCCTTGATCCAGGGCAAAAAAAGACCCGCCGAAGCGGGTCTCAAGTACGCCTGGCTGGTGAGCCTCAGGCGAGTTCGTCGAAGCACTCGGCGACAATGGCCAGGCCTTTGTCGAGCTGCGCATCGGGAATGGTGACCGGCATCAGGAAGCGGATGACGTTGTAGTAGGTGCCGCAGGACAGCAGGATCAGGCCCTTGTCGCGCGCCTTGGCGACGATCTTGCCGACCAGCTCGGCAGCCGGCTTACTCTCGTCGCCGCCTTCGAACAGTTCGATCGCGACCATGGAGCCGAGGCCGCGGACATCGCCGATGACCTTGTGCTTGGCCTGGATTTCACGCAGGCCGGCCTTGAGGCGCTCGCCCACGGCCTGGCTGCGCTCCAGCAGTTTCTCTTCGTCGAACACCTTGAGCACGGCCAGGGCCGCGGCGCAGGCGATCGGGCTGCCGGCGTAGGTGCCGCCCAGGCCGCCGGGAGCGATGGCGTCCATGATCTCGGCCTTGCCGCACACGCCGGAGATGGGGAAGCCGCCGCCGACGGACTTGGCGAATGTGGTCAGGTCCGGGATCACGCCCAGTTGCTCGGTGGCGAAGAAGGTGCCGGTACGGCCGGCGCCGGTCTGCACTTCGTCAGCGATCAGCAGGATGCCGTGCTGGTCGCACAGGGCGCGCAGGCGCTGCATGAAGGGCTTGGAGTTGACGTAGAAGCCGCCTTCACCCTGCACCGGCTCGATGATGATCGCGGCGATGTCCTGGGGCTGGGCGTCGTTCTTGAAGATGCGCTCGATGCTGGCGATGGAGTCGTCTTCGCTCACGCCGTGCAGCTCGCAGGGCGCCAGGGCGCGGAACACGCCACCGGGCATCAGGCCCATGCCGGCGGAGTACGGGACCACCTTGCCGGTCAGCGACAGGGTCATCATGGTGCGGCCGTGGTAGGCGCCGGTGAAGGCGATCACGCCGGCGCGGCCGGTGGCGGCACGGGCGATCTTCACGGCGTTCTCGACGGCTTCGGAGCCGGAGGTGACCAGCAGGGTCTTCTTGGCGAAGTCACCCGGTACGCGCTTGGCGATCTCTTCGCAGAGCTCGATGTAGGGCTCGTAGGCCAGCACCTGGAAGCAGGTGTGGGACAGCTTGGTCAGCTGCTCCTGGACGGCGGCGACCACTTTGGGGTGCAGGTGGCCGGTGTTCAGCACGGCGATGCCGCCGGCGAAGTCGATGTACTCGCGACCTTCCACGTCCCAGACGGTGGCGTTCTCGGCGCGCTCGGCGACGACCGGGTGGATCTGGCCCACGCCACGGGGGACGGCGGCGGCACGGCGTTGCAGCAGGGATTCGTTGGTCTTGCTCATGGGTTCCTCACGGCCGCTCATCGGGCGGCGCAGCTTCAAGGATGAATGCCCCCGGCAGGTTGCAGCGCAGCATTCGATGATCGACTGCGCGGGCCTGCCGGAGGCTCGATGTGGTTCATGGGTACCGCTGGGGCGCCGCGCGCTCTTTCGCGCCTTGCCCCGTCTTTGCATCAGATTCAGATACCGCCGAGGCAGAGGTACTTGATCTCCAGGTAATCCTCGATGCCGTACTTGGAGCCTTCACGACCCAGGCCCGAGGCCTTGATGCCGCCGAAGGGCGCCACTTCGTTGGAGATCAGGCCGGTGTTGATGCCCACCATGCCGTACTCCAGCGCCTCGGCCACGCGGAACACGCGGCCCAGGTCACGGGCGTAGAAGTAGGAGGCCAGGCCGAACTCGGTGTCGTTGGACATGGCGATGACTTCGGCCTCGTCCTTGAAGCGGAACAGCGGGGCCAGCGGGCCGAAGGTCTCTTCCTTGGCCACGGCGGCGGTTTTCGGTACGTCGACCAGGATGGTCGGCTCGAAGAAGGTGCCGCCCAGGGCGTGGGGCTTGCCGCCGGAGACGACCTTGGCGCCTTTGCTGACCGCGTCCTGGATGTGCTCCTGGACCTTGGCCACGGCCTTCTCGTCGATCAGCGGGCCGGTGGTGATGCCCTCTTCCAGGCCGTTGCCGATCTTCAGCTTGGCCACGGCCACCTTCAGCTTCTCGACGAAGGCGTCGTACACGCCGTCCTGCACGTACAGGCGGTTGGCACAGACGCAGGTCTGGCCGTTGTTGCGGTACTTGGAGATCAGCGCGCCATCGACGGCGGCGTCGAGGTCGGCGTCATCGAAGACGATGAAGGGCGCGTTGCCGCCCAGCTCCAGGGACACCTTCTTGATGTCCTGGGCGCATTCAGCCATCAGCTGGCGGCCGATCTCGGTGGAGCCGGTGAAGGACAGCTTGCGCACGATGGGGTTGCTGGTCAGCTCGCCACCCACTTCGCCGGCGCTGCCGGTGACCACGCTGAACACACCTTTCGGGATGCCGGCGCGCTCGGCCAGCTCGGCCAGGGCCAGGGCGGAGTACGGGGTCTGCGAGGCGGGCTTGAGCACCATGGTGCAGCCGGCAGCCAGGGCCGGGCCGGCCTTGCGGGTGATCATCGCGGCGGGGAAGTTCCACGGGGTGATGGCCGCGGTGACGCCGATGGGCTGCTTGATGACGATCAGGCGCTTGTCCGGCTGGTGGCCGGGAATCACGTCGCCGTAGATGCGCTTGGCTTCTTCGGCGAACCATTCGATGAAGGAGGCGGCGTAGGCGATCTCACCCTTGGCTTCGGCCAGCGGCTTGCCCTGCTCGAGGGTCATCAGGCGACCGAGGTCGTCCTGGTTCTCGATCATCAGCTCGTACCAGCGGCGCAGCTTGTTGGCGCGCTCCTTGGCGGTCAGCGCACGCCAGGCCGGCAGGGCCTTGTCGGCCGCTTCGATGGCACGACGGGTCTCGGCGGTGCCCATCTTCGGCACGGTGCCGAGGATCTCGCCCGTTGCCGGGTTGTTGACCTTGATGGTCTGGCCGCTGTCGGCGTCCAGCCAGGCGCCATCGATATAGGCTTTCTGGCGGAACAGGGTGGCATCTTTCAATTGCATCGCTGTCTCCTTCACACCGGTTACAAGGAGCCGGGGGCACGTTGTTTTTGTTCGGCCAACACGGGATTGGCCAGGAGGGGGATCCGATTGGAACGGCCTGACTTGGCGTTTGCAAGGGGCGTTTGAAATCTCAAACGAATCCTAGGGCCAGAGGGGGTAAAGGGCAATAGCCTGTTCGATAAAACAGACGAAAAAGGGAAAATTTTGCAGGTTTTACTGTGCAGAATCGAGCACGAGCGTCATTTTCGTTCGAAATCACGAACATTCGTGCCAGCGTGGACGCTGGCAGCCCTTGCAGGTATCATTGCGCGCCTCTTCAAGCATCCGTAGCTCAGCTGGATAGAGTACTGCCCTCCGAAGGCAATACTCGTCGAGTTGAGACGGGTGTCAGCTAATGGTCAAATAGACCGCCGCAACACATACGCACCAGTAGCTCAGCTGGATAGAGTACCGCCCTCCGAAGGCGGGGGTCGTGGGTTCGAATCCCGCCTGGTGCGCCATATCTATTTGATTTATTGGGTTTTTTACAGAAGCCCGAACCATCACTCCGCACCAACCAATCCTAGCGCCGAAGCTAATTCTGGCGACGTTCGCAACAGGCAATGAGTACTGCCCAAACGGCCCTTTTGAGGTTGGTTTTCGGGCTGTGCCAATTCTGTGCCTAATTCGTGCCACACGGCCTGTTCACATCCCGCGCCTCTGCGGCGGCGCGAGTACTAGCTCGTTGCCCACCAGCCGCATAGCAGCATCGGTCATCGCCAACAACTAAAAAACCTGTCTATGCAGCGGCTGGCAACAGCATCAAGCAGTGCTGTGGTGTTACATTTTGTGGAGTACCTCACGGAAGGCTTTAGCAGACAAAGGAGTAGCCGTGGCGCGTCCCCTTCGCAAGATCAAACTTGATGGAACGTTGTATCAGCGGCGTCCGGCCGTCGAAGCCGAAATTCATGATTTGACGGCCGTTAGCCCCTCCGAACTTGAGCGCAGAGCGTCCATTTGCTCCCGCACCTCCCCCGGCTTTGTCTCACCGGAAGTGTTGGTGCACTTTGTCCGGAACGTGGGAGCCGGGATGCATCGCGAAAGGCTAACTGAGCTTCTACTCCAGCGCGTTTACCTTCTCCTGCCTCGCGCCGAGAATGCAGGCGAGGCCACAGCCTCACTTACCAAGACAAACATCCGAGATGATGTCGTCGACCATTTCGTTGACCTGCTGCTCAGCGATCGAGCGTCCTATGACGACCGCTTGGATTACTACGAGATAAACTTTAACTCGGCCATCGCCAAAGACCGAAAGGATGCCAGTGATCGCCATTGGAAGCGTGATAGCCAGAGTGAAGAGCTGGGCACGGATGAGGATGGTGCTTACAACGCCCTGGACGAGGCAATTGGTGGCTACGACCCTTTTGACCCCCGCGAGCTCGACGAAAAATTTTACCGGCTACGGCTCGACGAAGAGATTGATAGTCTGCCTGAACTCCAAAGAAGAATCGTCGAAATGTGGCGCCAAGAGATTCCCATCGACTCGCAAGACCCCTCTGTCGTGACCATAAGCAAAGCACTGGGCAAGAGCGAGAAAACCATCCGTACGCACCGCGACAAGGCCTTTGCGACTCTGCGACTGCGTCTTGAACGCAAGGGGGGACTGTGATGACTAAGCGTTCGCCAATTTCTAGCGAAGACGTCATGAACGCTTTCGCGATGGATTTCGAGCCAGGGTCCGAGGTCCTCAAAAAGTATCTTGCCGACTATCCCCAGTTCGCTGCCGACCTTGTCGATCTCGCCAGAGAGCTTTCCCGGCAAGTCGACGAGGACCTTCCGCTCAGCGCCCAAGAGCTCGCCGCCGTGAGCGCTAAAATGGGCCGGCTCCGCGAGTCCGTAGTCACGGTGGAAATCCTGCAGGCCGCCTCGCCAAGGACCTTCGCTTTAGCAGCCAAAGCTCTCGGATTACCCATGCAGGTCGGCGTCGCCATTCGCGAGCGACGAATAGATGTTGCGACGTTGCCAAGCCGGTTCCTCGAGCGCTTAGCTAACGCGCTACAAACATCAGTCTCTGTTGTTCAGTCGTTTCTCCTCTTGCCTGCGCAGGCATCAGCGCTTCGTGCAAACAAGTCAGATGACAAGCCAGCCCCGGCCGAAAAAGTCCCGCTTGAACGCCTTTTAAGAGAGGCGGGGATGGATGAGGAGCGCATTTCACGACTGCTCCACGACGATGACTGACCATGGACCAACTAGAACTCGCTCGCCAGCATGCGAAGCGCTTGCATTATGAAGCAGTCGAACACGGCAGCGATCCATGGTCTCCTTATCAGTTAGCCGAATACATAGCGGAGACGCTGGGCATCACGGTTGAAAGGTGCCTCCCTGGTGCTTCAATCCTGGACGGGGCGCGCGCAACGTTTGATGCCGCCTTGCAGCTGATTGTTCATGAGGACTTAGGGACACCGTTCGAGCAAGCCTTTCTCGTCGCCCATGAAATCGGGCACGCCGAGCTAGGCGATGGTGAGGAAGAGGAGGGGTCAGCATTTCAGATCGATCCAGCGCGAACCTCTGAGGCTGCGCCAGTTGGCATGGAGCGCGTAGTCGATTACAGCCGAAGGCAGCGCCGAGAAGTCCAGATGGACCTCTTCGCGAGAGAGTTGCTGCTGCCACGGTCGCGAGTCTTTGATTTGCACGTTACTCAAGGCCAGACCTGCTCGGAGATTGCAAACCGGTTGAGTGCCCCCTTCGAGGTCGTCGCACAGCAGATGCTTGATGCGCTTTTGCTCCCCCCTGTGCCAGTAGTTGCTGCAGAAGCGCCTGTCGAAATTCCACTCAACGAGAAGCAAAAAACGGCAGCCAACCATCGCGGGGACGCGTTCCTTCTCCAAGCTGGACCGGGCACCGGAAAGACCCGCACGCTGGTGGCGCGAGTTGAGAGCTTGTTGGATGAGGGGGTAGATCCAAGACGTATCCTTCTCCTGACCTTCTCGAACAAGGCCGCTGCGGAGATGTCCGAGCGGATCGCGCTGAAGCGGCCAGCGGAAGCCGCAGCGCTCTGCATTGGGACCTTCCATAGCTTTGGACTGGACATCCTCAGACGATTCAACGACCGATGTGGCCTTCCGGTCGATCCCCGCCTGATGGACCGAACCGAAGCAGTAGAATTGCTTGAAAACGAATTTCCTCGGCTAGGCCTGACCCACTATCGCAACCTTTACGATCCATCTCAGACAGCTGCTGAAATCCTGACCGCGGTCTCACGCGCCAAGGATGAAGTTGTTGATGCGGCGGGCTATCTTGCGCTGGCCAATGCAATGGCTAACGCGGCGAGTAACCCGAGCGAGGTGGAGGCTGCGGAGAAAGCGGCAGAAGTTGCCAAGGTCTACGCTCGCTATGAAGAGCTCAAAACACTCGCTCAGTGTGTCGACTTTGGCGACCTGGTTATGCGCCCGGTTCAACTACTGGAGAGCGATGAAGCCGTTCGAAGGCAGTTGCAGAGCGACTATGACCACATTCTGGTCGACGAGTATCAGGACGTGAACCACAGTAGCGTTCGGCTTCTTGCGACACTGAAGCCGTCAGGCAATAACCTCTGGGTGGTGGGGGACGCCAAGCAGTCGATCTATCGGTTCCGCGGCGCCTCTTCGTTCAACATGGCCCGCTTCGGTTGCCAAGATTTCCCTGGCGCGGTACGGGACAGCCTGAAAATCAACTACCGTTCCACCCCTGAAGTTGTCCATGCCTTTTCTGCTTTTGCTGCAGGTATGTCCGCAGCTGATGGAGAAGAGGCCCTTGAGGCGGATAGAGGTCCAAGCGGAAAGCTGCCCGAAATCATCACAGTGGACAACGCCTCCCTGCTGACCTCGGCCATCGCTGATGGCATTCAAGAGCTTCGTCAGTCGGGCTATCGGTATCGGGACCAGGCAGTCCTTTGCCGGGGCAACGATCGACTTTCGGACGTCGGACGTGAGCTCGAGCGTGCCGGCATTCCAGTGCTTTTCCTGGGCAGCCTGTTTGAGCGTCCGGAAGTAAAAGACCTCGTCGCGGTGCTGTCGCTACTCGTGGATCGGCGCGCGATGGGGATGATCCGGACGGCTTGCTGGCCAGAATTCGCCATGAGCTTGGAGGACGCTGTTTGTGTCTTCGAGCATCTACGAGGTACCGACGCGGAACCTGGCGCTTGGCGACTTAGCATTCCAGCTGAACTGACACCTGCTGGTCAGACTGCTCTTTCTTCCCTCAATGCAGCTCTTGCAGGCTTCGACGCGACCTCCCAACCTTGGATCGTGCTGGCAACCCTTCTGCTCGACCGGACTAGACAAGCAGCCCGCATCGCTTCTTCAGCCAGCGTCTCGGACCAGGCTCAGGGCATCGCAATCTGGCAGTTCATGAACTTCGTTCGGGCGCAGCCGAACGGCCAGGGTCTCCCGATCCAGCGGCTTTCTGATCGCGTGAGGAGACTGCTGCGCCTTCGGGACGATAGAGACTTGAGGCAGCTACCAATGGCAGCCCAGGGGATTGATGCGGTTCGCCTGATGACTATCCACGGCTCGAAAGGGTTGGAATTTCCAGCGGTTCACATTGCCGGCGTCAATAAGGACTCTATCCCAGGGGCGCTTCGGACATCAAAGTGTCCCCCACCCGCAGGCATGGTCGCAGGTGGTCAAGGGCGCGCAGAGGACATTGTGTTGCCGCTGACCGAAAACTGACCCAGTAGAGGCTGTTCTGCCGACTGAAAACTGACCCAGGTGTTCAACTGCTTCTGCTCAATTTTTGAGCAGGAGAACACAGGGTGATCAGTATGGAAATGATGGGCAAAATCCGCCGGATGTATTTCCGCGACAAGCTGTCGCTGCATGAGATAGCCAAGCGCACCGGGTTGGCGCGCAACACGATTCGCAAGTGGGTCAGAGCACCTGAGGCCAAGCCGCCGGTCTACCAACGCCGCGCGATCTTTAACAAACTCAGCCCTTTTCACGCCACGCTAGAGCAGGCGCTAAAAGCCGATTCTCTGCGCCCCAAGCAACAGCGGCGCAGTGCCAAGGCGCTGTTGGCGCAAATCAAAGCCGATGGTTATGACGGTGGCTACAGCCAGCTCACCGCGTTTATCCGTGCCTGGCGAGGGGGACAGGGCAAGGCGTCGCAGGCCTTTGTGCCGCTGACCTTTGCTCTTGGCGAGGCGTTTCAGTTTGACTGGAGCGAGGAAGGCTTGCTGGTCGGCGGCATTTACCGGCGTATGCAGGTGGCACATCTGAAGCTGTGTGCCAGCCGTGCGTTCTGGCTTGTGGCGTATCCGAGCCAGGGCCATGAGATGTTATTTGACGCCCATACACGCTCGTTCGGCTCCTTGGGCGGCGTGCCGCGCCGGGGCATCTACGACAACATGAAGACCGCCGTCGACAAGGTCAATAAGGGCAAAGGCCGGGCGGTGAATGCGCGCTTTGCGGTGATGTGCGCGCATTACCTGTTCGATCCGGACTTCTGCAACGTCGCCGCTGGTTGGGAAAAGGGCATCGTTGAAAAGAACGTGCAAGACAGCCGCAGGCGTATCTGGCTAGACGCCCAGGACTGCCAGTTTCACTCCTTCGAGGAACTCAATGCCTGGCTGGGCCAGCGCTGCCGCGCGCTTTGGAACGAGCTGACGCACCCTCAATACAGCGGGCTGAGTGTGGCCGAAGTGCTGGAGTTGGAGCGCGCTGAACTGATGCCTGTGCCAGCGCCATTCGACGGTTACGTCGAGCGGCCTGCGCGGGTCTCCAGCACCTGCCTGGTCAGCGTCGGGCGCAACCGCTACTCGGTGCCGTGTGAGTACGCGGGTAAGTGGGTCAGCAGCCGTTTGTATCCGACGCGAATCGAGGTGGTGGCTGACGACGCGCTGATCGCCAGCCATGTCCGCTTGCTGGATCGCGACCAGGTCAGCTATGACTGGCAGCACTACCTCCCGCTGATCGAACGCAAGCCCGGTGCGCTGCGCAACGGCGCGCCCTTTGCTGATCTGCCGGCGCCGCTGCGTCAGCTTAAGCACGGTCTGGGGCGTCATGCCGGCGGTGACCGGATCATGGCGCAAGTCCTGGCTGCCGTACCGGTCGCCGGACTCGATGCCGTGCTGGTAGCCGTTGAGCTGGTACTGGAGAGCGGCAGCCTGAGCGCCGAACACATCCTCAATGTCGTGGCACGGCTGACAGCATCCGAACCACCACCCAGCGTCGAAACCCACTTGTCGCTCAAGGAAGCCCCCGTCGCCAACACGGCGCGCTACGACCGCCTGCGTGGCCAGACCAAGGAGATCGGTCATGCGTGATTTGATGGCGGAACTCAAGGAACTGCGCCTGCACGGCATGGCCACGGCCTGGGCGGAGTTAACTGCACAGGGTGAGTCGAACACAGCCTCATCCAAGTGGCTGCTCGAACACCTGCTGGAACAAGAGCACACAGATCGCGCCATGCGCTCGGTGAGCCACCAGATGAACATGGCCAAGCTGCCGATGCACCGCGATCTGGCCAGCTTCGATTTCAACGCCTCTAGCGCCGACGCACGCCTGATCAGCGAGCTGGCCAGCCTGGCCTTTACCGACACCGCGCAGAACGTGGTGCTGATCGGTGGGCCAGGCACCGGTAAAACCCACCTAGCCACCGCGCTGGCCGTGTCCGGCATCACCCGGCACGGTAAGCGCGTGCGCTTCTACTCCACGGTCGATCTGGTCAATCTGCTGGAGCGCGAAAAACACGACGGCAAAGCCGGGCGGATCGCCCAGGCACTGCTGCGCATGGATCTGGTCATCCTCGACGAACTGGGTTATCTGCCGTTCAGCCAGGCTGGCGGTGCGTTGCTGTTTCACCTGCTGTCCAAGCTGTACGAACACACCAGCGTGGTGATCACCACCAACCTGAGCTTCGCCGAATGGTCGAGCGTGTTCGGCGACGCCAAGATGACCACCGCCCTGCTGGATCGGCTGACCCACCACTGCCACATCGTCGAAACCGGTAACGAGTCCTATCGCCTGCAACACAGTAGCTTGGCGGCCCAGGCCAAGATCAAATCACGGGAGCGAAAGCGTAAGGGCGGCCAGGAACCGGAGGACGATGAGCCGTTCTGATTTCATGGCGACGACGGCCTGCTACATGGCTGCGTGTGGCAGGTCTTAAACAACTGAACTGGGCTAGCGAAGGAGTGGGGGCAACAGCAGCTGCGCTGGTAGACTTATCCACAGTTGCTGGTAACAAAATCAGCAATCCGCCCTGGGTCAAATTTCAATCGGCAGGGTGGGTCAATTTTCCATCAGCGCCAACAGACATTGCACAGGCGGCCCACAACGAAGAGCAGGAGTGCTTGTTCTACGTCGCAATGTCCCGGGCGAAGACACGCCTGGCGTTTTACGGAGCGACCTCAACATCGAATGGGCGTGCCAGGCCGCTATCGCAGTTCCTGGATCGCATTGGTCCAGCTCAACGGCGCGCCGTCACGCCTACTACTGTATTACCTCCTGCCCCGGACGATACGCAAATACCCATCGTCTTCTCGGGAACCCCGCGGTTCAGCTCAGATGCGGTCGCGCTTTACGAATCGTGTGCACGGCGATTCCTCTACACACACTTGCTTCAGGTGGGTGGCCGGCGCGGCATGAGTTCATTTATGCATATGCATGAAGCGATTCGTGAGGTCTACCGGAAGATCGTCGCGCAGGGCAGCTCTAGTGCTGAGTGGGAGGATCTGCTTTCTCAGGCCTTCGCGGCTCAGGGGCTTCATGAACATGGCTATTTCGATGACTACCGTGCGATAGCCTCCACCATGCTCCAATACTTCCTGGCATCGAGGGCTGGCGCGCAGGTTGAAGCTCCGACCCCGCTGCGAATTGTGCTAGACGGCCATGAGATCGAAGTAACACCGGATGATGTCCTCGTGAAAGACGGAAAGCGGGCCATACGCCGGGTGAGAACTGGCCATGCGCCCAGCCGTGACAGCAAGGACGTCGGTGCAGCTGCATTTGTACTAGCGGCCCAAGCGGAGTTCCCGGGTGCCGAGCTGGAACTGGTCTACCTAGCTGATGCTGAAAGCAAGCCGTTGAAACTCAGCACCAAAGAGTTGAGCAATCGCCAAGAAAAATTGGGCGAGATTTTCCGCGGAATCCGAGGCGGCCAGTTCCGAACAAATACTTCGGACGCCACTTGCCCGAACTGCCCGGCCTTTTTCGTGTGTGGTGCAGTCCCCCCTGGAACCCTCTCAAAACAATTCTGAAAAAAGTTTACCGGCGGCAGTCGCTGGGTCCGATTAAAGAGTTGAAGGCAGAAAAAACTCTGTCGCAACACTTTAGAGGACCATATGAAAAACTCTCCGTTTGACGACGTTGGTGACGCAATCCGTGAGGATCGTCCACTGCGAGAGGCCGGCGCCTATCGCATCCGCTTCGGCTTGGAAGGACTGACCTTCCGCAACATCGACGTGCCTGACCCGGTACCCACCGGCCGGCAAATCCTGGATAGCGCGGGGCTCGATCGCCGAAGCGACTATCAACTCTATGCACTTCTCGCCTCGGGCGATTTTGAGGACGTTCGTCTCGACGAGACAGTGGATCTGCGAGGCAAGGGTGCTGAGCGCTTCATTGCGTTCAAGTCCGACCGCGCCTTCAAGTTCTCTTTGAACGATCGCCAGATGGCCTGGGGGCACCCGGAGCTGCTGGGCAGCGTTCTGTATGACCTAGCCGACGCCTCGCCCGAAGAGGCCATCTTCCTGGAAGTACGAGGCGGCGAAGACATCCTCATCGAGCCGGATGACAGGATCAATCTCGACAACCCTGGCATTGAGCGGTTTATCACCGCCCTAAAGCCGCAAAAGGGCTACGTCATCGTGGTCAATGCTGTCGAGGAGATTGTGCCGGACAAGCATGTCACCTTCGAACAGGTGGTCAAGTTGTCCCATCCGAACGCGCCGGCAGAGACCAACGTCAAGTTCTCGATGACATACCGCAATGCTGCCTCGCACCCCCGCGCTGGTGAACTCGCTGAGGGTGGCTCCGTTGAAGTCAAAAAACAGGGGACAATTTTCAATGTCACACGAACTGTTCAGTCTTAATGCCGACCTGGCCCGGTTGCGTACGGAGGGCTACTTCGTTCGCATTCAGGGGAGTCTCCTAGTGATGCTGGAAGTGCCCTATGTCGACGCTCAATGTCGTGTGCGCACCGGCACGCTGGTGTCCAGCCTTGACTTGGCTGGGGACCGGACGCGCAAGCCAGAGACACACGTAATCCACTGGGACGGCGACTTCCCCTGCAGCGCGAATGGGACTCCCTTGCCAGGCATCTCCCATGCGTCGCCCAACACCGACCTCGGTTACGGGCTCACCGCAAGGCACAGCTTTTCCAGTAAACCCAACCCGGATGGCTACCCGGACTACTACGCCAAGATGGCTACCTACGCGACCATCTTGGCCGGCCCGGCGGCCGTCTTGCAGCCCGGTATCAGCCCACGGCTGATCCGTGGCGCTGATGATGAGAATGAGCCCAGCGTCTTCAACTATCTCGATACAGCATCCAGCCGGGTAGGCCTGGGCGCGCTAGCTAGCAAACTGGAAGGTGAGGTGGTGGGCATCCTCGGCGCAGGTGGTACTGGTGGGTACATCCTCGATCTGGTCGCGAAAACGCCGGTGAGGGAAATCCGGCTCTTCGACGATGACGACTTTCTTTCCCATAACGCGTTCCGCGCGCCCGGAGCGCCATCGCTCGAGGAGTTGCGGGACGCCCCTAAAAAGGTGCACTACCTGAAGGGCATCTATGAACGGATGCATCGCGGGATCGTGGCTCACCCCGTGAAGATGAAAACGGAGACGCTGGGGCTGCTTGACGGCATCACGTTTGCGTTCATCAGCATGGACGCGGGCGAAGAAAAGCGCGCCGTGGTGGCGAAGCTCGAAGCACTTGGTGTGCCTTTCATCGACGTCGGGATGGGGCTTGAACTTAGCAACGGTAGCTTGGGCGGTATCCTGCGGGTGACGACTAGCACGCCGGCGAAACGCGAGCATGTCCACGCAGGGCGCATCTCTTTCGCTGGTGGTGGAGGCCAGGACGTGTACGCATCCAATATCCAGGTGGCCGACCTGAACGCGTTGAATGCTTGCCTCGCAGTAGTGAAGTGGAAAAAGCTCCGCGGCTTCTACCGCGACCTAGAGAGCGAGCATCACAGCACGTACACAACCGATGGGAGCATGTTGCTCAACGGAGACCAATCATGATGCGCCATCTGAGTCTGGAACATCGTTTTGTGCGAAACGTTCCACGCGAGTTGGAGCCTGGCATCTTGTACATCTCGATGGACTACGCAACCGCAGTGCACTCGTGCTGCTGCGGTTGCGGGGATCGCGTGGTAACCCCATTCACGCCGACCGACTGGCGGATGACGTTCGATGGTGAGTCCATCTCGCTTCAGCCCTCCGTAGGCAACTGGAATCAGAAGTGCCGGTCGCACTACGTGATCCAGCGGGGTCGAGTTTTGGAGGCGGGGCCATGGTCGCAAGGCCAGATAGAGGCGGAGCGTCTACGCGATAAGAAGGCCAAAGCTGCGCATTATGGCTCGCTGCATGAAGTGCGTCGTGAGTTACCCGGTTCCACTACTGGTGGCCAGAGTTCGACTGCGCACTCCCGTAGCATCTGGACTCGGCTTAAGGCCTGGCTCAGCCTTTGACCGCCGATCTTGACTGATGAAGCTCCACCGCCACCAACGGGACAAAAACAGATTTGAAAGAATGGCTGTTTCTGGCTGTGGGTTTACCCAAAACAACTGGCAATTTTAAACTCGTGACTTATTGGAGCAATGCATGACCGGTTTCGGCGAGATCAACCGCCAGTTTTCTATGGAAGGGGCTACCCATCTCTACTCAAGCTCCCCTGCAATGCTTACGCCGGCGGATCTCTATCGTGTCAAAGACAATCCGACACACAAGGCCGCCCTTTTAGACTGCAACATCTATCTCATCGTCCGCCGCCAACGTATTTACTTGAAGCCCGACGGGTTCACCTTAAATGGCCGGATTATCACCGGAGATTTTTTGGTGATGCGAGAACAAGGGATGAGTGCAGTCCCCTTCGTGTATGAAATTAGCCCATCATCAGTGCCGGATGGCATAACCATTCAGGATGTCGCAGTAGCTCTTAATGGTACATCGTTGATTGTGCTGACTCCAAAGGGCAAGCACTTTATTGCGGTAAACGTCATTATCGCGGACGCTAAAAGTGAGCTGGAAATGCATGATACCGATCTGGAGGTACTCTATGTGGGACAGAGTATTGGACGAACCGGGTCGCGGACTGCTCTAGATCGCTTGCTTTCGCATAGCAAATTTCAGCAAATCCTCGCCGAAACCTCCACGCACTTCCCGGAGCGCGAGTTGCTTCTATTGCTGTATCGATTCGAGCACGGCAGGACGATCATTAGTAATGGAGGTGATTTTAATGTTGATGCCCAAGCCTCCGCCCAGCAGGATTCGGCTCATTTCGATCGCCTCCGAAGTGTTCGGTTGAGTCGTAAGGAAGTCGTGTCGCTAGCGGAGGCGGGACTGATCAACCACTTCAAGCCGTATTACAACTCCCTGCTTAAAGCGACGAATTTTACGACGAAGAATAAAATCAAGGTTTTAAAGCAACTGATGGGGAAGGGGATCACTGGACTAGTGGTAGAGCTTTGCTCGGCCAATTTACGCTCTCGCATCGGCACGGTTCATGCTCTACCCGTGGACCTAACAGAGGTATTTCCAATAGAGGTTCTGGATGGACGCAATATTAAAGACCAAGAATTAAAGGAGAGGTGGCAGGAGCAATTGAAAGAAATGGCTCATTCACATATCGCCAAATTTTCGCTGACGAGTCCTCAAGAGCGAAACACGTTCCTGCATGGCACTATCTTCAGCAACCAAACTGAAGAGGCGCAACATTAGTCAAGCGTCTGATCGGGTGACTGATCGCAATGCGTATCCGATTTTTCGGCTGATTGCTGGTATCCAGCTCCAGCCGCTACGCCTAACAATAATGGGAAAAACGCACGCAACAACTCGAAGAGCGTAACCAAAGAGCATGAGATTTAAACGCGCTCTGAAGGCTTGCTTGGGAGCCCTACAGCAAAATTTCATCTACCACATCGATCGTTGCGCGTGCCTCAATGAAACGCGCATACAATCTATTGACGAGATCTGTATCCATACAGACAACGTCAGTCTCATGTTCCCGTTCATTATGAGCTTCGGGCTCAACAAAGCCCCGATCAAAGCGAAGACCTGCCTTTTGATTAAATAGATAGCGTGCATGGACGTCTTGATCCAACTGGTCACCCGCCATCCTGAAAATACTGAATCTGACTCCGCGCTGCACCCAGGCGTTAAGTTGATTCTCATACTCAAGTTTCACCTCCCCTAGTTGGCGGTGATCTTTACTGTGGTCTGAGAAGATAAAGATATGGTTCGGCAGGTCACCACTTGCCACGCAAATGCTAAGCATAGAATTTAGCACTTTTATGCATTTTCGCCTGGATTGAAAATAGGGGTCTACAAGCACGACTTGATCCGATGCAGCCAATACATACTTAGCAGCTTCTGCTAGCGCATTTGCATTCCGCTTAACACAAAAATCTCGGCGATTATCGAATAATCTCTCACTTGCATCATCGATCCGATGAAACTTATCTAGGTCGACTTTGTTTCGCACCAAGACCGCTGATAGTTGACTTAAAACAGCCTCAGCATTGACACTCTCCAACCAGCTAGTACCCACGTAGGGCAAGCCTATCCGTACCAAGCGATCATCCTTGGCACTCTGTAGTTTTTCCTCTATACGCTTCAATTCGATATCGCCAAGTCCTCTGCTACGGCAAGCCTCCATCACGAGCCGCATCCAGGTCTTCGGATAGCGCGCGATCAGCAGCCCCTTGCTATAACCAAACTTCTCCAAGGCATAGCGCAAGTCTTGCCAGTTATTGATGGCTTCAGGCTCTATGGCAAATATGGCGTGCATCAGAACAGCTCCTCGCTACGCTCAGCGAAGAAGCCATTGGGCCAGCGGCTGGCGAACTCACCCGTATGGTCTATTTCAATCCGTCGGGTTCTCACCCCCGCCGCACCTGGCTCCATGTAGACGATAGATACATCTTCTGGAGAGACGGGCTGCAGACCCGCAGGCAACTCGCGCTCGGAGGTTTCACGGATACGACGCAAGATCCGCAGCATCAGGTGTTCGCTGTGGGTTTCGATCAAGAAAGTGGTGTTCTTTTTGGCTTGCGTCAGCAAATCGCCGATGCCGACCTGGATCCTAGGATGGACATGCAGTTCCGGCTGCTCGCAAGCAATGATGCCTTGCCTGTCTTGTACCGCTGCGACCACCAGCGGGAAGAGTTGAGAAATCCCGACACCCACTTCGGAAAAGGCCACCTCGATGTTGTTGAGGTCGTCCCACAGCACCCACTTATTGTGAAACTCCTTTGTCATTAGCTGCCGGGCTTTGGCTTCAGCGGTATTTTTGTCTGCCTCAAGCAGTTTCTTCAGTGCAGCTAGCGGTACTGAATGCTCTTCGGACAACGGATTGCCATCTGCATCCGCTTCAGAGAAGCCCAGGCTGAGGGCGTCTCCGAAGGTCTCAAGTAAGGCCCGCAACTCACTGGAAGTATCGTCGCCTGCCGTGTAGGCGGCTTGGCTCATCACGCTCTTCGAGCGCAGGGAATAGCCGAGATTCAAGGTCTCTGCGGTGTTCAGCCAGTGATTGAGTTCTGCCATGCTGGCCGCGGTCAATCGTCCGGTGACATCCCAGGCGGCGGCACCGGAATACCAGCCCTTCTGTTGAGGGTAGGGATCAGGCTGATGCAGGGCATCCGGGATGAGGCGCAACGGTCCGATGCACAGACTATCGTTAAGCAGCGCCAACAAGTTGTCGAGGGGGGCGACCACCACATCTGAGAGGATTTCGTTCAAACGCGCAGTCAGTATTGGATCATCCGTATTGATGACAGTCTCAAGCCGTTTACCTGGTACCGGCAAGGCTCCGGCAAGCCCCGCGAAGCCGATGACGGCATGCTCAAAGGAAACCTCAGTGTTTCGCCCAGAATCTATCCTGGAAACTGTTTCCGTCTTGCGATTGCCATTGAGCAACTCATGGAAGCGACTGACAAAGGCAGAGTCCTCATAGTTATCCTGATCCGCCTCCGCTAACAAAGCCGGATGACGATAGTTGAGCCAGGTAATTACGGGCTGTTTTAGGCCAGCATCGCTAGCAAGCTCGGCAATCAGGCTGTCATCCAGCCACACCCTATAACAAGCCACATAGGCCGTATCCTCGGCTTTTGACCAAGCGATATGAAATTCCACGGCCAGCCGATTGGCATCGGCCGTGGAACTCTCAACGGGTAGCGCAAAATCGTCACCCACCAGATCCACGATCTGATTGTAACTGGCACCAATTGAGCCGGACTTATCGAGACTCAACTTTATGACCATCCGCTTGCTAATATCCCGACCGTTAACAAGTCTCTTGAAACCGCCAACGTGCTTTTCGCCCAGCGCATTAATGCGCTGGGGGTCGCATTGCCCCTTCTCCAGAATTTGCTGGATGTAGAACAGCGCCATCAGTACCGAGCTTTTGCCTACGCTGTTCGGTCCGAAAAGGAGCGTCACAGGTGCCAGCGCGATGGACTGGGTGGCCTGAAAGGAGCGAAAGTTGGTCAGGGATATTTCCGTAATGCGCATGGCTTTAATGCTCTAGTGCTGCCCATTGGGCAGACTGGTGGCAGGTGAATGGCCTAGATGTGATGCTTAGGCCGCTTTTGGAAAGCCGCCTAACTGCGTCCAAGGAGCTGCAATCTGCACCAAGGCCTCGGATAGGTGTCTAGACGCATGGAGATTCCCTGGCAAATAACTGTCCTGAAAAGGCTTTTTGGCTGAGCGAACTAAACAGAACCTCTGGCTCTGAGATAATCATTTTTTCCATATATTCCTGGCGCCCATTCAGAATGGCTGAAAACTTATCAACCAAAATCAGAGGCGGCACTTGAATTGGAATCTTATTCAGATTCTCTTGATTCAGCTTTGGCTGAGCACTACCACTCACAAAAGACTCAAGCCCCCGCATATTTATTGAAAACGCAAGGTAGTCTAACGATAGACTATTCTTCTCGCCCAAGACATGCGCGTGATTATTAACCCAGTACCGGCCATCAGCAATAAACGCAATAGGCGTTGATCTTGCTAGAAGATTTGCACCATCTTCACCAATAAGAAGGTGCCGCCCCTCAAATATAAAATCATTCACATAGTCAATTACGCCACTCGCACCGTAATAAGGATACTCTCCTGCCATATCAGCACGATCTGAAGCTTTTATAGGTATCCTTTTTCCATCCTTGTTGACGACCAGACTACCCAGAGGCTTGACCTCCCACCCCTTCGGATTGCTCACCGGGTCGCCGAACATGTCCAGAAACACGGCGCGGAGGAAGTCGTCGGCGAGCTGAATAGCTTGCTGGCGTTTGCGGCGGATAGCGTCGGCCTTGTCGAGGATGGCGGCGATGCGCTTTTGTTCGGGCAGGGGGGGGAGGGGGATTTGGCTCTCTTTTATTATCTTGTCCGAAACCGCTGGATAGTTAGCTCCAGTAGCTTTAGACATCATTTCCTCAACAAAAGAATCTGTTTGAACCCAATAAAACAAATACCGCCCATGCAGATTTTTTTCGTCAGCTCGGAGAACACAGTATCCAGTAGAAGCAGTCGCACCATTCAGCTCCGCGGGAACCACAGCCACCCCATTCAGATTCGGCCGAACTGTTGCAACCAAAACATCGCCTGTCACAACCAACTGACGAGCACGGCTTGGGGCGTCTGCAGAAGAAATCTCCGCCACATCATCTAAGTCAATAATTTTTTTGCTTTTATCGACAGAGCTAAGATCCACATACTGGAAAATACACTCCGGCCCACCAGTAGGGTTCCACGTCCGAACCTTCTCGACACACCTGCCAATCTGAACCAGCGGCCAACTCACAGCATTCCCTCCAGCTCATCCAGATCCGCCAGAATCTCCTGCTCCAGCCCTTTGAGCCGTTGCAGGATCACTTTGGGGTCTTCGTACTGCTCCTGCTGGTACTCCACTTCCTTGTACCGGTTGATGGAGAGGTCGTACTTGTTGGCGGCGATATCCTCGGCTGGCACGACAAAGGCCTTTTTGCGCTTGTCGCCGAACAGGGTATTGATGGTGCTGGCGCTGATATTGCCCTCGACCATCTGCCGGTATTTGTGCCACTGGGCGATGGCGTCGGGCAGGTCATTGCTGCCCTCGCCTTTCAGCTCGTTGCGCTTATCGTCCAGTGAGTAGCCGTCGGCCTGCAGGTCGTAGAACCACACGCGCTCGGTGGTACCACCCTTGGTGAAGATCAGGATGGCGGTGCTGACGCCGGCGTAGGGTTTGAACACACCGCTGGGCAGACTGACGATGCCTTCCAGTTGGTTGTTGTCGAGCAGCTCCTGACGCAGCTGCTGGTGCGCCTTGGATGAGCCGAACAGCACGCCGTCCGGCACGATCACGGCGGCACGGCCACCGAGTTTGAGGGAGCGCAGGATATGGGCGACGAACAGCAGCTCGGTTTTCTTGGTTTTCACCAGACCAAGCACGTCGGGGTTGGTGTTGGTTTCGTCCAGGCTGCCTTTAAACGGCGGGTTGGCCAGCACCACGTCGAAGAAGTTCTGTTCCTGACGCGGGTAGTGCTCCTTGATGGATTTGCTCAGGGAGTCCTGATAGCGGATGTTCGCGCCGTTCACCCCATGGAGCATCATGTTCATGCTGGAGACGCGCAGCATGGTGGTGTCGAAGTCAAAGCCCCAGAACATCTGGCTGTTGATGTGCTGGCGGTAGGGTTCGAGCAGGTCGCCCGAGTAATGCAGGTTGCCGTCTTCGTCGGTGAAGGTGCCTTCCGGGCTGGAGTGCACGCGGTTGAGGTATTCCATGGTGCGGGCCAGGAAGCCGGCGGTGCCGCAGGCCGGGTCGCAGATCACCTCGGTCGGTTGCGGAGCGATCAGCTCGATCATCGCGTCGATGATATGACGCGGGGTGCGGAACTGGCCGTTGATGCCGGCGGTGGTGAGCTTGCTCAGCAGGTATTCGTAGATATCGCCCTTCACGTCGCTCTGGGTCAGCGGCAGGTCGTTGATCATCTCCACGGCGGAGGTGAGCACGGACTCGTTCTTGATCTCCAGATCGGCGTCCTGCATGTACTCGCTGATATGGCCAAGGCCTTCACGCTCACCGCCCTCGCCTTCGGCGCTGCCCAGCTTGGCGAAGAACGGATAGACCTTTTGCTTGAGGTGGCTGTGCAGCTCCTTGCCGCTCATGTTGCGGAAGTTTTTCCAGCGCAGCAGCTGGCCTTCCGGAGTATTGGGGAACAGGCGATCGAAGGCCTTGCCGGTGCGGTTGGCTTTGCGCTCGGCCACGTCCTCCTGCATGTCGAGCATGCGGGCGAACATCAGGTAACTGATCTGTTCGATTACGGTCAGCGGGTTAGTGATGCCGCCAGTCCAGAATTTTTCCCAGAGCTTGTCGATATCGTTGCGGATTTTGCCAGTTAGCATCAGAAGAACTCGAATTCGTTTTTAGGGCTGGTTTCTGTGTGAGAGGACTGCTCGCCTTCGTGGTCGTCGGCTGGTAGCTGCGGCAGGCTCTCGTTTGGCTCAGGCGACTCGTCGAGGGCCTCGACGATCAGCGAGAGTCGCTCGTTTTGGAAATCAACATGAACAGGCTCCAGCGTCGGCAGGGTCTTGCTGACTTTGGCTGACAGCTGGCTGAAGCGATCAATCTTGCCGTATAGCCCCTGTTGACCCGCCAATGCTGTTATCGCGCTGTTGTAGTGATTGCTCGCCGTATTCAGCGTACCGCCCAGCTTGCCGATGCGCTCAGCCACAAGGCATACCTGGTTATAGATCTCGCCAGCCTTCTCGCTGATCTCACGCGCTTCGGCATTGCTGCGCTCGATCATCCACAGGTTGGCGACGGTGCGCAGAATGGGAATTAGGGTGGTGTGGGAAACCAGCACAATGTGCTTCTTGTAGCCGTATTCGAACAGATCCTTGTTGTGCTTCATGGCCTCAATGTAGGCAGGCTCAATGGGCATGAACATGAGCACAAAGTCAGGGCTGTGAATGCCGGCTAGGTTGGTGTAGTCCTTGGATGCCAAGTCATCGATATGCTTGCGCACCGCTTTGACATGTTCAGCCATGGCCAGCTGGTATTCCT
Source organism: Pseudomonas tohonis (assembly GCF_012767755.2). NCBI lineage: Bacteria > Pseudomonadati > Pseudomonadota > Gammaproteobacteria > Pseudomonadales > Pseudomonadaceae > Pseudomonas > Pseudomonas tohonis. Next base: position 6,536,375 of record NZ_AP023189.1, read on the forward strand.
CTGGTGACTCGGAGCCAACGGCGCGGTCGTAAGCAACCAGAGAGACCTTGCTGTCGATGATAATGTGTTTGCCGTCAGGCAGTTTGATCAGGTAGTCGGTTTGCTTGGAGCGGCCCTCGGCATCTTTGAAGGCTGCCTGCACTTCGTAGTGTGCCTCTTCGATCAGCCCGCTCATTTCCAGCGTGCGACGCAGTTGCGCCTCACCCCAGGCCCCACGTTGCTGGGAGTCGCCCTTGAGCGCGGAGGTGAGGTTGTTGGCCTCTTTGCTCATCTGCAGGCCGATTTCCAGCACCTTTTTGATTTCAGAGTTGAGACTGGTGTTGCCCTGCAGGGACGCATCGTGAACTTCGTTGATGCGCTTCTGGAAACCTTCGATCTGCTCGCGGAATGGCTTGAGCATACCGTCGATGCTGGTTTGGCTGGTTTGGGTGAAGGTCTTGCCCTTCTCCTCGAAAATCTTGTTGGCCAGGTTCTCGAACTCCTGGGTCAGCGACTTGCGCGCATCAGCCAGCTGCGTCATCTGCTCCTGGAAGTGCTCCTCGCGCTGACTCAGGGTGGTTTTGAGCTTGGTGTGCTCCGATGACAGGGTATTGAAACGCTCCTGGAGCTCGCCGAACGCCTTTACCTGCTCATGCAGTTGCTGCTTGGTTTCAGCCAACTGCGCGCGGGCATCGTGCTCGGAGGTTTCCGCCACCTTGGCGCGAGTTTCCTCGTTCGCCAATGCATCCTTCAGGCGATCACGCTCCTCTTGCAGCGCGGTTTTGGCCGTGCTCGTTGTATCGAGACGTTCGCGCAACTCCCTCATCTGCTCTTGCTGACCCTGAACACTGGTCTGTGCTGCTTCCAAGCGCTTGGCAGCTTCGTGATGTTGCCGGTTAGCTTGGTCGAGCTTCACCTGCAGATCACTTGCCACAGCTTTGTGATCCTGTAGTTCTTGCATCAGGCGAGCGTTGGTTTCAACCGATGCCTGGAGCTGCACCTTGAGCTTGCCCTCCTCCACTTGAAGCGCCTGGCTACGGCCCTCTGACTCGCGAAGCTGGCTCTGAAGTATTTGCGACTGTGCTTCTGTCGAAGTCTTGGCCTCTGCCACTTGTTCAAGCTGTGCACCGAGTTGGTTTATTTGCCGGCTTTGGCGCAAGGTTGCGAGCACAAAGCCGATGACAGCTGCGGCGAGGGCGAGCACTGCGCAGATCACGATGATCTCGGGTGTCCACTGACTGGCTTGCATATTGACTCCTAGTGACTGGTGGGCGGGATTTCCCCGCGCAAGAAGGGCTTGAGCACGGCCACTAGTTCACCTACATCGGCGGGGGTAAACACACCGTCGATGCCTTCGTGGGAAATGCTGGAGAAAGGCGCGTCATAGAGTTTCTCGATGACGATGCTACCGTGCTGGGCGATGTAGCTTTTGAGCAGGTTCATGAAGCGCACCTGCTGGGCCGTGAGGCTGGGGTGGCTATGCAGGAACTGGGCGAAATGCTGCTCGATGGCCTGCAGATCCAGACCGATCAGCTCGCGCACGGTCAATTGCAGCTCGCTGGCGGTGCGGCCATAGAACTCATTGAGCACCTGCAGGCTGACGCCCGGGTGGGTGGTGAGGATGGTCGAGGTGAGCGAGTTCAGCTCCTGCTCGGCAATCGGCTCGCCCTTGTGGATTTTCTGCAGGGTCGGGTTGGCAGCCAGCATGCCGTCGAGGATGTCCTTGAGGCGGCGCCGGTAGATCATCGCCTCGTTGGCCCCGGCGATCTTGATCTGACGCTCAGCCTCCTGCACACCGCCATCGGCGGTGCGGGTGCCCGGAGTGGTATAGGTCGGGCCTTCGCCAGACTTGCGGTATTTCATGATGCCGCGCAGTTCCTGCCGCGCACGCTCCAGCTTGCCTACATTGGCGTTGAGCCAGAAGTCCGCGCTGCGCACCTCCGCAATCAGGGCATCCTTCTGGCGCACGGCCTGGATATTGATGGCGAGCTTGTCGATCTCTTCCAGCAAGGTGATCTTGCCATCCTCGAAACAGCTGGCCTGCTCCACCAGGCAGCGCTCGATACCGGCGATAAGTTTGTCGAGCGCGGTCGCATATTTGTCGCGCAGGACACGAGCCGACATCAGCGGGGCGATGGTGGTCGCCAGCAGGTGCTGGGTCTTGGCGTCGAACTTTTGCAGCTGGTCGCCCTGCTGCAACTGGTGCACGGCACGCAGCTCGCGTTTGACGGCCACGCTGCTCTCCGGCAGGTCGTTGATATCGGCACGCAGCAGTTCGATGGCCGCATCGAAGGCGGCGGCATGGTTGTGCTTGAGTGCCGCCTGCGCCAGCTCCAGACGCGCTTCGAAGGTGGTCTGCAGGAGCGACTTGCCGCCCTGATCTTCCGGCTCTTCGTATTCCTGCTCGAAGAAGTCGAAGTTGCCATAGTGATCGAAGATGAGGAACTCGGTCTTGTGCTTGCCCTGACCAAACAGGTCGGGGCGCAGGCGTGTGCCGCGTCCGATCATCTGCCAGAACTTCACCCAGGATTTGACCGGTTTGGCGAAGACCAGGTTGACCACTTCGGGCACGTCGATGCCGGTATCAAGCATGTCCACCGAAATAGCGATGCGGAAGTCGTTGCCCGGCTTTTTGAATTCCTTGATCAAGGTATCCACATGCGGGATGGCGTTGTGGATGACCTTGCAAACCTTGCTGCCGTACTGCGGGTAAAGCTTGCAGAAGAGCGCCTCCAGGTGCTCGGCGTGGTCCTGACGCTGGGCGAAGATGATGGTCTTGCCAACCAGTGAGCCTGTCTCGTCCTTGATGCCGTTGTTGATCAGGTTTTCCAGGATGATGCGATCGGTGTCTTCGCTGAAGATCTTGCGACCGATATCCTTGCCGGCGATGGTGGTGCGCTTGGCCTCCTCCTCGCCGAGGTCTTCTTCGAGCTGACGCTGCTGTTCTTCACTCAGGTCGTTGTAGTGAATGCCATCGCGCAGGAAGTCAGTGGTGAGGTCTTTGACACGGAACGGTACCAGGTAAGGCGGATCATTGTTGATGGCTGCATCGAGGCCAAACTCGAAGGTCGGGTCAGTGGTCTCGCAGCCGAAGATGTCGAAGGTGTTGCGGCTGATGAACTTCACCGGGGTGGCGGTGAGGCCTACCTGCAGGGCATCAAAGTAATCGAATAGGTCACGGTACTTGTTGTAGATACTGCGGTGGCTTTCGTCGGCAATGATCAGGTCGAAGAAGCCGACGTCGAGCTGGGCGAAGCGGTTCATCATGCCCGGGTAGGTGGCAATGTAGACGCGTGCGGTCTGATCAACCTTATTGGTTTCACCGATCACGCAGCGCGGCTCGCTGGGCAGGTTCTGCTTGAAGGCCTCATCGGCCTGCACGCGCAGCTCTTTTCGGTCACACAGGAACAGCACGCGCTTGGCCCAACCGGTGCGCAGCAGCAGCTCGGCCAATGCGATGGCCACGCGGGTCTTACCCGTGCCGGTGGCCTGGATGATCAGCGCGCGGCGACGCTGCTGCTGGAAGTGAGCGGCAACCGTTTTGATGGCTTCGATCTGGTAGGGGCGATCAGCGATGTTCAGATCAGGGTTATGACGTTCCAGCTCTGGCTTGCGGTATTGCCGCTGATAGATCAGGTATTCGAGGCTGTCTTTGCTGTAGAGGCCATACACCGGGCGGTAGGTGTTGTACTGCGCATCGTCCCAGATGAAGGTCTCGTAGCCGTTACTGTAGAAGATCACCGGGCGCTGCATGCCCATACGCTCGAAGCCGTCGGCATACATGCGAGCCTGTTCGCGCCCGGCCTGCAGGCTGACATTGCCGGACTTCTTGGCCTCGATCACGGCCAGCGGCTGACCGTTATCACCCCATAGCACGTAGTCCGCACGGCCCTTGCCAGAAACGTTATCGGGAAAGTCGACGTCCACTTCCTGGCCGACCTGCGAGGGATTGCTGATATCCCAGCCCGCCTGCACCAGCATGGCGTCGATCAGCAGGGCGCGGGTCTTGGCCTCGTTCCACTGCAGGCTGTCGGCAACCTTCTGGCTCTGCTGCTGACGCTTCTGCTGGTCAGGCTTGGCAGGCGGTTCCAGCTTGTCGAGATGGCGGGTGCGTTCCTGCTCCAGCTTCTCCATGACACGCTGCAACTCTTCCTGCTGCTGATTTAGCTCCTTCTCGTAGCTGGAAACTGTCTTCTGCAGGCGGGCAAGGGTCGCGGTCGGATCCTGCACCTCGGCAAAGGGCGGAATATCGGCCTGTGCCGTGCCGTAGTACTTGATGGCCATGTACATTGCCAACTGATGAGCCGTCTTTAGTGCCAGCTGTGCGTTGCGCAGGTCACCTTCAGCGCCGTGAGCGGTGTCGTTGCCCTGGATACGGAGGAAGTTGATCTGGTGAACCAGCGGCTTGCTGACGCAGTCGGTGAATACCGAGCTTTTCACCAGATCGTAAAAGGTTGACTGCGGCATACGCGGCAGCAGCTCTTCCTTGTAGATGGCTTTGGTCAGCTCTTCGGCGAAGCTGCGCAGGCGAGTGAGCGCGCTGCCCGGATCGATGTGCAGAACGGCTTCGGCGAGGCCAGCGAGGTTCGCCAGCAGTTCGTTGCCGGTGCGGAGAAACTCGAAGTTGACTGATTTCATGTAGGCGATTCTGTCCATAACGGTCCTAGAGCGAGGACCGTGCCAAGTTTTATTCGATGCCGTATTTGTCCATCCAATTGCTCAGCGTCTGCTGGCTTTTGAGGCCAAGCAGGTTGGCCGCACGGGTCTTGTTGTTGCCGGTAAGCGTCAGCGCCTTGCGCAGATAATGCCCTGCCACGTCGGCGATTATCTTTTGTAGATCAATGCCTTGCGCAACATCCATGGCCAGTACATCGGCCTGCGCGTGCGGCAATTTGAACAGCGCTTGCTCGATATCATGAGCAGCAATCAGATTGCCCGAGCACCAGAGAGCCGCGCGCAACAAGGTGGATTGCAGTTCGCGAACGTTGCCACGCCAGGGATGCTGAAGGATAAGATTTTTTGCTTCTGCGGAAATTTTCTTATCGCCGAGGCTGGCATCCTGGCTGGCAATGCCGGCCAGCAGCTTTTCCGACAGTAACAGCAGATCACCTTCGCGCTCTCTGAGCGGCGGGAGGTGCAGCACACCCACAGCGATGCGATAAAACAGGTCTTCACGGAAGCGCCCGCGAGCAACTTCCTGCATCAGGTTGCGGTGAGTAGCGGTGATCAGCCGCACATCGACCTTGAGCTCCTGGCTGGAGCCTACCGGAGTAAAGGTGCCTTCCTGCAGTACGCGCAGGAGGCGCACTTGCACATCCGGCGTTAGCTCACCGAACTCATCCAGAAACAGCGTGCCGCCATGGGCCTGTTGGAACACCCCGGGCCGATCTGTAATAGCGCCAGTGAATGCGCCCTTCTTGTGGCCAAACAAGGTGGAGTCGATCAGCTCCGGCACGATGGCACCGCAGTTCACCGCAACAAAGGGCGCTGCAGAACGTGGACCGGCGTTGTGAATGGCACGGGCAAACAGCTCTTTACCGGTGCCGGTTTCACCGTAAATCAGTACTGGGACCTGCTTCGTCGCGAGTATCTGCGCCTGCGCCTTGAGTGCCAGCATGCGCTCGCTCTGCGTCACGATGCTGTCGAAGGCTGCATCCACGGGGGCATCCAGCCCGGCGAGTTGAACCAGCTTGTCGGTGCTGATGGTATTGGCGGCCGGCACATACTCGGCCGCGATCTCGAAAGGCACTTCGACCTGCTGAACGCCTTGCTCAAGTGAGGACTGGTAGAAGGTCGCCGGATAGCGCGTTTTGCCCAGCAGAATCCACACCGCTTGCATGGCCGGTGTGCCGGGACTGAGCAGAATGGAAAGCTGATTGCTGGAAGTACTCAGGCGCTTTAAATGCTGACTGGCGGCCTGGTAGATCTCCCCGAAATGAACGGGGGAAGACAGGGAGACGTAATGCGCGGTGATTGATACATCGACCTGCTGGCGCAGCCAGGCTAGGTAGGGTTCAACGCGCTCGGCGGGGTATGAACAAAGCAGCTCGACTTTATCAACAGCCACCGTGTTCAGGGTCGCCAGAATCGGGCCAGCCTCAGCACCAGCAACTGCTTTGAGATCATTCCCGCCCACCCAGCTGGCCAATACGAGCTGCTTCTTTACCACTGTCACTATACTCCCGCCCCCTCTTGCCCATGAGCGGGCAGGAGAAAAATGTGCTCTGGTTCGCGCCCGGGATAGTAAACCAATCCGTCGATCCGGGTCCTTACATGCCTGACTACATGTTCAAGTTGAGCTGCGGCCGGCAGGGACTGGTAACCCCACACAAACGAAGATTGGCGAATGAATGGAACAGTCTCGTCACTGCCAAGGTAGAACAATGCAGGGGCCTTTCGGCCCCTTCGAACTTAGTTACCCAACAGGCTCTCAAGCTTCTCGATCAAGAAGTCCAGCGGGCTTCGGCCCTCCAGGCGCTTTTCGAACACTTCATTACGGTGGTAGGCGACCCAGGTTTCGAGGGCATGCCGATTATCTTTCTCGTAGCCGGAGCCGAGGATGCAAACAAGCTCTGTGCCATGAGGGTTCTCAAGGTAATGACTCATGGCTGAAGCCAAGTGCTTGAGGTACTGATGCTCGCGGGCCTCCATCGATGGATGAAGGGGGGTTACGTTGTCACGTTTGATCAGTTTCATTTGGAAGCTCCTCAGGCCTTGAGATTGGCTTTGATCAGGTTGTCGAAGGCACTGCCATCACGCCGGGTCAGGTTGGGGACATAGCGCGAATAGACACGGAACAGCATCTCGGTGGTGGTGTGCCCCATCTGCCTGGCGATCCACTCCGGGTTTTCGCCTGCAGCCAGCCAGAGGGTCGCGGCCGTATGACGGGTTTGGTAGGGACGCCGCCTACGCAAACCCAGGTGACGCAGCAGCGGATACCAAACCCGGTCGTTGATGTTGCGGTATGCGTGCGGCGTACCTTCGCGGGTGCTAAAGACAAACTGTCCGCTGCCGGTTTTCTCCCGCTGGCCGAGGAACGCCTGGTAAACCGGCTCGGACATGTCGATCTCACGCTGTGAGCCGTCGTTCTTGGTGTAGTCGAGCTTGCCGCCCACCCAGGTTTCACGGATCAGAATCTGCCGCCGCTGAAAGTCGACATACTTCCATTGCAGACCATCAACTTCGGCCGTCCGCATGCCTGTGAAAAAGCGCACGGTGTAGTAGTTGCGGAAGTCCTCACGCACTGTGCTGAGGATCTGCAGCACCTCATCCAAGGTGAAGGGTTCCACGTCTGTCTTGGGGACTTTCAGTGATTTGATGTTGAGATATGGCGAGGTAAACTCGAAGCGGTCAGCTGCCTCACTAAGGATCATGCGCAATGGCGTCATGATGTGGTTGATTCGCGTCGCTGTCAGACTCTGACCTTTCTGTCCGGGGACTTTGCCGAGTGCCGAACGGAATGACAGAAGTTCTGCTTTGGTGATGGCGCTGACCTCTTTTTTGCCGAACTCAGGCAGTAAATGCTTATCAAGGGTAAGGCGCACGGTTTTGGCGTGCGTATCACGCCACTCGACCCTCATCTCCTCAAACCACAATTCGGCAAAATCCTTGAACAGTGGTGTTTTCAGCGATGCACAGCCAGCCTGCAGCCGACTGATCTCTTGCACTTTGCTGCTTTGAGGGAAGTAGGTGGCGTAGTCGAAGCAGCCGAGGGTGATTTCCGCCTCTATGCGCTCAAGGATCTTCTCCAGCTTTTTCCGGTTAGCAGGCGTATCAGGCAACGTGGTCTGCTCGCGGCAGCGCTGATCCAGGTAGGTGAAGTCAAAGAACAACTTTTCGTTGTCGGCACGGGCACGAATCTTACCCATGGCAGATGCCTCCACCAGCCATCGGAACCAGCCCAGAAGCCCGCGAGAATTTCTGCATGTCTTCTTCGACAGCTTCCCAGATGAAAAGAATCTTGCGGCCGCCAAAGGGACGGAAGTAGTGAATTCCTTCGAGCAGGACTGAATCTTTCAAGCGATTACGGATGGTGCGCGCGTCGTACCTCATGCGCGTGGCCAGTTCCTCGGTAGTCAGGTATGTGTGAGACATGGTTATGCCCTCTCTGCTAAATTGAACGACAGCGGATTCTTATGAGCTTGTGAATGCTCATAATGATCTCCTGCAGATCAATATAACGCTCATTTTGAGCTTTGCAAGGACAAAATGATCTTCTGTAGATCATTTTTGGAGATTGGGATGGTCAAGTGCCATTTATCCCGCTTACTCGGCGAGCGGAAACTGAAGATCAGCGACGTGGTCAGGGACACCGGGATCAACCGCGGAACCCTCACGCGGCTGTATCACGAGACCGCGCAGAGGGTAGAGCTCAAGGACCTGGAGTCGATCTGCCAGTACCTGAACTGCCAAGTGGGAGACTTGCTAGAATTGCAGGATGATCCGGAGGGCTGAATGCCCTCCGGACATGGTCAGGCACGAAAATGCCAGTCGATGGAAGCCATCAACATCAGGTAGCGCAAGGCGGCGCCGGAGTGATGGTTCTGCTCCTGAGCAGTGGGCTTGGCACCTGGCAAACGCAGCATCACTCGAATGCCTATGTGACTGTTCTGGCTGCTTCGATTCTCCGGGACTTGTTCAATGAACCTCAAACGAGGTTTTCCCAGAACCGTGCGCCAACGACTTTTGGTTTGCCTGGGCGTGCGTTCATCGTAAATGATGAACTCAATATCAGCCCAAGGGACGCCCAGCTCAGATAACAGCCACAGGTACTCACGAGCACTCTGATCATCCCTACCGGAGTAGAAGCGCAGTGTCGTCTCGCTCGCCCAGCAGCGTTCCACGAAATCGTCCAGCACTCGACCAGCTTTGGCTTTATGCCGGCTGCTTAGCAGGCGATAGAGCTGATCCGCATAGGCCACCACCCCGGCCAGACCTCCGTGTTTAGGCGGTCTTGGGACAAGCTCAATTCTATTATCTGAGTCAGAAATTGCTGGGCTCTGCAGGCGATGCTTGCCGAGGTGGCTAATGTACCTCGCCCGTTCCAACATGGCTGATCGATCAGCCTCGGTAAACTCAACCCAGTCCATGTTGACCGACTGCCCCGATGCCTCCGCGTATGCCTCATAGGAGAGCATGGATGAGATTTCATTCATTCTCGTCAGTGCCCATCCACCGTCACTCTTCTGATGGGAAATCAGCGGACGCTTAATTTTTCCTTGGTTGCTGCGCCTATAGACCCGCATGCGACCGATGATTCTCCGCATGTGCCGAATCTCTGCAGGCAGGCCTGGTGCAGGTAGGTCGTCCGGTTTGTTTGGCAAACTGACCTGGGCAATTTTCGCAATGACATGGCCAGGCGGCCAAAATTCAGGATTCCACTGCCAGCACAGCGCCGATAACCATGGCATGCAATGGATGTAGTAGAGCAAGGATGTTTTGGGACTCGCATGCCCGAGCACAGCGCTGGTGATATGGATCACACGTCGAGTGGCGGACTCCGGAGAGTGAAGAAAGGCTCGATTGAACCGTTCTGTGTCCAGCAGCCATTTCATGGCTTGCGGATGCTCACCGAACAGCAACCCAGCCTCCTGACTAATACCGAATGCTGACGCGGCTAACTTAAACGTCAGCCAAGTCGCGGCCGAATGCCTCAGGTGGTGATAGTGCATATCGCTGCACCCAGTCACCCGGCGTAGTGCGTCATGAATAGCTGGCATCAGTGTTGACTCAGATACCCATCGAGTCTGGAATTCCGGGATACAGAACAAGAATTCCGAATATGGACTCTTCAGCTCTTCGTCATCGCGCAGCTGGGCCAGGCGCTCAATGAGCTGCAACTCATCTGGCTCAAGCAACACGTGAAGTGGCAGCGTCCGTGTCGAGTTGCGTGTTTTTAACGCGCGCTGAGCATGTGGTCGAATAAGCAAGTTGATCGGTCGCTCGAGAACAGTAAATCGTTCAGGCGATAGCCGCTTGAGGTTCTGATGTCGACGCCTTACTGCAGCGGCTCGCGCATCAGACAGCGAAGGCAATTGCAGGTCTCGACGCAGCAATTTCAGCGCCTCATTGCGGCGCAATCCCAGACGAAATCCGAAGATCATCATGGCTTGAGCAACGATGGCGAGACGTGGTGAGCGCTGGCTCAAAGGGCCTGTGGCTAAGTCCCGGAGGACCAGACGATATTGGTCCTCATTGAGGATCTGAGCATCGACGAACTGAGGTGTTTTCCCAATGCCCAGCGTGCTATAGGGGCTGATTGGCGGATACGCAAAAGTTTTCTGCAGGTGACCATGAAACTCCAATAATCCCCTGGCGAGATTCCTCCTCATAGACGAGGTGGGCTGAGCCTCTAGCATCAGCTCATAGAGCTCCTCAAGCGCATCCGGCGAAACTTCCAAGATCGAGTCGGCACAGAGCAGATTGTCCAAACCTACACCGACATCCCGAACATAGTTGGCAACTGTTTTAGGCCGTAACATGTTGCCGTAAAACGAGCGGCCGTGAAGCAGGAGTGCCGCCCAGCCATTGATCAAAGCTTCAAGCGTCTGAGGTGGAGGTATATTCTCGACTGGTGAAATTTGCCGCTTGCGGACTTTTCGGCACAATACAGTCAACCATTCGGGAACATTTTTTCGGGGTCTGCGAAATCGGTGTTTTTTCCGTTTCTGCTTCTCTTCGCTACTTGGTACCGGTGCGTCCCTGTTCAAATGCTGCCAAGAGTCCGACAAAACAGAATGCGACACAAAGCTGGATCTTGTAGCATAATTTATTAGCAGCTGTGGCAACTGTGTTTGACGCTCAATACGCAGCAACTCAAACACTCGCTCTAGAGAGGCTGGCTGGTTATCAGGGCAAATTTCTCCTTTGGCCAGCGCCGCTTGAATACACCTTAACTTCCCGCCCTTTCGATCCAAGTAAGACCGGTTCTCGGCTAGATCTGCAGCGCAGCGCGACAGAAGCGAGAGCGTTATTGGGTCTGGAAACCACTGCCGGTTCTCAGCCTCAGGTTGACCTCGGATTGAGAGTTGCAACCGAAACTCTGGTACTCCGGATATCCAAATGACCTGCCCAGGATCAAGCTGAGTCAGCGCGTTCAGTTGGGGAATGTCCATCAGAGCGCCATAATAGGCAGCACTCAGTAGAAGCAGCCCAATCCGCGCATGGGGTGTGAGTTGATCTAGATCACGCCTGATGGCGCGCCCCATCGAATCAACCAAGTCTTGACTGGCCGACAGATTCTCTGAGTTGTATAGGTCTGGGTTAATCGGATTAGGGCGGCGCTGCGTTTCGATCGCTATTCGAGCCAGCGGCAAGCTCGGATTAAAACGCTGTGCCCGACGCGTAACATCTAGCAATGTGTTGCGCAATGTCGAGCTTTCGAGCTGATTCTCGAGATTTTGCATCTCCTTGATGGGAAAGCTACGCAGCAAACGTTGTCCGCAGAGCCATTCACCGATGCTGTTGCCGGAGTTTTGGCAGCGCTCCCGGAGTGTTATCAGATATCCGCTTTTCCACTCTGGATCATGTTTATCCGGGCTCCAGACAACAGACAGCATTTCATCCGAAAGTCGTGAGCTATTCATGCATCAGCCTCCACAACCAGGTGGCTGTTGCGAACCGTCCAACCGAGCTCCCGCATGAGTGACAACAAGTAGGTATGAAGGCCCTGGACATAGGTGCGCGGACAAAAGCTCGAGTAAATATCTTGTGGTTCTTCGCCACTCAGCCAATGGCCCATCAGAGCCGACAGTGTTTCAGGCGGACATCCGCGCTCGGCGAGCTCAGTTCTCAAGAACTTACGGAAGCCATTTACTGCATGAGGTGTGAAACCCTCAATCTGGCGCATTACAGCTTTGATATGGAGCGGCCGAATTTCCTCGTAGCAAAGACAACCATCATCGGTTAAGCGCAGGAAAAATCCGTTGGTAGGAGCCGGTGTATGTAACTCGAGTTGTGCGGTAATTGCTCTGCAGTGAGCCTTATAGGCTTTTAACTGTCGTTTTAGCAGGTCAGTCAACACTACTAGGCGACTCATATGCCCATCATCTGAGCCTTTGTCCCCCAGCGCGCCGTGTCCCCCAGGCGATATAAATTCGTCTTCCTGCTTCAACGGGTCGCGAATAGCTCGACATCCGGTCGCCATAAAGAACATTTGAACCGTCCACAGCGAAAAGCAGTTATGCCAATGAACAAGCTGCTGAAGATTTTTTCGAGGGCGTTTACGCAGCACTACCAGCAACGCCTCGAGATTAGCCTTTACCGTATCCAGTCGAAGGCAATTTCGGGCACCAACAGCCGCCTCCGGAACAGCGGGAATCGGGGCACTAGGAGCCTCCAATCCTACGGTGGCATAAACCGCAGCCAGCACCCGCTGTACTGATTGGCAATACAGGCGTCGCAGATAGTTGATGCTGTACTGGCTGTAATACAGCGCTGTGTTTGCCGAAAGACAGGGCATCCCCGATAGCATGGTGGCTGCAACCACATCGTGAGAGTCTGCGATGATTTGGCGATGAAGATAGGAGCGTACTTTGTGCATCGTGTAGCGAGGATCTTCGCCTCCAAGCTCGCCCAATAGGATTCGGATTTCACGCTCGACATCTTTGATCTTGCAGGTGATAACGGCCGAGCCATTCACCGGCGACAAGTCCCGGATTGCCATAACAAGCGCAGCCGCCCCAACCATGTCCGGTACCGAGATTGTTGGCTGAGATGCTCGAACGGCATCTCGAGGCAGGAGCTCTTCCGCTGCATAGTCTGGCGTCGGTGCAAAAAATCTGAACTCCGCTGGCCCAGTCTCATCAGCAAGAACCAACTCCAGCACCGAGCTCGGGCGAGCATTGCGCTCAGCTATCCGTAGTTTTTTGCAGTCCTCAAGTGTACGACCGAACCAGAGCATTAGATGAAGTGCCAGCAGACCCTCCAAGCGCCTCCGATTCTGTATCTGCTCTTGGGCAGGAGCATTACGAATTCGCTCCCGACAGAGCAAAAATTCATCAGTGACACCAAACAGTAGGTTTGCTAGTTCATACTGCGTGAGCAGGTTGTAGCCAAACGGTAAAAACTGCCGACTGCGAGCAATATGAGCGAGCATACCCTCATGGCTGAGCAATTCAGCTACATATGGTCTGACTTCACCTCTTGTATCGATCAAACATATTTCACGTGCAGCAGTTCTTTCGCCCAGCGGCAGTGCTTCATCTAAATTATCGTCTAGCGGTTGAGACGCCACGAAACTTATATATCCAGGGAGCAAATCTGGGTCGTCTGGATCCTCGAGCGGGAACTCGGTGGCCCCTTGGCTAATCAGTACACCTAGGCCTGCGCTATTTGAGCCGCCATGCTGACGATGGCCACCGCTACCGTGACGTTCTGGCGGTTCCTCACCACCGAGATAGCGGACCAGACGAACTATTGGTGGGTAGTACTCTGCTAGGTAATCGATTGAACTGCCGGCGTCGAATTGGCGGCAACCCTGCGCAAATACAGCAGAGCTGGACCATATATTAAGATCATCTGGTATAGACAGTATCTGCAGTGCGCAGAGTGCTCGGAGTTCAAGGTAAGCGCTGTATCTCTGCCCGCGCAGCCCCAGATCATCTGCCCGTTGCTGATAAGCTACAAGAAGTTGGCCAATGAGACGGTAGTAATCCAGCTGGCTTTCTGAATCCGCAGGCTCGTGCCACAGCGTCGCGTAGGGGAAGGCGTGATCCTGTACGCCCTTACCGATGACCGGATTGCGCGTACGCCGTTCATCTCCCTGGTAAAACATGGGGCCCAAAACCGCAATAAAATCAGGATTGTTTCGGATTGAAATAATCCAGCAGCACTCGTCCCGCCAGGCTCTGAGATCGCGCGCACCTAGGCTGAGCTCTGGCGCTATGTCCATGGCATCAAGCGCATTCACAAACCCCTGCATGACTCGGGGGAAATCAATTAGCTGCGAATGAACATCCAGAAACCTCAGCATCTCCGCTATCACACCAACATCACGCCCAGCATCTGCAGCCAACGCTAGCAGCTGTGCATGCCGTGAGTCAGGGCTGATGTGTGGCTGGTCCACACTCTCCGAATGATTGGATGTATCTGGCATTTATGGGCTCTCACTTTTTGGATTACTACCTGATAGTGAAATTCCCAAGGCCACTGGTTTTGGGGGTAGAGCTACGCGCTAGGCAATTTTATTTTTGAGTTGTTCAAAATTCCGCGCATGCGCGGAAAAATCGTCACATCGATACATCCAATATGCCCAAGGCCACTCTAAAGCGGCGCTACGAGACAGACCTGCTGACCTACTAGCTGATCTTGACTGGACGGCTGAGATCAGAGTCATGCGGCACGCGCATTCAAAAACCCGCGCATGCGCGGATTTTGGTATTGGTCGCACTGGCCCAGGTGCTACAAACAATGCCTCGCTATGCAGCTTGGTAAGCCGGGGGTATTCAAAGTCGCACTCTGAATACAAGGCCACGCAAATAATTGCCTGGTCGTTTCATGTATTAGGAGAGAGCACGATGAATGACTGGAAAGCATGCGTTGGGAAAATGAGCGATCGGGAGGTGGCCAGACGCTTTGGGCTGGGCGCCAGCACCGTTCGACGATTTCGCCAATCAAATAACATTCTTGGGTTCTGCCCCGAAGACACCGAGCTGTCACCTGATTTGATTGTGCAACTGGCAAAGGAAACCAATTACCGACTGGCAAAAAGATTTGGTGTTTCCATCAAGCGAATCAAGCGTGCGAGAGCGGAGCTGAAGATCCCAGAGTCAAAGATCAGTCGTGAGCGTTTCAAACCACTGGAGGACATTTGGACCAGCGAAGCCATAGCTCTACTGGGGATGATGCCGGATACAGAAGTCGCTGACCGTTTAGGCATCAGTAATTTTCCGGTCAAAAAAATGCGTAGGGAGCTTGGAATACAAGCGTACAAGCGACCTTTGCCCGAAATGACACCCGAAATTATCTCGGAATTCGGGGGCCTTTCCGACGCAGAGATCGCCCGCCGGCTCAGCGTGTCGGTGAGCTATATCCGCAGGGCGCGGATAAATATGGAGAAGGGCAGCCAGCAATAGACGCAGGTCCGACTCTGATAGAGGGATAGGCAGCCAAATGGAGTGTCTGGCTGCTTCTTACCGGCTCATGTTGTCTCCAGCGCTGCGCGCATCCATTTCGGCATTCTGCAGGCCACTATTTTGCTAAGGTCTTCGGGGCTGAGAGCTTTTTTGATTACAGCAACACACTCCGGCGTAGTACCACCTTTGCCGAGATAAAACAGAGCACTGATGGTCATCCCCACTTTGGTTCCTGCGCACTGCATCACCATCGGAGCAGCATGCACGAGCCTGATCTCGGCCTTCCCCATAAATAGCGATCGGCTGGGGCCGCTCGTGTAATAGATCGGAATGACTGGCATCTGTGTACTCAGCCCGAATCGCCTCACGGCATCAGCGCCGTGGATCTGTAGCTTCCAACGGTTCTGCCTGGCAATCAGATTCACCAAGTCCCAAGGCCCAGGACGATGAACCCGACCGGTGTACTGGCTGTATTTCGGCCGCATGTAGATGCCACGATACACACGCTCAAGCTCGCCACGGCGAACAAGTTGGGCGACTGCCTTGGAGATGGCCGAGCTCGAACCAAGCTCTGCAAGACACCTGATGCTGAAAGGCCTCCCCTTGCGCAGATGCTTCAGCCGCTGCGCGACGAGGTGAGACACCGGCAGTTCAAAATCTGGGAGGGACATCGCTATCGAGTCGACTCCAGCGACGAGCAAAGCAGCGGCTGGTGGAAGGCGATCACCCGCCGCCGGTATTCATCTTCAAGCGCTTCGTTTACCAGACATTCCTCAAGGCGCCCCAGCGAGAAAATCTGGTCGGCAGATGGATAGTGCCTGAGCAGGCTTTTCGCATAGCTGCGGATATCCTGCGGTAGCCCCGAATGATGGGAGAGCTCACGCAGAAACTCCTCTGTTTTGACGATGGCGCGTGTTCTTTCATAAGGAAGGGTCAATCTCGTTATCTCCTGGTCATGAACTCAAAGTCCCGGATAGCTGGCTCACCATCGTCCACCATACAGCGCGTAGTTCAGCGCTGCGGCCATTGGGAGATCCCATACGGCCCAATCCTGATCAGCACCTGCGATCATGATCGCGCTCCGTCTCGGCCTCCTGTTGTTCCATCCACTTGGCCAGGCCCCACATCGTGGTTCCCAGCGCCAGCAGGAGCCAAAGAAACCATTGCGGAATTTGATATTGGGCGCTTAGCAAGAGGCCAGCACCACCGCAAAGCATCACCACGAAAAACCATCTCATCAGCGTGCGCTCCCGATTACTTAAGAGACACGGTAACTCGATGTTCCGCTGCGCGAACGCAGATGCCGCAAATTTCGTCAGCTCCCAGATTGGGAAATGAGGATGAAAAATTTATGGATTTCCGACGCAGCCGTCCTACTGCCGTAAAATCTGGCCTGGCCACTTGGGAATAGCGTGAGCATGGCTGAATGACGCGTCCTTGCTCCGCTGCTCGTAGTGGAGGGGACAGCGATGAGCCCCCACAATGTTCATCGCCACTACGGGTCACCAACGTACAGGGGAGCCCCAGGAGGGACTATGGATTGCCAGCCATCTGTCTAGCGTAATGGCGATCGCTGAGGTCTTTCTTGGGGTCAGCTTTGACCCAGCGCTCAGATCTATTGCAGTTCGTGCAGGTCAGTATCTGCTTATCTGGGCTGAGGCTGTATAGGAGGCTCTCGGAGCCGACTTTCACCTTCAATCCAACATCTGAGACCTCAAACCCTGGTACTTCTTGCCCGATACGGTCCATGGATTCAAATCGAAACGACCAGCGTTTAATATGGCTTTTGCGCCAGATAGTCATGATGATCAGGGGATCTTGTTTCGATGTCCTTTGATAAACCCAATCCCCTTCATATGGACCTAGTTTGGTTGCTTCTTCGTCTCGTTTGGCCTGCTCATAAATTTGCTCCTTTATCTTGAGCATTTCGGCATTCAGTGCCTCTTCATCCTTAAGGGCTTGGTCTTTCAGCATCTGCTCTACGTCATAGGGCCCTTGAGGGTCATACTTCCAAACCGCTGCGTCATTGATGCCAAGCACCTTGCAGTTGAGACAATCGACACTCTGCTCATCTACATTTCGCGTGAGGGCCAAGCGCTCGGAACTATTAACATCATCAAGGAGAAGTTTTTTATCTTTTACTGAAACATTCATCTTAACCAGCGGCTTGATGCGACCGTCGCTCACATCCTCCCCAAATATCTCGGCCTCATCACCGTGAACGTTGAGAACCATTACCCTCTCGCTACCGGGTATCTTATAACGATACGCACCTGTGAAATCCTCACTGCCGCAACCAGCAAGAATAGAGCTAGCAAGAGCTAATGAAACAAACCTAGAAAAGTTCCGCATAAAATCCTTTACGGTAAATCACATAATCAATGACGTACGACTAGACTGACGACTGTGGAAAAGCTAATCAGCCGCATTGCCCTGCTATTAATCGAATCTTAATGCTGTAGTCCATATGGCGTTCAGTTTCATGTAGATCCTTTGGCTTAAAGTCTCGTCGAGAAAAATTAACAATCTCCGAATCAGTGAACCCATACTCCTGCATTCTTCCCAACGTGCACGAACAGAGCGCAGGTGAGGACCCACGAGCCTTGGAAGCAGCCTCGCATCTTTTAACAAGTTGCTGAACTCCAGTTTCGCCAGCGAAGGCTACTGATTGCAAAAAAAATGCAAATGACACATAAGCAGCTATGCCAATAATCCTCATATACTTTTAACATCCTTCTATTTAACTGCTTATTTATCGGAAATTAATCGTTTGCACTGAGTTACAGCCATTACGAAGACGGCATGTAGGAAGGCAGCCCTGCAATTCGCTGGGGTGACGTCATGCCATGAGGTCACGTTTTACCAAATTCACAATATACTGTGAAGACCAGAGATGACGCCGCCCAGATAGTCCTCCCTTTTGGGGAGTCATCTGTGGAAGTCGGATTGGCGTTCGGAAAGGTCCTGCGCAGACGGCGTGTCGAAGCAGGATTCACCCAGGAGCAATTGGCCCATGAGGCGGAATTGCAGCGTAACTACGTCAGCCTGATGGAACGGGGCATCAACCAGCCAACGATCACCACCCTGATCAAGCTAGCTAACCCCCTGGGCTGCACCGCAGCTGAGATCGTCGACGAGGTGGAAAGACTCGTTGCAGACTAACGCTGAAAACCGGCCGCCTAAAGCGATCAACGTTGGAAATGTCAGAGAAGGCATATCTGAAGGCTGTGGTTTAAGGGTAGGCGGTCTCAGGATTACAGGGCTATTGAGCCCACCGCCAGCCGCTCTATACAGGGATCTTTCGAGCCCACTGCTCGATAGCGCGCTCAACTTGTTCCTTTGGCAGGTACTCCTGCTCAAGACGTCCTCGTTCTTGCACCAGCAGATACCGATAGAAGTCCGCTTCGTCAGCCAGCAAACCAGGTGGGGCCGACTCCTGAGCTTTGGTCGGCTCGACGACTGCGCTCACCGGTGAGTGCTGTTCAAACAGCTCTTGCTCCATCAATAGTGCTTCGACTGCTGGTTGATGGAGTCTCGCTCGCGCCAGCATCAGCAAGCCCCAGGTATCCATATCGCCCCAGTATGCGATCTGTTTCCCGGCCAGGTGCGCGGACGCTAGCCACTGCAAATCGAGTCCTGAGCCCAGCACAGCCAGGGTGTCCGGTAAGTTCTCAGGCAGCAAGTGAATGCATTGCTCATTTTCCACCACGAGCAATCGCGAACCGGGAAGTGGGGTTTCGGCCAGTTCCGCAGTGGTGAGTCTGAGCCGCTTGAAGGGCAACAGCTCAGGCTGAAGGGGAACGACCAGAACCCAGTGGCTGCTTTCTTCAAAGGCATCCAGAAAAGTCGTCAGGCCCTGCTCGGACGCCGCGCCTTCGAAGCGCTCGTCGAGGAGCCTGGTCAGCAAGCTGGCGTTGCGCTCGAAAAACTTGGTGTCTACGCCGTGCTCTGCAAGCAGGCGCAGTGGGCGGCCTCGAGCACAGCCTGGAGACAACCGGGTGGCGAGTTGCGCCGTGGCGACGACTTCTTCAGGGGGCTTCGTCAACCATAAGCCCCGTTGTGCCACCAGCAGCGCATGAAAGGCACTATCTACCTGCTCGACCAGATACTCGAGTTGAGCGTATTCCTGGCTGACCGTTGGATCATTGGTCGCGGCAATCCATTCGGAGGGGCCGCGCAAGTACCAGCGCATCGGCAAGGAAATGGGGGCCAGCCCTGCTCGGTAGCTGACGGGTTCCCAGTCGACTGTACCCACGTTCACGCTCCGCCAGTTCTCCACATGCCGGAGCACCGCCTGGATGTTGTCAGTGAACAGGCGTGCCGAAGGTTTGCCGATGTTGAGGGTTTGCGGCCAGCTACCGGGATTGAGCAAGCGTTCCAAGCGCACGCTGGAGCGCTGCCATTGCCTGGCCAGGTTGCGGCCGATTTCAGTGGGCGACTTCATGCATGGCCCTGATGCGCTGTTGATGATGCTCATCCAACGCTTCCCAGCTCAGGGAGACCAGACTGGATTCCAAACCGCGCCGATGAACGACGACTGCCGAACGCGTATGGTGGCGCAACAGTCGCATTTCCTTGTTGGGCGTAATAAAGACAGCGTGCAAGCCGAACTCCCTCAGCGCCGCGATGATCCGACCGGCAACTGCATGGGAACTGCGCGAGAACGCCTCGTCGAGCACGATGGTACCGAACAACGGCCGGCTGCTGCCGTCAGGACAGAGCGCATAGCTCAGGGAGGCGGTCAGCACATAGGAAGCGATGATCTCCTTCTCGCCACCACTGCCACCCTGAGAACCTGTTCGGGTTTCGATGACACTCTTGCTTTCGCGATCGATCACCGAGACCGCGAACTCCAGGCGGAAGCGCGGATCCAGAAGCGCCTTGGCGCCCTGGTTTCTACTGTGCTCGCAGGCATCTTTGAGCAGGTCAACGAGCGCCTGCAATGCCTTGTAATGGCTCTCGCCTTCATCATCGATGAAGCGCGCCGAGTTCAGTTGGCGCTGAGCCTGTTGCAAGGTGCGCAGGCTTTCATGGATGACCTTTTTCGCCACCAGGCGCAGATAGCGCCCGGGCTGAAAGTCGACACGCTGCATCGTACTGTTCAGGTCATCCAGGCGCTCCTCAATCATCGAAACTTCATGGTCGATATAGCTGAGCAGCTGGGTGACGCCGTCATCCGAGGAACGATTGAGGTATTCCAGGAAGCGCTTGAGTTTCTCGGGCAAAGCTTCCTCGGTCAGCACGCGAAGACGTTCCAGATACCTGGGTACGTCCACCAGTTCTCGCCCGACCTCCGCAAGCGCCCCGGTGTCCACCTTCAGGGCGTCGGACATACGTTTGGCTAGCTCTGTTTTCTGATCGCCGAGTTTATCGCCGAGCGCTTTGAGCTGCCCTTGCAGCTCACGCGTATGCTGGCGCTCCAGCTCGACAATATCGCCGAGGTCATCTGCCGTCAGGGTCGGGAAATGCGTTTGCGCCAGTTCACGCTGCGTATCGTTCAGCCCCTTTTCGGCACCACGATAGGCCTTACGGGTAGCGGATGCGGCTTGCTCGAACTGAGTTCTCAACTGCACGCACTGCTCGATCAGTCGTTGCAGCTGTTGATCCAGAGAGTCCAGCAGGGCCTCGGCTTGATCCAGTTCGGCCTTGATCATGGCAAGGTCGGAGTCGGGGCGCGTCAGGGTGTCTAGCTGTGTACGCAGCGACTGCAGCTGACGCTCGGCGCCCGGCAGATCAATATCCTCGAAATGCAGCTCTTCGACGCGTTGCAGCAGCGAAGCTTGATTCTCCAACTGACGTACATCGCCCTGAGCAGAATCCAGGGCCAGCTTGGCAGGCGCGAGCTGTTCATTGACCTCGCCAATCTGCTCAGCCAGAAAGGCCAGACGGTCGCGGTTACTGAAGCCGGTCAGCCAGTCTTCGTCCAGGCGCTTCTGATCCTGCTTGTCGAAGAAGCGCTCTTTGCCCGACATCAACCCCTGGACCGTCATGGCGTGCGGGGTATGACGCAATTGCTCCGTGCTTTCTACGCAATGTCGGTCGTTGTCCGCCAGTAATGCCTTTACGGCTTCTCGGTATGGATGCTCCTTGAAGGTCAGTTTGCGGGTAAAACCATCATCTAAGAACACAGGGCGCGACGATGGCTCTTTGACCTCCAACAGGCGCACATGCAGGTGGTTGTGACGTTGGTTCACCCAACGCAGTGCAGCCTCGGACGCGCCCTGCGGCACCAGGATACGCAGCCGGTGGCTGCCGATTGCCCGCTCGATGGCGCCCCGCCAGGCCAACTCCTCGGGCTTGACCTGCACTAGTTCGGCGACGAAAGGCAGGGCCGATTCATCGACGCCAAGTGCCTGCGCCAGATCCCCTCTAAAAGTATGAAAATTCCCGGGCAGGTTCGAGCCTGGCCGTCGCTCAACCTCGGCACGTTCCTGCTGCAAGCTCTGCAGACGGCCATTGAGTTCTTTCTGGACGATGCCGGCATCGAACGCCTTTTGCCGTGCCTCGGTAATTTGCTCGGCCAGTATTTCCAGGCGTGCCGCGATCTGCTGCTGATTTTCCTCGAGCGCAGCGGCCGATAACTCATCCACGAGTCCAAGCCCTTTGGCCAAGCGTTGATACTGCTCGGCTTTCAAGCGCCGTTTATCACACTCACGAAGCCAATCCGCGATGCGCGCGCGTAACAGATCGATCTCCGCGCCACCTACGCGCAGATAGCGCTGACGATGTTGATCGACCACGCCCTTCTGGATCTCAAGCTGACTCCTGCATTGCTCCTGATTCAGTTCGGCCTGTTTGTGTTCCTTCTCCAGCCTATTGGTTTCAGCCAGCCACAGGCGATATCCCTGTTCGGCGAACCAGACCGGAAGAATGCCTTCGAGCGCCTGTTTATCCTGCAACTGTTCTTGCAAGGCCTTGTAATGCTCCCAGCCATCGGCAACCGGTTGCAATGAGCGCTGCTGCTTTCTGGCGGTTTCCAGCTCCCGGTGAATGTCGGTCAGATCATCGAAGCTGCTGGCGACCTCGGCAGCCCGCGCGAAAGCGGAGCGGTCATCCAGTACCAAATCTCGAAAGATCTCATCAATGCTATTGAGCTGCTTCAGGCCGGCAGCGCGGTTGAGCAAGGTGAAGGCGTTTTCACCGACTTCGAAGTAATCCCTGAGCCTGGCCAGGAAGGCTTTTTTGCTGGGATACGGCCAGATCCCCGTACTATCCCTCTCCATCTGACGCAGCGCCCGCATGCCGCCTGCGTGATGCTGGCTAAGCCAATGCTCCAGCGTCTGCTCGGGGGACTCGCTCAACAGCCACAGTTTTTTCAGATCGGACGCCGAGGAGCTGGTGCCCTCGAACCAGAGCACAGCGCCCAGTCGTACCTGCGCCCCGTCACGCTCGAGCGTGGCGGCAATGGCGGTGACCGTCTTACCCTGGCGCGCGATATGCGATTGCTCCACACCTCCGTCTCCGGGGCCAGTGACGCCGCGCACATAGGACACCAGATCGCGGTCGCTTTCATGCCCGCCCGTAGAGGCCAGGTTGTAGCGCGGGTTGGCGCACAGCAAGGTCATCAGAGCGTCCACCAGCGTCGTTTTACCGCTCCCCGTCGGGCCGATCACGGCGGTGCCGGAAGGATCGATCTCGGCACGGTGATAGCCCTGAAAGCCGCCCCAGTTATAGAGTTCGATGCTGCTGAGGATGAAGGTCTCGCTGTCACGCCAGAGTAGTGCTTGCTTCACGCCTCGTCCTCCTCAGCACCGGCTGCCGGCGTAGCCGCGCCCTCTACCTGCTCGCGCAGCCATGCCACCAGAGCCTGCAGGTTCTCCGGGTTGGCTAAGTGGGTAATGATGGGGCGGATGATGACGCGATCATGGGCGTCCAGAGCCGACACCAAACCATGACCCTTGAGCTGATCCAGCAGCGTGATAATACGATTGCGCTCCTTCGCCTCACTGCCCAGTTCGCCCAGGTAAACCTGCAGTTGGGGAATCAGCTCATCAACCGCTACCAGTGCCTGACTGGCGCCCGTACCGCTTTCCTGTTCGTATGCGATGAAATGCTGCCGCAGAATGGCTATCAGCAGAGACTGCTCCAGATTCAGCCTTTGCCGACGCACGAGGGGGTGCGACCAGTCATCCTCCTCGGCCACCTCGCCCTGGCGAACGATAACAAACACCAGCCCCCGAACCTCGTCGACTCCCATGGCCAGGTCGAGCGGCTCCAAGATTCTGTCGACCGCCTCGATATTGGAAAGTGCTGAGCGATACAGGTTGGGCTTGTGGCTTTCTTCCAGCAGCCCGTACTTGAGCATTTCCTGTACGGCCTCACGTACCCGTTGCGGCGTCCGGCGTTCATCGACCTGTACAGCGGCGCTCATGACAGGCTGTTCATCATCCATGCTGTCATCCAACGCCATGGGCTCCACCGTCAGATCCGTTTCGTCGGCGCTAGAGGCGCCTGCAATTCGATCGAAGATCCCTGCCATGCTCACAATTCCCAATCGATGCCCTTGAGTGCCTCGTGGTCGAGTCCGACATAAGGCAGATTGAAGCGCCAGCGTTGCTCATCCTCGTCAACTAGCTCCACAAGCTGACGCTCCTCTTTCAGCACCTCGATGCCTGCCTCACGCGCCATCGCCAACCAGAGCGCAAAGGTTTCCAGGTCGTGATCAGGTGGAAGCAAAGACGCAAGCTCCCCGAGACTCACAGGGCGCCCCTGCTCCACCAGCACAGCCAGAGTGTCATGAATCAGCGCTTCACGATCCAGCCCGTCGAAGGCATCCCAGAAGTCGTCATCAATCTGTTCCAACCCCGCAGGCTTCAAACTCAGATCCAGCTCGCCCGTGTCATCGTCACCCAGGGTCTTGAAGCGAAGACGCTCTATTGCCGGGACACCGGTGATGGCTACGCCAACCGGCGGTAAACGAACAGGCTTACGGCGCTCTGACTGACGTTGCCAGTCGACGCTGAGCGCTAGATTGAAGAAGTCGTTAAGTAACTGTCCGACGCGATGATGCTCGGCGGCCAACCCCGTCTTCATGAAGCCGCGAACATCACGCTCGCTTCGGGCGCGCGCTTGGAGCACAGCCTGCGACTCCCGAACCAGGCGTAACGCCAACCAACGCAGCTCACGTTGCTGGGGACGATTCAGAGCCTTTGGAACCGCTGGATGACGAAGGATGGTGCGCAAGCGCTCACGCATGGCCTCCAGCTCAGCGGACTGCCTCAGTTGCTGCTGGAAGCTTTCAAAGACACGCCCTTCCGGTGTGTTGAGTAGAGCATCTTGCCCATCCAATAACCGATCGACGATCTCTCCACGGTGAGACTGCTCGCTAATGATGGAGTGTCGAAGGGCGCGATCCGCCTCGCGCCAAGAATCTTCAACTCGTCGAAAGTCCGCGCGCAGGCTGGTGGCGAGGTTATATACCTCGCGTATGCCCTCTATCGCCTGCGCCTCATCCAGCACGATGACGTGGCCAGCTTCTACTTGCGCTAGCTCGTGCTCCAAATCCTGGATTCGGCGGCGCAGGCTGGCAATACGGCCAGTTGGGCTGGGGTTCAGACCCGTTTCCAGGTTTTCGATCTCGCGCTGGACCACCGACAGGCGAGATGCCGTGGAGGTCATGATCCGACTATCCAGCGAGTCAACGAACTGGATGGCGGACTCCAACGCGTCGGTTGCGTAGATACGGCCCTCTCGCTCTACGACAAGGCGCCGCTTGATCCATTCACGAAGTTCACGGCCTGCTTGGAGATGCGTTGCATCCGGGTCGATCTCGTAAAGCTCCTGGCTGGCATAAGCAGCCAGCATTTCGGACAGCGCTTGCAGCGCATCCTCCATGGGGATCCCATCGTGCGCCCGTTCGAACAGCGTGCGCAGGCAACCCAATACGAGCGGAGCACGACGCGAGGCGAGCAAAAGCCACGCGGGGTGCTGGCTGCGGGCAGATACATAGCGTTCTGAACGCTGTTGCGCGCTTTCTTCCATGACGGCCACATTGACAAGAGTTGTCTGAGAGCGAGCTTACCAAGCTAACCCGCTGCCTCATGATACGTATTTGTCCTGGCGGGTGGGCTTCGTTTGATGGTCCGCAGGAGCTGCGTCGTTCGAAATAAAGTGAGTGAAAGGCCAGGCCAGTCGAGGTTTAACGATTTATTCCGGGGGCGCACGCTGGATATTGGCGATTTGGCGGAGGGATCTGTCGTCACGAGGGTGTACTTGGCTAGTTCGGCGAAGAGATCCCTGTGAGCGTATGTGGCAGCTCAGTGGTTTTTGCGGGACTGCCACTGGCATCCTGCGGCAAGCCAGCGCAGCCACGGTGGCTATAGAGCGAAGTCTCGATGACCTATCATTGAGCTGCTGGTGGATTAGCTGGGTGCGGCATGGGGATAGTGAATTTCCCCGGTGGTATTGCGGGATTTTCAGCTCAACAACGGCGGTGGTAGTTGGCAGGCCTGGGGCGAGTTCAAATGCCAGAAGCTGCGGCTAGAGATGAGGGGCGGCGTCGTTACAGCGCTCTGAGCCCAGGAGCTTTTTGCTATTCTGTCGACCTGTGCCGCGGGACTTCGCTGGCAACGACTCGCCGTTGCTTCCCCCTGCGGCCCCCCATCCAACCGTTTCCTGGGGTCACGATGCGGAATCATGTAGTGATTGAGGACTGGGAAGGCGACGGTGCTATTCGCCTACCCGACGACGTTCTGCAGGAGATGGGCGTCGACGTCGGAGATACGCTCTACCTCCTTGAGGAGTATGTGGGCACGACCCGCTGCCTAGTGCTCAGTAAGTCACCGCGCATTCCTGATCGCGTGGATGAACTGGTTGGCCACTGGGAGTCGTTTGGAAAGATCTCCGCCGAGATAAACGCCAAGGACTAGTGAGCTAGCTGCCGCACTAACCTCGACGCATCTTGCACGGCCTTGGCTCCTGCAAAGGTAGAGTCTTCCACCAGAAAAGTATCGCTAACGTTGGGGCCTGCGCACTCCTGGGTTGCCTATATGTAAAGCAACAGCAGAGGGCAACAAAACGGGTTTGTGTGGACGCGGGGAAGCCCAAAGCGGCAGGCCTTACTGATAGTGTTAATACCTATGACCATGCTGGGCTAAGTCGCTGCCCGTAGGCCGCCAGGCGCTTGTCAAAATTCAGGTTCGGTGAGAGGCAGCAGGACGAGCTAGGGGCTGGCTAGGTGTCAAAATCGCTGGGGCCCATTTCGTTTTTTGTGCCCTAGATAACCACCCTTATATACCGCTAAGAGCTATAAACTGCAGGTAGCGACATAAGGCCAAAGCCTTGCAGGACGGTACTTAGAGGCATTTTTGAACCTTTGCTGCTAACCTAAATATCTGTACCGCATTGCCCTCCGAAGGAGGGGTCGTGGGTTCGAATCCCGCCGGATGCGCCAGATCGATGTCCCGACCGTCCCATGACGGTCGCGGCTCCCGGAAAGCCCGCCTCGCGCGGGCTTTTTCGTTTCCGCCGTTCGGTGCGCCCATCGCGGCGGCTCACGCCCGGCCCGGTTCGGCGCGGGTCTGCTCGCGCAGCAGCTCCAGGTAGCGCCTGGCCGCCAGCCCGAGCGGGCGGTTCTTCAGCCAGACGACATCGACCCACAGCCGCATCTGGTTGGCCATGTCGGCGAACGCGACGCGCTCCAGCGCACCGGATGCGATCAGCGGCTGCACCAGTGGCTGGGGCAGGTAGGCCCAGCCGATCCCCGCCTGCACCAGGCCCAGCGTGGCCAGGTAGCTGTCGGTCAGCCAGACCCTGTGGGACAGCACGATCTGCGGGTCCGACGCCTTGGGGTCGCCAAGCGCGACGACGATCTGGCGGCGTTCGGCCAGGCCGGATTCGCTCAGCGCCGCCTGGCTGTAGCCGGGCGCCGCGACGGCGGCCAGCAACTGGCTCCCCGCCTCGATGAAGGCCTCGCGCTCGTCGATCCCCGGGCG
The DNA here is from genome assembly GCF_012767755.2 of Pseudomonas tohonis. NCBI lineage: Bacteria > Pseudomonadati > Pseudomonadota > Gammaproteobacteria > Pseudomonadales > Pseudomonadaceae > Pseudomonas > Pseudomonas tohonis. The sequence goes on from NZ_AP023189.1 coordinate 6,563,361, forward strand.
TTCGAACACCAGCGCCAGTTGCACACTGCCGTCATGCAGCATGCGCGTGGCATCGGCCTGTGCGGCGGAGCGGACTTCGATCTCCAGCGTCGGGAATTCGCGCGCCAGCGTCGACAGCGGCTGGCTCCAGGCACCGCTTTGCAGCTCCGGCGCCATGGCCAGCACCAGGCGCGGCTCGAGCCCGGCATGCAGCTGCAGGGCGTGCGCGTCCAGCAGGTTGAGCTGGCCCGCCACCTGCCGGGCCTGGGGCTCCAGCGCCCTGGCCGCAGCGGTCGGCAGCGCCCGGCGGGAGGAGCGGTCGAACAGCTCCAGGTCCAGCTCCGCCTCCAGTTGGGAAATCGCCATGTTGACCGCCGACGGCACGCGCCCCAGGGCCCTGGCGGCCGCCGAGAACGAGCCGGCATCCAGCACGGCGAGGAAGACTTTCAGGGATTCGCTGCTAAAGGCCATGGAGTTGTCAGTTCTGCTGATAACGGTTGTCTTTTTCTATCAGCTAAACACCTTTAGCTTCCAGCTCAACACAGCCATGCGGGAGAGCAACCATGTCCGAACCAGCATTGATGGGCCAGGTGGCCCTGGTCAGCGGGGCCGGCAGCGAATCGGGGATCGGCATGGCCATCGCACGCCGCCTGGGGCGTGCCGGCGCGAAGCTGATCGTCACCGCGAGCAGCGCGCGCATCGCCGACCGGGTGGCCGAGCTGCGTGCGGAGGGGTTCGACGCGCAGGGGCAGGCTGCGGACCTCACCGACGAAGCCGCCGTGCACGAGCTCCTGGCCTGGGCGCAAGGGTTGTGGGGGCGCATCGACATCCTGGTGAACAACGCCGGCATGGCGATGCAGGGCAGCCCGGAACCCTTCGCCGAGGTGGCGGGCATGAGCCTGGAGATGTGGAACCTGTCGCTCGCGCGCAACCTCACCACCGCCTTCCTGCTGACCCGGGGCGTGCTGCCGGGCATGCGCGCCCGTCGCTACGGCCGCATCGTCAACATCAGTTCCACCACCGGGACCCGGGGCAGCAACCCAGGCGAGGCCGCCTACAGCGCGGCCAAGGCCGGGATGCTGGGGATGAACATGGGGCTGGCGCTGGAAGTCGCGCGGGAGGGCATCACCGTCAACTCGGTTGCCCCGGGATGGATCGCCACCGCCTCGAGCACGCCCGAAGAGCAGCATGCGGCGCAGTTCGTCCCCATCGGCCGGGCCGGCCGCCCCGAGGAGATCGCCGCGGCCGTGGCCTTCCTCGCCTCGCCCGAGGCCAGCTACATCACCGGCGAAGTGCTGGTGGTCGACGGCGGCAACTGCCTCGTGGAAAACAAGGCGCCCTGAGCGCAGCCCTTAGCCATGCGAGAGAACAGCCCATGAATCCCGTAGTCCTGATCACCGGTGCCGCCGGCGGCGTCGGCCGCGCGCTGGTGGAACGCTTCATCCAGGGCGGCTGGCGTGTGTTCGCCACCGACCAGAACGCCCCCTCGCTCCAGGCTCTGGCCAGCGAACGGCCCCTGGCCGGCCACCTGGCCGTGGACATCCGCCAGCCCGGCGCCTGCCGCGAGGTGGTCGAGGCCGCCATCACGGCGACGGGCCGGCTGGATGCACTGGTGAACGCGGCGGGCGTGTGGCGTGAGGGGCCGGTCGAGTCCTGTTCGGAGGAGGATTTCGACCTCGTCCTGGACGTCAACCTGAAAGGCACCTTCTTCATGTGCGCGGCCGCCATCCCGGCGCTGCGCCAGAGCCGGGGCTGCATCGTCAACATCTCCAGCGACGCCGGCCGCCAGGGCAACCGCAACGCGGCCGCCTACTGCGCGAGCAAGGGCGGCGTCACGCTGCTGACCAAGACGCTGGCGCTGGACCTCGCGCCCGATGGCGTGCGCTGCAATGCGGTCTCCCCGGGCGACATCGAGACGCCGATGCTGAAGTTCCAGGCGGAGCGCTATGGCAACGGCGATCCACAGGGCTACTACCGGGAACTGCTGGCCAAGTACCCGCAAGGCGCCGACGCGCGCTTCATACAACCGGCCGAAGTGGCCGAGCTGGCCTACTTCCTCTGCCAGCCGGCCGCCGCCTCGATCACCGGGGCCGACATGGCGATCGACCGCGGGGTGTCGGCGGGGAACTGACCAACCGGCGCCACGAGCGTGCCCCGGTTACACAGCGCCCGGAGCACCCCGTAACCGCGTCACAGCCGTTGTGTGCGCAACATCGAGTGGGGTGGCAGGAAGATCGTCAGCGGCTATGAATGCTCAGCTACGCGGCAATGGCAGTACGACGGCCTGACAACCCACCGCGCCCTCTCGAAGGTAGAGATGGAACATGGCAAGCATGCCCAAACCATCATTGCTGATGCAGAGCGGGCTGAAGAGGCAGTTGCAAACCAGACGCTTACAACTGCCTTCGATGGCAAGAGCTACCCGACGGGAGCCACCATCAGCCGCCCTGCCCCGCCACCATCAGCGTCAGCCGCGCATCCACCTTGCCGGTGGCCACCTTGTCGAGGCTGGCCTCGGTGAGGGTGACGCCGCGCTTGTCCAGCTCGGCCAGCCACTTCAGCATCGATTCGAACGAGGCCTGGGTCAGGGTGACCAGCAGGCCGCCGTTGCCTTCGTTGTCGAAGCGTTCCAGGGTCAGCCCCTGCTTCTGCGCGGTGCTGGTGACCAGGCCCTGGAGCTGGTCGGGGGCGAGTTCCACCTGGGCGCTGGCGGCCTGGCGGCGGGCCTGCCCGGCGTTGGCCTGGATGTAGGTGAACAGCGCCTGCTGCTGTTGCTGGTAGGCGCGGGCCCGCTCGACCCGGGCGGCCACCGGCGACCAGACCGCCAGGTAGAACAGCACCAGGGCGAGGAAGCCGCCCAGCAGCGCCAGCGCCATCCGGTCGCGCGGGGGCATGTGCTGCCAGCGTTGCCACAGCGGTGATTGCTCCAGCCCGGCGCGCAGGCGCGTGCCGATCTCCGTCAGTGCGTTCATGCCCCACCTCCCAGTACCACGCGGGCGGTCACGCCCCCTTCCTCACGGCTGGCCGACCCCAGTTGCACGCTCAGGCCGGCCTTCACCAGACGCTTGCGCAGCTTCTCCAGGTCGGCGAAATCCTTGGCGCGGACCTGCAGCGCCAGGTCGCCACGGGTCTGGCTGTAGTCGACGTTGGTGACCGTCAGGGCCGACTGGGCCTCGGCGATGGCGCTGGAGGCCTGGTCCAGCAGGCTGATGAAGCCGCCCTGCTCGCGGGTGCCCTGGCTGAGGTGCTCGGCGAACTGGGCCTTGAGGTTGACGATGCGCTTGTCCTCGGGGAACAGCTGGCGATAGAGCGCATGGCTGGATTCGACGTAGGCATCGCCGCTGCGCTCCAGCAACCAGGCCTGCACCAGGTTGAAGGCGAGCAACAGCACCACGGCGACACCGGCCAGGGCCGCGAACGGGCGCCACACCGTCCAGGCGCGGTTATCGCTGCGCGGCGCGAACTCGCCCTGGGCCAGGTCGATGGCACCCGCGCGGCCGGCCGCGAGCAGGCGGTAGGGCTCGTCTTCCCGCCGCGGCTGGGTATCCGCCGCGCACAGGGCGCCGAGGGCCGGCCAGTGCGCGAAGGGGAAGGCCAGGCGCGTCTCGCAGGCACCGCCCAGCAGGGCACGCTCGCCGATCACCAGCAGCTGTTCGCCATCACGGGGCAGCAGGTCCGCGTCCAGGTGGATGGCGGCGACCTTCACGCCGAAGTCCTCCAGTTCCTCCAGCCAGGCGGCCAGCTGGGCACGGCGCAGCACCAGCACCGGGTAGCGGCCGTCGGCCAGTTGCGCGCCCAGGGCCAGGTGGAACAGCTCCACATCCTCGGCGAGCATCTCTTCCACCGCGTAGGGCAGCGCCTGGTGCATCAGCCGCGCCTTCTGGGTCGGCAGGCCCACCACGAAGGCGCTGGCCGCCTCCATGGGCAGCACCAGCGCCACCGGCCGCCCCTGCAGCAGCGCCGCGCATTCGGCCAGCGGCAGGCTGCGGCCTTCTCCGCTCGCCTCCTGCCAGTGCACCTGGCACGCGGGGCCGAGGACCGCCCCGCCAGAGGGCGGGATGAACAGGCAATCCATGATCATTCTTCCTGTGGTTCGAGGGGCGCCTGGGCCAGGTAGCCCGGCTGCCCGAGATCACGCTTGAGCACGCGGACCACGCCCTTCGGGTCACGCTGCAGGGTGCTGAGCAACACCACCTTGCGCTCGCCCAGGCGCACCTCGCTGCGCACCTGGAAATAGGCGCTGCCCACGGCCAGGCCCGCCGCGCGCACGCCGGTGCCGGCCATGGCCGGCTGGTCGAGGAAGCTGCGGATGTCGGTGTAGCCTTCGCGCCCACGGCCGCTGAGCAGCGACTGGGCGGCGGCCGGGTCGAGGTTGTCGGCGAGGCAGGAGAGCACCAGGGGGCTGGCGGTGTTGACGTTGAGCGGCACCCTGGCCGGCAATGCCGAGACCCAGGGGGCGAGCAGGCGGTAGTCCTCCTCGCTCATGTCCAGCAGCAGGCGCAGCTCGGAGACGTCCTGCAGCTCGCGGCCGGCGGTGCGGTAGGGGGGCTGGGCGAGCAGGTACTGGTTGTCCTCGGCGCCGTATTCGCCGCTGGGCTCCTGGTCCTTGTCCAGCCAGTCCACCAGGCGGTCGGCGTAGGGCTTCTCGATCTTCAGGCGCAGCAGCAGGCGGTTGAAGCGCTCGACGGAGAGCTTGTCCACCTTGTCGCCCTGCACCAGGCTGTTGAGGTTGAAGCGCCCGGCGAGGTCTTCGATGTGTACGCCGATCTCGCCCTGGTCGATGGGGAACACCGGCAGTGGCCGGGCCCAGTCTTCCAGGGGATGGTCGATGGGCGCGCGCGGGTCGCTGCCGGGTTTCTTCAGGTCGCGCAGCAGCACCGACTGGCCCAGGGCCTCGCCGCCCAGGGCGTAGTGCCAGGCCTGCTGGATGGCGACGCGGTTGGCGGCGCCACGGATCGACAGCTGCTGGCGGAGGATGAGCCCCGCGCAGATGACGGTGACGATGGAGACCACCAGCAGCACGGTGACCAGGGCGACGCCCCGCTGGCGGGTCATGCGCCCTTCTCCTTGCCGGCGTCCGGCTTGGGTTCGGGGGTCGGTTTCCTGTCGTCGTCGGGGGGGGTACCGCCGTCGCTGGGCTGCTCTTCGACGCCCATTTCCGGCAACCGGTAGAGCCGGGTCAGCCCGCCGTAGTGGCGGTGCTCGAGCTTGAGTTCGACCGCCACGGGCAGGCGCCCGCGTGCCTTGGCCGGGTCGGAATCGCCCAGGCTCGGCGGCCACTGTTCCTGCCACTGGCCCTTGTCGTCGAGGTAGCGCAGCTCCACGGAGCTGACGCCTTCGAGCACCTTCTGCACCCTCGGCGGGCTGTCCACGGCCTGGTCGAGCACGGACCAGTAGACGCGCTCCAGGGTCGAGCCGGCCAGGCGCCAGCGCACCCGCTGCAACTGCGAGCGGCTGCTGCCCAGGGGGTTGCGCCAGCCGGCACGGCTGAATTCCAGGGCGGCGGTGCCGTCGGTGGCGCCCAGCTCGCCGACCAGGGCGCCGCGCTCGTCGCCGTAGGCGTCGCGCACCACACGGGGCAGCGCCTGGCCCAGGTCACGGTCGATGGAGGCGAAGGCACGGCCCAGTTCGCGCAGGGATTTCTCGTGCTCGCGGGTCACCTCGTCGGCCTTCATCACCGTCGCCAGCATGCGGTAGGTGCCGAGGCCGAGCAGGGCGAAGATGGCGATGGCGATCATCACTTCCAGCAGGGTGAAACCGCGCTGCCGGCTCATCCGCGCACCGCCAGGAAGCCGGTGAGGCTGAACACGGAGCGTTCCTTGATCGGCACCCCGCCGCCGCGCTCGGGCTTGGGTGCCACCCAGACGGTGACGCGGCGCAGGCCCTTGTCGCTGGTGGCCTCGATCTCGCTGTGGGTCTCCCACTGGCGGCCGCCGTATTCCAGCACCTTGTCCTCGCGCCCCTCGCCCGGGGTGGGCAGCTTGATCTGCAATTCGGTGATGCGGTTGTCGGCGATCCAGCCGGCCAGGGTCTTGTCTTCAAGCTGCCCGGCGACGATCAGGCTGCGGCTGGCGGCGGTCAGCACCGAGGCGGCGACCGTGGCGAAGATGGCCAGGGCGATCAGCACTTCCAGCAGGGTGAAGCCATGGGCGCGGCGCATGCTCATCGCTCCTTGGCCTGCTCGGCGCTGGGCAGCTGGTAACCGTCGCTGGCCAGGGCATAGGCGTTGCCGTCGGCGCGGCGCTCCTCCAGGCGCAGGCTGAAGGGCGTGAGTTCACCGCTGGAGAGGATCAGCACCTGGGGCACGGGCTTTTCCTTGCGTTTGTCCTGCTCGGGCACGTCCTTGGCGAGGCCGGGGCGGCTCTCTTCCCTGGCCTTGGGCTCCGGCAGCTTGAGGGCCTCCCCTTCCAGCTCCAGGCTCAGGCGCATCCAGGCGGCGGGGCGTCGCTCCGGGCGGGTGGCGTCGTCGGCCCAGGTGCCGGAGGCGTTGTCATAGGCCAGCACGCGGTAGCTTTCGGCGGTCACCAGCAAGCCGTACTCGCGGCCGTCCAGCACCGCTTCGTCGGCGAGGATGGCGATCGTCGCCGCCAGGCGCTCGGCTTCGTCACGCAGCTCGCGGCCGCTGCTGGCATTGCCGTTGGCGAGCACGGCCACGCTGACCAGGCAGCCGATGATCGCCAGGACCACCAGCAGCTCGATCAGGGTGAAGCCGCGCTCGCGCTCCATCAGTTGTCCCAGTTACCGATGTCGGCATCGGCGTCGGTGCCGCCTTCCTTGCCGTCGGCGCCGAAGGAGTACAGGTCGTAGGCACCCTTGGTACCGGGGGCCAGGTACTGGTACGGGTTGCCCCAGGGGTCGACCGGCAGGCGCTTGAGGTAGCCGTCCTTGTTCCAGTTCTTCGGCTGCGGGTTGCCGCTGGGCTTCTTCACCAATGCCTCCAGGCCCTGCTGGGTGCTGGGGTAGGCGAAGTTGTCGAGCTTGTACATGTCCAGCGAGGCACCGATGGCCTTGATGTCGCCCTTGGCGACGGTGACCTTGGCCTGGTCCGGGCGGTTCATCACCTGCGGCACCACCAAGGCGGCGAGGATGCCGAGGATGACCACCACCACCATGATTTCGATGAGGGTGAAGCCTGCTTGCGTACGACCTGATTTCACGCGGTTACCCCACGAGCTGGTTGAGGGAAAGGATGGGCAGGAGGATGGCGAGGACGATGACCAGCACCACCGCACCCATGAACACCAGCATGAAGGGCTCGAACAGCCCGACCAGCATGGCGATGCGGGCGGCCAGGTCGTTCTCCTGGTTGCGCGCGGTGCGGGCCATCATCTGGTCCAGCTCGCCGGACTTCTCGCCGCTGGCGATCATGTGCAGCATCATCGCGGGGAACTCGCCGGTCTGCTCCAGGGCGCGGGTCAGGCTGCTGCCTTCACGGACCTTCTGCGCGGCCACGACCACCTTGGCGCGGATGGCGCGGTTGGCCACCACCTGGGCGGCGATGCCCAGTGCCTCCACCAGCGGCACGCCGCTGCGGGCGAGGATCGCCAGGGTGGAGGCGAAGCGCGCGGTGTCGGTGGCGCGCACCAGGCGCCCCACCAGCGGAATGCGCAGCAGGATGATGTGGAAGCGCAGGCGCGCAGCGTCCCTGCGCAGCGATGCCTTGAGGCCGCTGATGCCCGCCACGGCCACCAGCAGGATCAGCCAGCCCCAGTGCTTGACCACATCGCTGGCGGCGATCAGGCCACGGGTCAGGGCCGGCAGCTCCTGCCCGGTGTTGACGAAGACCTTGACCACGTCGGGCACCACGTAGCCCAGCAGGAAGCCGACGATGCCGAGGGAGGCGCACATCAGGATCACCGGGTAGAGCAACGCCAGCTGGACCTTCTGCCGCGACTGCTGGCGTTGCTCGGTGTAGTCGGCAAGCTGCTCCAGCACCGGCCCGAGGTGGCCGGCGTGCTCACCAGCCGCGACCGTGGCGCGGTAGAGCTCGGGGAAGGCACTGGGAAATTCCTTGAGGGCGCCGGCCAGGCTGTGGCCTTCGAGCACCTTGGAGCGCACCGCCAGCATCATCGCCTTGACCCGGCCGCTCTCGCTCTGCGCGGCGACGGCGCCGAGCGCCTCCTCGATGGGCATGGCGGCCTGCACCAGGGTCGCCATCTGCCGGGTGAGCAGGGCCAGCTCCATGGCCGAGAGCCCGCGCTGGAAGCTCCAGCGGCTGCCCACCGATTCCTGGCGGGTGCGGGTGGGTTTCACATCCAGCGGGGCGAGCTGGCGGTCGCGCAACAGCTGGCGCACCTGGCGGGCGCTGTCGCCCTCCATCACGCCCTTCTTCTGCTGGCCCCGGCTGTCCAGGGCGATGTATTCGAAGGCGGCCATTTATTCTTCCCGGGTCACGCGCAGCACTTCTTCCACCGTGGTCGAGCCCTCGAGGATCTTGCGCCGGCCGTCATCGCGGATGCTCGGGCCGCTGGTGCGGGCGTGGCGGGTCATCTCCTGCTCGGAGGCGCCGTTGTGCACCAGGGTGCGCATGTGGTCGTCGAACACCACCAGTTCGTAGATGCCGGTGCGGCTGCGATAGCCGGACTGGTTGCATTCGCTGCAGCCGCGCGCGCGGTGGAGCGTCGGCGGCTGCGCCGGGTCGAGTCCCAGCACCTCGCATTCGGCGGCGTCCGCCTGGTAGGGCTCCTTGCAGTGGGAACAGAGCACGCGCACCAGGCGCTGGGCGAGCACACCGAGCAGGGAGGACGACAGCAGGAAGGGCTCGACGCCCATGTCCACCAGGCGGGTGATGGCGCCGATGGCGCTGTTGGTGTGCAGGGTGGAGAGCACCAAGTGGCCGGTGAGGGACGCTTGCACGGCGATCTCGGCGGTCTCGCGGTCGCGGATCTCGCCGACCATCACCACGTCCGGGTCCTGGCGCAGGATGGCGCGCAAGCCACGGGCGAAAGTCATGTCGACCTTGGCGTTGACCTGGGTCTGGCCGATGCCTTCCAGGTTGTACTCGATGGGGTCTTCCACCGTGAGGATGTTGCGGGTGCCGTTGTTCAGCGTCACCAGGCTGGCGTAGAGGGTGGTGGTCTTGCCCGAACCGGTCGGCCCGGTGACCAGCAGGATGCCGTGGGGCTTGCGCACGGTCTCTTCCATCTGCGAGCGGTCACGCGCACTCATGCCCAGGTGCTGCAGGGTCAAGCGCCCGGCCTGCTTGTCGAGCAGGCGCAGCACCACGCGCTCGCCATTGGCCGAAGGCAGCGTGGAGACGCGGATATCGACTTCGCGCCCGGCCACGCGCAGGGAAATACGGCCGTCCTGCGGGACGCGCTTCTCGGCGATGTCCAGCTTGGCCATGACCTTGATCCGCGACACCAGCAGCGCCGCCAGCTCGCGCCGGGGCTGCACCATCTCGCGGAGGATGCCGTCGATACGGAAGCGCACCACGAGGCGCTTCTCGAAGGTCTCGACGTGGATGTCGGAGGCGTTCTCCTTGATGGCCTCGCCGAGGATGGCGTTGATCAGGCGGATGATCGGCGCGTCGTCCTCCTGCTCCATCAGGTCCTCGGTCTCCGGCACCCGCTCGGCCAGGCTGGCGAGGTCCAGCTCGTCCCCCAGCCCTTCCACCATCTGCATGGCCGCCGAGGAATCATGCTGGTAGGCCGCGCTCAACGCGGCATCGAAGGCCGCCGCATCCAGCGCCTGGAACGCCAGGGACCGCCCGACGAAACGCAACGCCTCCCCCACCGCCGCCAGGGCCGTGCCCGGCCGGTACACCAGCCGCGCCCCATCCGCCCCGACCTGGACCAGCACCCCGTGGCGCTTGGCATAGGCGAACGGCAACCGACGCAGGCTGACGGCCTCGGCAGGGGAGTCGACGGGATCGAGAGGGCTGGCGCTGGGCATCGCAGAATCCATTGCGTTGGAGGCCGACGGACAGCAGGCGGAGTCCCGGCCTGCCAAAGCCTAGAGCGCCACCGCCCCCCCGGGCGGGGAGCGATGGCACGGTGCAATTAAATCACAGGTGGAGGGGCGATTTGGTGCGGGAGTGCGCAGGGAAAGGGTGCCGTTCGGCGGGCAGTTATGCTTAAAGACGCTTCGGCATCATGAAGGGGAATCGGTGAGAACAATATGGTGCCCTTGGCGGTTGGCCGAGCACCCAAGATGCCTCAGAACTCACCGATATAGAACGGATCCTTCTGCTTGTATGCATTCAAGTCAATACGCGCAAGATTAGACTTTGCCTGGCGCCACATTGTTTGTAGAGGCTCCAGCAAGGGGCCGGTATCCAGTAATTGGCGTAGCTCATGACAATAGGCTGCGCGCTGATCATCGACTCCCGTCTCGGGATAGCGAGCTACCAGTACAAGGAAGCAGTTTAGATAAAACTGTATCGCTTGATCCGTTTCAATTTCCGTCATATACGCGGCATTCATGGAATCAAACCAATGTTTCCCCATGTAGTTATATATGCAATAGGGATTTGTTGGTATTTTGCCGTCCAGCCATAGGCAGGAGTCATAATAAAAGAGATGTCCAAAATAAGAGCTGGGCTCGAAAAGTTTCTTGCCCTTGTAGCTAAGGGATTCACTACCGGGCGTCCGGCCGGTAAGGAAATGGTAGAGCTTCTTTTCGGTGCCTCCCATAAAACCCAACGGAGGAACGACGTCGGAGCCCTCATAAGGAGTTGCACCGTCATAGTGCCGGGCACTAGCGTGCTGCATCAGTATCTCGTACGAGTCACGCAGGCTTCTGTCGATCTGCCACCCCCATGAGAGCCCTTTGCAGAGCTCTCTCCATGATTGACCATCACCAGTGGGCTCGATACTCACATGGGTTGTCCACGCCTCAGGGCCTGCGAGAAAGCGCCTGGTTATCTCGATCCAGGACTCGGTGCTTTGATCGGGAGAAAGCCAGAGACGGTAGACCAAGGGGATGGGGTCGTTTTCCATGGGGCGCAAGTTAGGCTCTTTACCTTTGAGAAAGTAGGCCTCGAAAACCTTAAACGCCACTTTCTGCCCAGCATACGTCAGGCGAAATTTTATATTCTCCCAAGCCGCCTTTCGCGCATCAGTCATGGGCTGCACTTTACCAGTCATATCAGTCTAGACCTCCGACCTCTTCCAATATTTTCTTGAACTGCTCGGAAAATTCTTTCGATTTCAAAATATCGACAAGAATCGTTCTATTCGTCATCAACTCGACACTTTGCGAAGTCTTACAAGCAGTCTCCAGAACAGATTCCTTCCACTTTTCACCCAGTGTTTCCGTTGAGGAAACTCCTTTCATAGGCTCACATAGATGCTTGCGTGGATTGAATTTGTTGAACTCAGCGGACGTGGGACTCCTGCTGCCATCTTTGGCTTTGAACGAATGGAAGCGCCAATATGCATTAACTTTTTTACCAGCACTACCGAGCAAACCATAAGAAGCCGCTAGATCAGCATAGAACTCACGATGGTAGCTACTTCCCGCCCCAAAATTACTGCCTATGTAACGCGCATTGAGCAATGACTTTACTTCGTACCATTGTTGATCCGCGGACGTTCCCACGACGATATCAACGCGCCGAGGATAACTGGGCATCGGTTTCCCAAGACTGGTTTTATAGACGATATTCTGAGTCGCTTCGAGATCCAGTACCGCAGGGTTCCCACCATATTCATGCAATGCTTGGAGGTACGCGAGCATTATGAGCTGGAAAGTCCCACCCTGACGCTGAGTTTCGTTGTTGGACACCAACGCCAATCCATACAGAGTCCAGATCTTGAGTTCCATACCCGGGAACGCCCCCTCAGCCTCGCGAGCCTGGATATAGGTAATGACAGCTGCCAGCAATACCCGACTTACCCTGTCATCCGGACGTGAGCGAATCAAATTACGAACAGCATTTACGCCTGCCCCTTTGACAACACCCAGCCCCGCCATGATCAAGGCCTTCGAGTGCGCCAGGGGGCGGAGCTTCGCAGCACTCGGATCTTTCAGCGACAGCACGAGTTCTTTAAACAATGCACTAAAGTTCTTAGGTGAGCCTGCAACCTTTGCAGCTGCGGCAATTGCATCGGCGGCCTCTTTCCCTTTCAGACGATTACGAGAGATCTTTCTGGCGGCCTGTGCGCTCGGTATCAGGAACTCAATTGCCGAAGCGGCCACGCTGTATGCCTCTGGAGCCTCCTCGGTATACAGGGCAACTGAAGGAACCTCACCATCTTCCCATCCGTCGGAAGGTAGGCTGAAGAACTCGATCCAAGTCCAAAGATCATCGGGACTCTCGATAGCCTCAACCATTGACAATATGGCTTCGGGGCCATCGGGCGACTCAAGCATCTCCACTACAATCAAGAAATAAGGAAGCAGCGATACCAATTTTTCGGTCCTTCCCTTCGCTGCCTCCTCCGCAGCTCTGCCCACCACTGCCGCAAGCGCTTTTACGATTGGATTTTTCCCATACAATCGAACAAATCTTTGTAAAGGCGCCAAAACCAGCTTCAGTGGCTTCATTACGGGGAATACTGTCGACACGCCCAGCGCAGCAAGCGTCAGCTGCATCGCATCGAATTTTTCCCAGTCTCCGGTAGCCAAGTAATACAGTTGCTCGCCAAGTACCTTGAAGTCTTCCAGCGGTATGAGGAAATTAACCGCTGCCTTCAAAAACCCCCATGCGCCAGAAGAGCCCTCGGCGTGGGCTTTAGGAATCATGTACTCCAGCGGAGCGATGGTCAGCCCTAGATACCAAGGAACAGGCTGGTAGTTGAGCTCAGTGACGATAACCCCTGAAGCATCAGTACTGATGGTATCGAGATATTGGCCAGCCAACTCCATATAGCCCTTGGTAGAAAGCACGGAAACGAATTGACGCGTGCCATCGACCGTCACAGCCACACGAACCATGCGCAAACCAGAGCCGGCCTGCAATGTACCCAGCTGGCCCGTGCTCTCGACTATTGCGGTGGCGGCTCCAGCCGCAGGTATCGGCAAATTGAGTTGCTGCCCCCCCCCCGGAAGTTGCAATAGTGGCTGCGCGGCCCAGTCATACAACTTGAAACTGTTGAGTTTTCCTTTGAACCCTTGCCCTACTACAAAGGTGCTACCGCTATACTGCAGGGCTCCAGAGGCAGACGCAGATACAAGATCACCGTCAACTTCAAGCTGCAATTGTCCGTCGATATAGCGCCCACCCACGCGATGCCAATCATTCAACGAAACATTTACTTTCTCGACACTGTATGTGCCACTTTCGGTCTCAACTTCGTAGCGTAACCTGGAGCCATTAAAGCTTAGGCGCTGCCCGCCACCGAGATTGAATATCTCGCCATTGCTTAAGGCTTTGAAGTCAAGCCTGAAACCAATTTTCTCGGTTTTCTGCAAGGGCGAGGTGGATTTAAGCTCAATCTTTGAATCACCATTGAACTCATAACTGCTACCCCGGCCAAGCGGATTATCCCTGACCACCGTTACGTCGAAGCCAGTGCCAGTATGTAAGCCTACTTCGTCTGGAACATCGCTCAAGACTCGATTGGGATGATCCTGATCCGGACCGACGTCCTCCAAGTCATTCATGTAGTAGGCAAGCAGCGGCTCCAGGTTTGGATCGCTCAGATCGCCAAGTTCCACCTGGACTGATGAACCGGCCTTGCCGGTCACTTTCAACTCTCCTTGGGTCTGGTACTCCAGATCAATCGCTGTACCGTCATAGCGGTTATGGGTTATTACGCCTCCGTTCGGCCGGTCCCCCAATACCATAGCGTCACGCACATCCGCCTGCGCCCCGCCGCCGAGGCTCTTCACAGCAAAGCTATGCTCGGTCCCTCCCGCAAAACCAGCACGCACTTTCCACTTACCTGAGCCAACCATCTGCCCTGCAATAAAAGTAGGCGTGATTCGTCCATTAGCATCAGTCTCGTACTGGCTCTCCTTGAAGTAGCCAAGGTCACTCGAAACCGTTACAAGCACACCAGCTGCAGGTTTGCCAGAACTGGTTTTGACCACCGCCTGAATGGAGCTTTCCTGACCTAACAGGAACTCGCTTGGACTGCCGTCAAGCGTGACCGTCAAGCCTTCAACAGCGAAATCGAAGTCTTTGGTAATGCTGCCTGCCTTAACTGTTACTTTCGCATCCGGTACCGCGAAGGCATTACCGGTAAGGGTCATGGTGGCAACACCATTAACGGTGCCAGGTTCATACTCCGGCATCAGAGCATCCTGGTTAACCGACATATTGACGCTGGTGCCATCCGCTACAGGGTTGCCGCTGGAGTCTTTCACCATAATGGTCAGCGATAGACGATCCGACTCCATGGCCGCTGCCTTACCGCTGGCGGTGATATCGATAGTTGCCGGCTTGCCTGGCACCACTACGACCTTTTTGAATGCTGCTTCGGTATTGCTGTCACGCAATAGAGCTCTGACACGCGCACTACTTCCAGCCTTGGCCGGCATGGTCAAGGTATTGCTGAATATCCCAAGGTCACTGTCGTTCTGTATCGCCTCGGCCATACTGCCGTCGCCCTCGACCTTCCAGCTAAGGGTGAGCGGTTTTTTAATCTTTGGACTCCGATCGGCATAGCCAAGAAGCGTCGCTCGCAGCGGCACCTTGGGATCATCAGCACTGACATACCAAATCTCGTCGGTCTGATTGTTGTAGCCAAGCAAGGAAGACTGTAAATCGAGATGCTCAAAAGCGAACTCGAACAAGACGTTGTTCACATCATTATTCGCGTACAAGCGCATCGACAGGAAATCCTCAGGATCAAGTTTTCCAAGATGTGCAATATTTTCGAACTCTAGGCTCTGGCTCTTGCCAATTGTGGCTTTTACTTCCTGCTCGCCAAACGCAAATACAAGCTCCTGCTCACCTTTGAACGCCCATGACTCCAGAGCACCTACGCTCGATTTGAGCAGGTCGTAAATTATGCCAATGTATGTATCACTGCTGGCGAACGAGGGCGTTTTCTGGTTGAGGACGTTACTAACCTGATTGGCATAGTCCTTTCTGCGGACCTCAGTGAGGTTCAGCTCATACAAACTGAACTGCAGCTCTGGCCGAGATACCCATTGATAAATCGGCTCCGGCTTTTTCAGGTCAAGTTTCGGGTTAGCGTCCCGGACCTTGCGATAAGCCTGGCGACTGAGTTCGCTGGCCTCCTCGTCGTTAATCGGTACCTTCACCGGTACATAGCGTTTGGGCCGGTACTGCAAGATGCCTTGCCCCCCCCCCGAGGAAAAGTCCGGATTACGGTTTTCGGGCTGACCAGCAACCTGCAAATAGAGATGCTGCTTGCCCAAGACCTGCTCCGGCAGGCGGATGACCTGAACCTGCTGTCCAGGCTTGATCTTGAACTGCGACAGACTATTGGCGCCGACTGGAAGAAATTGATTGGCCGCTACCAACGTGGCCATGCGCCCGGTATAGCCATAATCCGCCAGCTCCTCCGGCAAAGGCTCATCGTTGCGGTCCCGCCAATCGGTATAGATGGCGATGCTCACGTCATTGCCCAGGCCAGCACCTTCGTTGCCGATGAGCTGCTTCTTCTGCTCACCCTTGGTCATGCCCTTTTCGATCTTGTTCTTGCGCTCGGCCCATACCTTCAAGTTCGGTGGTGCCAGCTCGATACGCTGCTCAGCGAAGTTCAGAAGGTTGCCACTGGCCACGGCGGACTTGAGCTCGACCTTGACGCTGCCGATGTATCCGGTCGGCCGGTTGATGGCGATGATGCGCACCGTCTCGCCAGCCTTGAGGTGGTTGGCCGCGCGCTTCTGGAATTCCTCCTTGAAGCCGCCGGCGCTCTGCCATTTGCTGAAGGCCGCCTCGCCGGTGCGGCCGACGATCGCGTAATTGTTCTCCTTCGAGCCACGCAGCTGGATGGTGTAGCGGAAGCTGCCGGACTTCTCGTCGACGCCGGAGTAGTTCTTGTACAGCTCGTCCTCGTGCAGCCCGCGCCGCTCGGCCACGAGCTGGCCGTTGGATTCGCGGAACACGTAGATGTCCGTGTCCTTCAGGTCGTCCTTGCTGATGCTTTCCAGCAGGCCACGGTCCTCCATGTCGGGGGCGACGTCGATCAGGCGAGTGAAATCGGGGGCGGTTTCTTCAGTGTTCGCCGGAACGCTGTCGAAGCGGCTGGAGAGGTAGATTCCCTGCAGCTCCGCCTCCTCCAGGGAGGTCTTGACGAAGACTTCCTTCGGCTTGCCGTCGACCGTCTTGGACACCTTCTTTCCAGGCACCACCCAGTCCGGCTTCTCGTCGCCGTCGAAGTCGTACTTCTCCTGCAGGTAGTGATCACGCTTGCCGGTCTTGTCGCTGTAGGCGGTCTTGTCGCCAAGCTTCACGCCGCCACCGAACTGCGCCGAACCGTCCAGCACCATCAGGTCGATGGGGAAGTCCATCGCCTGCTTCATGGGTGTCGCGGCGGTGAGGACGACCATCGCGGCGTCCAGGCTCCACAGGCCCATGCCGTTGCAGGTGTCGTAGTCCGGCCGGGTCAGGTAGTAGGGCATGTTGGAGCTGCCCCGGGGGTTGAAGCGCTTGTAGTAGAGCTCCAGGTAGGCCGGGGTGGTGTACTCGAAGAAGAACCCGGGGCAAGGCGGCAGGAAGTAGTTCATCTTGTACTTGCCGTCGTCGTCCGTCAGCGCATAGCCGCCGGTGACGTGGCTGCCCAGGGTGACGCCCACGCCCGGTAGCGGGCCGTAGATCTTGGCGTCGCGGTCGCGGGTGTTCTTGTCGTCGACCTTGCCGTCCTTGCCGAAGAAGCCGGCGCGAAAGCCGATGCTGTTGGTGCCCTGGTGGAGGATCAGCCCTTCCTTGGACAGCAGCAGCGCCTTGCTGCTGGAGGAGGGGGTGACGTTGCTGTCGATGGGCATCTGCAACAGCAGCAGTTCATCGCCCTTGGTGCTGAAGCGTTCCTTCTCGCCACGCACCAGCACGGTGAGGCTGCTGGGGCTCAGGCTGGGCTTGTCGATGGCCTTGCCATCCACCGTCTTGAAGGACGTGCCCCGGTAGGTGGCGGCGGTCATCACCTCGCCGTTCGGATAGCGCTCGCGGGCATCCTTGAGCCGTTGCAGGTAGGCGCGGTAGACGTCGCCGGACATCACCTGGGCCTGCTCCAGCGGGCCGGTGGCTTCGCCGATCTCGCGGGCTTCCTTGCCGTCGCTGCCGTATTCCACCCAGATGGGTTTGCCGTTGGGGCTGAGCACGATGGCGCGGGTGTAGACGGCCCCGAACTTGTAGTAGGTCTGCGGGACATAGATGCCGGGGATCAACCCGAAGCCGAAGAACGCCTGGGCCGTGGCGGTCCAGCCGGCCAGCAGTGCACCCAGGGCCAGGCCCAGCCATGCGCGACTGCGGCGTTTCGATTCGGAAGGCATGACCAACATATCCATCTGTCAGAGATTCCCTTGGCCGCCTCAGCGGCCCTTGTTCAAGCGATAGAGTTCGGCCTGCAGCTGGCGCAGGTTGAGTTCGCCGTCGGCATAGGCCTTGAGCGCGGGCTGCGCTTCGAGGCCCGCCAGGGCGAAGCCGAAGAGATCGAGGTTGTCCTGGGCCAGCACCCCCTGGCTGCGGATGCGGCCGTTGCCGATCACGCCCACGCCCACGGGGACGATGCGCGCGGCCTGGCGATCCAGCCCCACCATCACCACGTAGGAGCCGTCCGGCGGCAGGTAGTCGAGGGTATTGCCCAGGCGCAGGGCAGCGAGGTCGACGCTGAGCGTGCCTTGCACACTCACCCCGGCGGGCTGCAGCGCGTACATCCAGTAGGGCATGGCCAGCGGCTCGACCGGGTAGGGCAGCTCGCTGAACTGCAGCATCTGCGCATGCAGGTCGCCTTCCTGGCGGCCATCGGGGAACACCAGGCGTGCGCCGCCGAGGTCGAGCTTGAACTCGCCCTCCAGCAGGCTCAGCTGGCTGCCGCCCTTCACCGGCACGTAGGGCAGCGTGGTGTTGAGCTGCGCCAGCTGCATCTGGCCGAAGTCGTTGCGTTCGCCGCCCTGGACCGTGACGCTGCGGCTGTCGGCACCGTAGCCACGGTTGCCCGAGCCTGGGTTGAGCAGCAGCCGGTACTGGCCACCGGGAATGGCCTGCTCGGCGGTGTCGCCGAAGCCGAAGTTGAAGGCGCCGTCGCGGTTGGTACGTACGCTGCGGTTGAGCTCTTCCAGGCGCACCTCGATGTTGGCCACCGGCTCCTGCAGCTGGTCCAGCACCACGCCGGAGATGAAGGTCGGCAGCGGCCGGGTGCGGTAGCGCAGGCGCTCCAGCTCCTGGCCGTCGTAGCGCACCTCAACCGACACCTCGGCGTCGTAGGCCAGGTCCTTCTCCGGATAGAAGGCGATCACCTGGCTGCCCGGCAGTTCGGAGAGCGCGCCGACCACGGCCTGGTGGTCGCGGTCGACCCGCACCAGTTGGTAGCCCTGGGCCTTGAGCGCATTGGTGCCCAGCCCGTCGAGGTCCACGTAGCTCATGCCGTGGGCGGTCTCGTGGACTTTGATCTCCAGCTTGGCCAGGTCGATGGCCTGGTTGAAGTAGAGGCTGATGAAGCCGTTGGGCTCGACGAAGCGGGCGTTGTTCGCCGGCTCGACACGCTCCAGGGCCACCGGCAACTGCTGCGGGGTGACCAGGGAGATGGACCGCGCGCTCTGCGCAACCACCTGGCCATTGCCGCCCTGGAGCACCGCCAGCAGCTGATACCGGCCGCTCTGCGGCGGAATCTGCAGGGTGGCGCTCTTGAGCGTGGTGTCACCGGTCAGCGGTGCGTCGGCGATCAGGTCGCCGTTGGCCGCCAGCAGCATGGCGCGGGGCGCCAGCAGGCCGCTGAGGTCCTCGATGCGCGCCGCCACCTGCAGGGAGACCGGCTCGCCCAGGTTGAGCAGTTCGGTGCCTTCGGTGGGGATGACCCAGTTGATCGCCGCCTGGGCCGAGAGCTCCAGGCTGTACTCGCGGCGCAGCTGGTTGCCGGCCTGGTCGCGGGCTACCAGGGTCACGCTCACGGGCTGGCCAATGGGCAGTGCGATGCGGCTGGCGAAGCGGAACTCGCCCGCCTGGCCACCAGGCTCCAGGGTCACGTCGTTGCCGTTGATCTGGAAGCTCGACAGGTTGGCCTCGCGCAGGGTGCCCTTGATGGGATAGGGCTGCTCGCCGACGCGGTTCTTCGCCGGCAGCTCCACCAGGGCCTGGTCGAGGGTGATCTGCGGCGGCTCCTGGTCCAGCTTCCAGCTGAGGGTCTGGCGGGTCTCCTGGCCGCTGCGGTCGCGGGCCACCAGCTCGACGGAGTAGCTGTTCTGCCCCACCGGTACGTTCAGCGCCTCGCGCAGGTCGTACAGCTGGGCGCCCGGCTCGCGCAACACCAGGTTGCGCCCGGCGACGCTGATGCGCTCCAGGCCCGCCTCGGCGAACACCTGGCCGCCGAGCATGAAGCCATTGCCCGGCAGCAGGCTGCCGTTGGCGGGCGACAGGTTGTCGAAGCGCGGCGGCTTGAAGCTGGCCTGGGGCGGCTGGTAGGTCACCACGATACTGCGCTGGATGCTGCGCTGGTCCACCCACGCCTGGAGGGTCAGGGTATTGGGGCCCGACTGCAGGGTGATGGGGGCCGACTGGAAGCCGAACAGGGTCACCTGGCCGGTGGCCGACAAGCTGGCGGGCTGGCCATTGACCAGGACTTCCATGCGCTGGGCGGCCTTGTCGCTGCGCAGTTGGCCGCGCACCACCAGGCTGGCGTCCTTCACCGTGGCGCCCGGCAGCGGGTAATCCACCGTCAGGGCGATATCGCTGGCCAGCGGCTGGCGTTCGACCGTCCGTACCAGGCTCGCCTGGTTGCCGGCCTTGTCGAAGGCGGTCAGGGTCAGCCGGTTGGTGCCTTCGAGCACCGGTACGCTGGCTGTCCACTGGCTGCCTTGCAGGGTGACGGCGAAGCGGGTGCCGGGGAAGCGGTCGGAGGCGAACTCCAGGCGCGCCACGCCCGAGGCGCTGTCACTGGCGCTGCCGCGCAGGGTGACGCTGTCCTCGTTGACGCTGATGACCTCGGGCCCTTCGATGGCCACGACCGGCGGCTGGCGATCCGGGAAGCTGGTGGGGTCGTTCGGGTCGGTGCCGGCCGCCACTTCGTCGTCGTTGCTGACGCCGTCGCCGTCGCGGTCCGGGTCGGCGTTGTCGCCGATGCCGTCGCCGTCGAGGTCACGGCTCTCCTTGGGATCGTCCGGGAAGGCGTCCTGGGCGTTGGGTACGCCGTCGCCGTCGCGGTCGTCATCGAGCGCATCGGGGATGCCGTCCTTGTCCAGGTCCGGCGGCGTGCTGGCCTTGTCGTTGGGGTCGAAGCCGAGTTGGGTTTCGTAGTCGTTGGAGATGCCGTCGCCATCGCGGTCCGGGTCGGCGTTATCGCCGATGCCGTCGCCATCGAGGTCGCGGCTCTCGGTGGGATCGTCCGGGAACGCGTCCTGGGCATTGGGCACGCCATCGCCGTCGCGGTCGTCGTCCAGCACATCCGGGATGCCGTCCTTGTCCAGGTCCGGCGGCATGCTGGCCTTGTCGTCCGGATCGGTGCCGACCTGGGTTTCGTAGTCGTTGGAAATCCCGTCCCCGTCGCGGTCGGTGTCGGCGTTGTCACCGATGCCGTCGCCGTCGAGGTCACGGCTTTCCTTGGGATCGTCCGGGAAGGCGTCCTGGGCATTGGGCACGCCATCACCGTCACGGTCGTCGTCCAGCGCGTCGGGGATGCCGTCCTTGTCCAGGTCCGGCGGCACGCTGGCTTTGTCGTCCGGGTCGGTGCCGACCTGGGTTTCGTAGTCGTTGGAAATCCCGTCGCCGTCGCGGTCGGTGTCGGCGTTGTCACCGATGCCGTCACCGTCGAGGTCACGGCTTTCCTTGGGGTCGTCCGGGAAAGCGTCCTGCGCGTTGGGCACGCCATCACCATCGCGGTCGTCGTCCAGCGCATCGGGGATGCCGTCCTTGTCCAGGTCCGGCGGCGTGCTGTTCTTGTCGTTGGGGTCGAAGCCCAGCTGGATCTCGATGTCGTTGGCGATGCCGTCGCCGTCACGGTCCGGGTCGGCGTTGTCGCCGATGCCGTCGCCGTCCATGTCACGGGTCTCGGTCGGATCATCGGGCAGCGCGTCATCGGCGTTGGGCACGCCATCGCCGTCCCGGTCGTCGTCCAGGGCGTCCGGGATGCCGTCCTTGTCCAGGTCCGGCGGCACGCTGGCCTTGTCGTTGGGGTCGAAGCCCAGCTGGGTCTCGTAGTCGTTGGAGATGCCATCGCCGTCGCGATCGGTGTCGGCGTTGTCGCCGATGCCGTCGCCGTCGAGGTCACGACTTTCCTTGGGGTCGTCCGGGAAAGCGTCGTCGGGGTTCAACACCCCATCGCCGTCACGATCATCATCCAGTGCATCGGGAATGCCGTCGCGGTCCAGGTCCGGCGGTACGCTGGCCTTGTCGTCCGGGTCGGTGCCGACCTGGGTTTCGTAGTCGTTGGAAATCCCGTCGCCGTCGCGGTCGGTGTCGGCGTTGTCGCCGATGCCGTCGCCGTCCAGGTCGCGGCTTTCCTTGGGATCGTCCGGGAAGGCGTCGTCGGCGTTGGGTACGCCATCGCCATCGCGGTCATCGTCCAGCGAGTCGGGGATGCCGTCCTTGTCCAGGTCCGGCGGCACGCTGGCCTTGTCGTCCGGGTCGGTGCCCAGCTGGATTTCGTAGTCATTGGAGATGCCGTCGCCATCGCGGTCGGTGTCGGCGTTGTCACCGATGCCGTCGCCGTCGAGGTCACGGCTTTCCTTGGGATCGTCCGGGAAGGCATCGTCGGCATTGGGTACGCCGTCGCCGTCGCGGTCATCGTCCAGCGCATCCGGGATGCCGTCCTTGTCCAGGTCCGGCGGCACGCTGGCCTTGTCGTCCGGGTCGGTGCCGACCTGGGTCTCGTAGTCGTTGGAGATGCCATCGCCGTCGCGATCGGTGTCGGCGTTGTCGCCGATGCCGTCGCCGTCGAGGTCGCGGCTTTCCTTGGGGTCGTCCGGGAAGGCGTCCTGGGCGTTGGGCACGCCGTCGCCGTCACGGTCGTCATCCAGCGCATCCGGGATGCCGTCCTTGTCCAGGTCCGGCGGCACGCTGGCCTTGTCGTCCGGATCGGTGCCGACCTGGGTTTCGTAGTCGTTGGAAATACCGTCGCCGTCGCGATCCGGGTCGGCGTTGTCGCCGATGCCGTCGCCGTCGAGGTCACGGCTTTCCTTGGGGTCGTCCGGGAAGGCGTCCTGGGCATTGGGCACGCCGTCGCCGTCACGGTCGTCGTCCAGCGCATCGGGGATGCCGTCCTTGTCCAGGTCCGGCGGCGTGCTGGCCTTGTCGTTGGGGTCGAAGCCCAGCTGGGTCTCGTAGTCGTTGGAAATCCCGTCGCCGTCGCGATCCGGGTCGGCGTTGTCGCCGATGCCGTCGCCGTCGAGGTCGCGGCTCTCCCTGGGATCGTCCGGGAAGGCGTCCCTGTCGTTCTCCACGCCGTCACCATCGCGGTCGTAGTCCAGCGCGTCGGGGATGCCGTCGCGGTCCATGTCCGGCGGGGTGCTGGCCTTGTCGTTCGGGTCGAAGCCCAGCTGGGTCTCGTAGTCGTTGGCGATGCCGTCGCCATCGCGGTCGGTGTCGGCGTTGTCGCCGATGCCGTCGCCGTCCAGGTCGCGGCTTTCCTTGGGATCGTCCGGGAAGGCGTCCTGGGCATTGGGCACGCCGTCACCGTCGCGGTCGTCATCGAGCGCATCGGGGATGCCGTCCTTGTCCAGGTCCGGCGGGGTGCTGTTCTTGTCGTTGGGGTCGAAACCGAGCTGGATTTCGATGTCGTTGGAAACGCCATCGCCGTCGCGGTCGGTGTCGGCGTTGTCGCCGATGCCGTCGCCGTCCAGGTCGCGGCTTTCCCTGGGATCGTCCGGGAAGGCGTCCTGGGCATTGGCCACGCCGTCGCCGTCACGGTCATCGTCCAGGGCGTCCGGGATGCCGTCCTTGTCCATATCCGGCGGCGTGCTGTTCTTGTCGTCCGGGTTGTAGCCGAGCTGGATCTCGTAGTCGTTGGAGATGCCGTCGCCGTCGCGATCCGGGTCGAGGTTGTCGCCGATGCCGTCGCCGTCCAGGTCGCACAGCAGGCCGAAGTCCAGCTTGCCCAGCGCGGCCAGGTCCTGGCGCGCCAGGGCCTGGGTCTCCAGGGACAGGTTGGCGGCCACGGCACCGCCGGTGAGCTGGGACGCGTACTGCTGGGTCAGGTTGCCCCGGGCGTAGACGAAGCCGGACACCGTGGTGTTGGAGCCCAGCACCACGTTGCCCTCGGCCAGCACCAGCAGCTGCGAGGGGTCGCGGGCCTGGCCGGAGGCCTCGGCGTTGAAGCGCGCCTGCCAGGGCAGCTCGAGGTTCTGCGCCACGTGCAGTCGCACGGTGCCGGCGCCACGCGGGACGATGCGCGCCTCGCTGGCCAGTGTCAGCTTCTCGATCCAGTAGTCGCCGGCGGACAGTTCCAGGGTGCCGCGGTAGCCCACTTCCACTTCCCGCAGGCGGTAGGCGCCCGGCTTGGTGAAACGCGCGGTGGCCATGCCGGCGACATTCAGCCGGTGCCACTCGGTGCGGCTGCCGTCCATCACCTGCGTGGCGCCGTAGCCCAGGTCCTGGCTGAAGCTGGAGCCGGTCTTGAGGAAGGCCGGCAGTTGCGGAACGGGCGCAGGCGTGTAGCTGGGCTGGCAATCCTGGGTGCCGCAACTGCGGCTGAGGGAGGCGAAGCTGCTATCGACCCGGCTGGCCGGCAGGTAGGCGGAGACACCATCGCGCAGCTGGGCGTTGAGGCCGAAGCTGATGCGGCCGCCGGCGGTGTGGCTCTGCAGGCCCTTGGCGAAGGCCGCGGTGCACTGGCTCGGCTGGGGAGTGGGCGGCGCCACCTGGGGCACGCTCTGGGCGTTGCGCGGGTCGCTGCCCGCCAGGCGCTCGGTCTCGTCGTCATGGCCGTCGCCATCGGTGTCCGCGTCGAACAGGTCGAGCACGCCGTCGCCATCCAGGTCACGGCGCTCGCTGCATTGGGTGTTCCAGCCCAGGGTGGCGATGGCGTCCATGCGCGTTTCGATGCGCGCGGCGGTGTCCACCACGGCATTGCGGGCGTTGAGGCCGCCACGCAGGCGCGAGGCGAAGGCCCCGCGGTAATCCCCTTCCACATAGGCCAGGGCGCCGACGGTGGCGGACGACTCGAGGCTCAGGTTGCCGCGCACGAAGAGCTGCAACGCTTCGGCGCTGCCTTCGCCATTGAGGCTGGCCTGGTAGGGCAGGTTCAGTGACGAGCCGACCATCACCCGGGCATTGCCGCCGGCGATGAGCAGCTGGCTGCTGGAGGCCATGTCCAGCTGGCCGATCCAGTAGCGCCCGGGTGCCAGGGTGACCTTGGCGCCATAGCCGATGCTCAGGCGCTGGATGTAGTAGGCCTGGTGGCGGGCGTTGAAGGACAGGGTCGCGCCGCCATCGACGCTGATGGTGCGGTAGCGGTTGAGATCGCCGCCGCCCGCCTCGCCCACGCCCAGGTAACCCAGGCTCAGGTCATGCTCGCCCTTGATCTCGGGCAGTGCCAGGCCGGCGAAGTCGGCGGCTCCCATGCCGCTGGCCTGGCAGTCGCGGCTGCCGCAGCTGGGCGCGCCCCAGGGGTTCTGCACACGGGGGGTGTCGATCAGTTGGCTGGGGTTGTTCTGCAGCGTGCCGCCCCACTGGAAGACGACACCTCCGGCGCCATGGGTCTGCAGGCCGCCGGTGAACAGGGCGCGACAGGACTCGGCCGCCTGCGCCAGGCCGCCACTGGTCAAAAGGAGCCATGCCAGCCCCGCCAGCAACCGGCACCGCTTGCCCTGCCCCCCCAGCATCCCCATAGTTCGTCCGTCCACTGTTGTACAGGCTGCCCTGCCGTTTCCCTTTGCCGGCACCTATCGGCCGGCCCTTTGCAATCGGCTCGTCTAGCGCGAGCTGTATTGCACCTTCACCTGGCGCGTCGCCTCTTCGCTCAGGCTCTTCACCGCCTGCTTGAGGGACTGCGGCGCCAGCTTCTCGCGTATCTCGCCACTCACGTCGGAAAGCGGCCTGACCGGCAGGCGCTCCTCGCCCGTCACCCGCACCAGCAGCAACTGGCCATCCGCATGGAGCGGCGCGATGCTGCCCACCTCGGTGGACTCCACCAGGCCGCGCAGCGGCTGCTCCAGCAATTCGGGCTTGATGCGGTTGCTGCGGTACTCCAGCGGCTTGCCGGCGGCGCGCCAGGCGGCCACCTGCTTCTGCCAGTCGCGAGACTTGGCCTCGGCGCCGCTGAGCAGTGCGATGAGTTCTGCACGCTGGGGCTCTTCCAGCGCCTGGTCGCTGGCGATGATCTCGAAGCTCTTCTCCACGCCGCCGCCGAACTCTTCGGGGTGGCGCTGGTAGTAGTCGGCCACCTGCTCGCTGGTGACCGGTTCCGGCGTGGCGTGCTGTTCCAGGTAATGGCGCACCAGCAGTTCCTCGCGGTAGGCCTGGGCCTTGAGGTCCAGCTGGGCGCGCTCGCCGGCGTCCAGCTCGCGCTCGGCCAGCAGGGCCATGGCGCGGCTGGCCACCAGGCTGTCGAGGATCTTGCGTTCCACCTCGTCGTTGGCGAACAGCGGCGCCGACTCGCCCAGCGTGCGCTCGACGGTCAGTTCCAGCTGGGCCCGGGTGATGGGGCTGTCGTCCACCGTGACCAGGGTCGCCGAAGGCTCGACCGGCACCTGCGCCAGGGCTTCGGCGCCGTCGTCGTCACGGCAGCCGGCCAGCAGCACCGCCGCCACCAGGCAGCCCAGCGGCCATTCAACCCGCGGCACGGTCTTCGCCTTCCTTGGCGGCGGTGCCCTCGGCCGCGGCCGGTGGCGTCTTGCGGTCGATCTTCGCCGCTTCCTTCAGGCGCTCCAGCTCGGCCTGCTTGGCTTCCTGGCGCAGGCGATAACGGATGTCGCCGCTGACCGCTTCGAACGGCTGCTTCACCACCTGCGGCCCCTCGATCACCTTGATCACGTGGAAGCCGAAGGGGGTCACCACCGGCTCGGACACCTCGCCCGGCTTCATGGCGAATACCTTGCCGCTGAAGGCCGGGTCGATGGCGCCTTCCTGCAGCCAGCCCAGGTCGCCGCCCTGTTTGGCGGACAGCTGGTCCTCGGAGAAGGTGGCGGCCAGCGCGGTGAAGTCCTCGCCGGCGTTGATCCGCGACTGCACTTCCTGGGCCTTGCTCAGCAACGCCTGGCGCTCGTTCTCGCTCATGCCGGGGTTGGTGCGCAGGAGGATGTGGGCGACGTGCACCTTGCGCGCCTGGAACTGGTCGGGGTTGGTGGCGTAGAAGTTGCGCACCGCCTCGTCGGTCACCCGCTCGCGGAGGAACTCCTCGAAGTAGCGGCTGATCAGCATCTGCTTGCGGAACTCGGCCACCTCGGTCTCGACCTGTTCGGCGGGCAGCAGGCCCTGGGCCTCGATCTGCCCGGCCAGGCCCTCGCGCTCCAGGTACTCGTCCAGCTCGCGGCTGACCCACTGGGTGTTCTGCGCCGGCACGCGCTTGAATTTGAGGAAGGCATCGAATTGCGCCTGGGTGACCGGCTTGCCGTTCACCTCGGCGATGGAATCGCTGGAGGAATCACAGCCCGCCAGCAGCAGGGCCAGGATCGAGGACGCCAAGGCGAGGCGTGGGAACTGCTTCATGGATCACCACCTTTATAAGGTCAAATTCCTTTTATCGCGGGTGCGATATACAGGTCGGCCACAAACAGGGGTGTGACTCGACTCACAAATCAGCTAGGAACGATATCAATTGGCCATTTCGGCTGATTCTGGAAGCCCCGGAACTTCACCGAGATCGACTTCACGCCGATCGGCACCTCACCCAGGCGCTTCACCCGCCCGGTCTTCAGGTCGACGAAGCCGAGGCTGCGGCGCAGCGTGCCGTCCACTTCATCCTCGACCAGCACCATGACGCCGTCCGCCTGGGGCATGTCGTCCATGGAGAGCACTTTCGGGGCGCTGCCGAAGCCGTCGCCGAAGCTCAGCTCGACCAGCTCCGCCAAACCGTTGCTCGGGCTCAGGTGGCTCAGCTTGCAGCCATTGAGCAGCAGGGGCTCACCCTGCCAGTGGGCCAGGCCGGTGCCACAACCGAGGTCCGCCGGAAGGTGGACGAGGTCCTGCAACTCCGGCTGACCCCAGGGGGTGCGGCGGAGCTGGAGCAGTGCGAGCATTTCCTGGTCATCGATGTTCTCGGACATGAGCAGGTGGGTCAGGTTGCCCTGGGCGTCGTCGAGCAGTTGTCCGCCGCGGCTCGCCCAGGCGCCCTCCTCCAGCCTTCCCAGGGACGGCAGCTCGTAGGCGTCGTAGCCGAACCCTTCCGAAGAGCCGGGGCTTGCCGTCCACAGTTCGCCGGCGTTGTTCACGTCCAGGCTGACATACCAGCCGTTCAGCTCGCCGGCCGTCGTCATCGGCCCGCTGAAGCCGGTCTGCTTCAGGACCCGGCTGGTCTCCACGCCATCGGCGTCTTCCAGGCCGTAGACCTCGAATTCCGGGATCGAGGCCGGGTCGCCGGGGTCGCTGCCCAGGCGCACTTCCATGGCATCGGCGAAACCGTCGCCATCGCTGTCCGGGTTGCTGTCGCTGGAGCCGTGCTGGACTTCGGCGGCGCTGCACAGCAGGTCCAGGTCGTCGTCGCGGCAGGGCGTGAAGTTGACCATGCGCTCGCGGTCCGCGGCGGGGACGCCATGGAGCGCGTTCTCGCCCAGGCCCTGGAGCACACTGGCCATGTCCTGGGGGCCTGTCTCGGCGTTCTCCACCGCCAGGAACGACATCACCACGCGGTGCTCGTTGGCGGGGATCTCGAAGCGGTAGCCGATGCGCCAGCTGTAGTAGGCATCGCTGTAGAGCTCGTCGCTGTTGAGCGACGCACGCCCGGCCTGGTCGGCGAAGACGTGGACCATGGAGATCGGGCCCAGTATGTCGCCCTCCTCTCCCCCGTAGCTCCGCTTGCGCATGCTGAGCCAGCTGTCGTCGGCAGTGAGCTGGTCATCGCCGCTGGACGTCTGCTGGCGGTTGCCCGGCCCCCAGTAGAGCGGGCTCGAGTTGAGGACCGGGGTGATGGTCCTGGCCTGGCCGCTGACGTTGTAGTACCTGTCCAGCACCCGCAGGAATCCACGCCCCGTGGCCGGTGCGTAGTACTCGCGGCTGAGCAGCAGGCCGCCGTCCAGCGCCTTCAGCGGGGAGCGCCAGATCGGCTCGTCGCTCGTGCGGCTGTAGGCATGGGGCTGGGTCTGGATCGGAGCACCCAGCGCCCGCATCGCCGCCGCTGCGGGCGGGCTGCCGAGCCCCCCGAACTCCAGGGCATACTCCACGCCGATGTTGCTGAAGTTATCGGTGCGCGTCAGGCGCACGCGGCCATTCTGTTCGAGGGTCGCGATCAGCCCGGCCTCCATTTCCATGGAAGGGGATTCGGTGCTGCCCAGCAGCATCCGGTCATCGTCACGGTTCTCGGGATCGGTGCCATCGGCGAACAGCTCGTCACCGTCGCCACGGCCACCGCCATCGCTGTCGTACTTGACCGGCGACAGGCCCAGCTCGATTTCCAGCTTGTCCGGCAGGCCGTCGCCATCGCCGTCCAGCATGCGCGGGTGGGTGCCCAGGCGGAACTCCTCGACGTTGCTCAGGCCGTCACCGTCTTCGTCACCGTCCGGGCTGGTGCCATCCATGCCGTATTCGATCTCGAAGGGGTCGTCCATGCCGTCGTCGTCGCTGTCGCGCTTGTCCGGCCGGGTGCCGTACTGGCGAACTTCCTGGTAGTCGGTGAGGCCGTCGCCATCGGTGTCCGCCTTGCTCGGATCGGCCTGGTTGTCCAGCTCTTCGCCGTCGTTCAGCCAATCACCATCGCTGTCCACACGGGTCGGGTCGGTGTGGTGCAGGCGTACCTCGTCGGCATCGGTAAGGCCGTCGCCATCGGTGTCGTTGCTGTAGGGGTTGGTGCCGTGCTCCTGTTCCTCCAGGTTGCTCAGGCCGTCGTCGTCCCAGTCTTCGCCCGCCGCTTCCGGGTTGGCTTCCAGCGGGGCCGGGCCGTAGTTCAGCTCGAAGCGGTCGTTCAGGCCGTCGCCATCGCTGTCCACCGCATCGGTACGGGTGCCCAGCAGCGTCTCGCGGATGTCCGAGAGGCCGTCGCCATCGGTGTCCAGGTGGCCCGGCAGGCGGTCGAGTTCCATCCGGTAGTTGCCTTCGGCCGTGGGCACGTAGGTGACGGTGTAGCCGTGCAGGTCGAAGTTGCAGTAGCCGCCCTGCTCGATGGCGTAGTCCGGGTAGACCAGGCGACCGTCGACGTCCGGCAGGTGCTGCGAGTCCACCGCGCCATACCAGTAGCCATGGGCGAAGCGCGTGCGAACCTGCAGGCCGCAATGCCAGCCGTCGAACGGCACCTTGTAGTAGCGGTTCTCGATGCGGCCGTCACGGTGGATCACGGTCTGCACGTCCACCCGATCATCGCTGGTCACGCCTTCGCGGCCCCAATCGCTCCAGGTCAGTACCAGGCGATCCGGCAGCGTGGCCAGGTGGAAGGCCTGGGTGCCCTGGGCGTTCTCCACCAGGCGCTGCAGCGGGATGTTCTGGATGCCGCCACCGATCTCGACCCGCTGTTCGCGCACGTTGATCGACAGTGACTTGTCGGCGAAGGCGAAGTCCGCCGGCAGCTGCACGTAGAGGTAGGGCTCGTCGTTACGCTCGCCGAGATCGCCGCTCAGCGGCTCGACGTAGTTGTCCTCGCCACCCAGCATCACGTCACCGGCGTCGTGAGGCCCGTCGATGTTCAGCTGCACGGCCTGTTCGGCATGCACCGGGTAGCCCAGCACCTCCTTGTCGACCTTGACCAGCCACTGGGCATTGTCACGGCGGTCGATGCCCTCGAAGAGGTAGCGGCCATCGGCGCCCGTGGTCACGGTGCTGGAATCGTCCAGCAGGCGCGCCATGAACGACGGCACTTCGCCGCCCTGGTCCTGGTTGCGGGCCAGGCTGACCTGGACATCCGCCAGCGGCACGCCCAGCTCGTTGACCACGCGACCGGCGATGCTGCTCGGCGGTACCGCCACCACCTCGATATCCAGGGTCTGGCGACCGACGTTGTGGTTGCTGTCGGTGGCGCGGACTTCGAAGCGTACGGTGCCCTCGCCCGGCAGGGTCAGCTGCTGCTGGTGCTGGCCGGCGCCGTTGAACACGGCCTGCTGCTCGCCGTCCATCAACAGTTCGACTTCACCGACGATGCCGGCGTCCTGCACGTCGAAGGACAGGGTGATCGGGTCGCCCGGGTAGAACGGACCTTCGCTGTGGGCGATGGTCACAGTGGGCGCCTGGGTGTCCGGCACGCTCGGCTCGGGGTCGCGGCCATCGGGGATGCCGTCACCATCGACGTCCGGGTTCTCCGGGTCGAGGCCCAGCGGCACTTCATCGGCGTCCGGCATGCCGTCGCCATCGGAGTCCACGAGACCACTGAGGTTGACCAGGTCGCGCACCTCTTCACGGGTCAGGCCGACGTCCACGAAGCTTTCCGAGGCCAGCTCGCGCAGCACGCGTTCGGCTTCGCTGCGGTTGTAGTGCTGCACGGCGTAGTGCATCAGCACCTGGCGGCTATGGGGCTTGAGCGTCAGGTTGTACGCCACGGAGTAGACGTCACCGCTGAGGCTGACCGAGCTCGGGCGCACCCGCGAATTGGCGCTGCCGAACATCAGGCCCACGGCCGGGTCGCCGCCGCCGTTGCTGCCGTCGTCGGTCAGCAGCCAGTTGTCGGCGGTGGTGAAGGCCTGGTCGCCGCTGGACGTGGCGATGGTGTAGGTGCCGCCATCGGAGCCCAGGTTGCCGCTGATCCGCACCGGAATGGTCATTTCCTGGTCGCTGGTGTTCTCGATCCGCTCGATGAAGCGCGCGTAGTTGCCGTTGTCCGGCACGTAGACGGTGCGGCTGACCTTGAAGATGCCGTTCACCAGCTGCGTGGGCGCCAGCGTCACTTCGCGGCCGGCCAGGCGCAGCAGCCCCTGGTTGACGCCGGAGAAGCCCTGCCCGTTGACGGTCAGGGACTGGCCGCCGTCGTAGGCGTCGCTGGTGCCGTCGCTGATCCCGCCGTCGGACTGGATATCCCAGCGGTAGCCATTGCCGAAGAGGTTGTAGCCGAAGCCGGTGCTGCCCTCGTAGCTCAGCTGCGACTCGGCGATGGGGTCACGCACCAGGCGGCCCTGTGCCTTGAGCACCAGCGGCTCGACATGCACGTCTTCCGAGTCGACCGGCACCGGCGCACTGACCAGGGCAGTCATCGGCTGCTTGCCGAACAGCGCGCTGGCTTCGACCTGCAGGACCGTATCGATGGTCAGCACCTGCAACTGGTAATGGCCGGTCTCGTCGGTGGTGGCCTGGACACCCTTGACCTGTACCAACGCGCCGGCGACACCCTTGCCGAGGACATCCTGCACCTGGCCGGAGACCTGCAGCTCGGGCACGGTGGCGATCGCCACGGTCAGGTCCGCGGTGCGCACGTTGCCGTTGCTGTCGGTCGCGCGGACCTGCAGCAGGGTGCTGTCCTGGTTCGGCAGGATCACGGTGAAGGTCTGGCTGCCGCCGCTGGTGCGGGTCTCGCGCAGCAGGCCGTCCTGCAGCAGCTCGACCTTGGCCACCAGGCCGTTGTCGCTGATCAGCGCGGTCAGGTCCAGGGAGTCGCCGCCATAGCGACGCGCCGGTTCCAGGGGCTGGAAGGTGACGTTCGGCGCGGTGGCGTCGGGCACCAGCGGCTCGCTGTCCTTGCCATCGGGGATGCCGTCGTGGTCGCTGTCCGGATTGGCCGGGTCGGTGCCCAGGCGCGCCTCGTCGGCGTCGCTCAGGCCGTCCTCGTCCTGGTCGTAGAAGGCGAAGAAGTTCACCACCTTGCCGGCCAGGGTGGGGTCGAGGTTGTCCAGGCCCAGGCCCTTGAGGCTGCGCAGGCGGGCGCCGGTCTGCATGGCGGCATCGGCCGAGCCTTCCAGGGTGGAGAAGTGCATGACCACGCGGCGTTCGCCCGCCGGGATGCGCACCTGGTACTCCGCCAGCCATTGACGGCCGTTGCGGCTGACCAGGCTGGTGCCCTGGCGACGGTTGGCGTTGCCGCCCAGCACCTGCAGCAGCACCGGACGAGTCGGCGTGGCGGTGTCGCGCAGCGCCAGGTAGTCGTCGGCGAGGGTCAGCTGGTCGTCGCCACTGCTGGTGACGATAGCGGTCTGGGCATCGCTGGCGCCGTAGTAGGACTGCAGGCGCAGGGTGACCACCTGCTCGGTGCCGCTCGGGTTGTCGAGGATCTCCAGGTAGCGGGCATAGGCACCGCCGACGCTGGGCACCAGTACGCGGCGGCTGACCACCAGGTTGCCCATGCGGCGCCCTTCGTAGTGGTACTCACGGCCGTTGGCGCTGCTGGTGGCATGGTTGTATGAGTGGCCGTACTGGTTGCCGTTGACGAACAGCAGGTTGGCCCAGTAGTTCGGATCCACCGCGCCGCCACTGGTGGAGCGCAGCTCGCCACCGTAATAGAAGTTCCAGTCGCGGTTGTTCTCGTCCTTGGCGCTGCGGTAACCGTTGATGTTCGCGCGGTCGTCGGCGGCCACCTTGGGATCGGTGCCATCGACGAAGCGTTCATTGATGTCGCGGCGGCCGCCGTTGTCGCCATCGGCCTTGAGCGGGTCGCTCGGCGGCGTGCCCAGCACTTCCCAGCCGTCCAGCAGCTCGTCGCCGTCGGTGTCGACGTTGCGCGGCGAGGTGCCGGCCTGGAATTCGGCCAGGTTGCTCAGGCCGTCGCCGTCGGTGTCGTCCTGGGCGCCGACGTTGAGCAGGTTGTTGTCCACCTCGTACTTGTCGGGCAGGCCGTCGTCGTCGCTGTCCGCCTTGAGCGGATCGGTGCCGTGGTTGAAGAGCTCGGCGTAGTCGCTGAGGCCGTCGCCATCGGTGTCGGCCAGGTCCGGACGGGTGCCACGGGCGACTTCATCGGCATCGAGGACGCGATCCAGGTCGGTGTCGCGGGTCAGCGGGCTGGAATGATGCACCAGCACCTCGGCGCCGTCGGTGAGCCCGTCGCCGTCGGTATCGGCCAGGCGCGGGTGGCTGCCGGCTTCCTGCTCCTGCAGGTTGTTCAGGCCGTCGCCGTCGGTGTCTTCGCTAGCTTCGCCGTTGGCGAGCTTGGGCGCGAAGCCATAGCGCTGCTCGAAGCCGTCACGCAGGCCATCACCATCGCTGTCGGCCTTGAGCGGGTCGAGGCCCAGAAGGTATTCGAGGGCATCGGCCAGGCCGTCGCCGTCGCTGTCCACCTGGGTGGTCCAGTTGACGATGCCGCGCTGTTCTTCGAGCGTCAGGTTCTGTTCCTGCACATCGCGGCTGGCCAGTTGCTCCAGGGTACTGCGCACGCGCTCGCGGCTGGCGTCCTGCACCAGGTACTGCACCAGCACCTGGCGGCTGCGCGGCGCCAGGGTGACCTGGTAGTTGGCGCGGTACTCGTTGCCATTGCGCCAGGTGGAAACCGGGCGCAGGGGCGCATCCGGGCTGCCCAGCACCACGCCAGCGGCGTACAGGCCGCCTTCCGGCGCCGCGTCGTCGGTCAGCAGGTAGCTGTCTTCCGGGTCGAAGCCGGCGTCGCCGGACGAGGTCTGCACCACCGGGCGGGTCGCGTAGAAGTTGCCGTACACATAGAAGGGCACGGTCACCGGCTGGTCGCTGGGGTTCTCCAGCACGCTGATGAAGCGGGCGTAGTTCTGGTTCGCCGGCACATAGGCCTTGCGGCTGACCATGACATTGCCAAGCTGCTTGGCCGGGTAGATCAGCTCGCGGCCATCCAGGCGGGTGCGATAGGTGTTGCTGCTGTAGTTGGTGCCATTGACCACCAGGTACTGGGCGCCGCTGAAGGTCCAGTTGTTGAAGTAGGTGCCATTGTCGATGGCGCCGTAGCTGTTGAAGTCCCAACGAACGTTGTTGTTCACCTCACGGTTGAAATAGGTGCTTTCTTCAGCGGCAGCCACATGACGCTCTTGGATCGGTTCGACTGCCGTGCGGCCATGGGCGGCCAGCACCAGGTCGCCGATATCCGAGCTGCCGCCACGGGCCAGCTCGAACACCTCGCTGGAAGCGGAGACCAGCTGGTTGCCGAAGCGTGCCTCGGCCTTGACCCGCGGCTCCAGGGCCAGGGTCGAGGCGGACAGGGTGAAGCGGCCCTGGCTGTCGCTGGTCACGGTGGCCGAGGACGGCATCGGGCCGGTGCCATTGCTGAAGGCCACTTCGTCAACGAACGACCACGGTCCATTGGCGCGGAAGCTGATACGCACGTAGCGGCTGTTGATGCTCATGCCGGACAGGGTCAGTTGGGCATGAGCCTCGCGGGACTCCTGGTCGCGGTTGTTGGCGTTGTTTGGCGCGGTGTTCAACGTGCCGACAGCGACCCACTCGTTGCCGACCTTCTGCAGGACATCGAAGGATGGCAATACGACGTTGCTGAGAGTGTCCTGGGTCGATCCGACTTTGACATCGGTGAGGTTGACCGTCCGACCGAAGTCGAAATCGATATTCATGGTGCGAGCGGTCCAGCCCAGCCACTCGTAGGCCTTGCCCATCCCCAGGTCAGCCACGAAACCGGCTGTCCCCAGCTGGCCATCGATCAGTTGGCGGCCTCGGTCATCGCCGTAGCAATAGGTGCCACAGCCCGTACCCTGGTCCAGGGTGTAGGAGACCGGCTTGATGCGCACGGCCTCGTAGCCGTCGACCAGGGTCACCTGGGCGCCTTCCACGGCGCGGCCGTTGCCATCCAGCACGCGGCCGGTGACCTGGGTGCCGGCGTCGTCGACCAGGCTCAGGCGGCGCACGCCGCTGCGGCTTTCGTTGCCGTTGGTGTCGCGGGCGCTGGCTTCGATATCCAGCTGCGCGCCCACGGCCGGCACGCGGATCACATGCTGGTAGGGCGCGCGGTCATAGGTGGCCACGGCCACGCCGTTGACATAGAAGGTCACGCTGGCCACGCGGCCATCGTCGCTGGCATCGGCGCGCAGGCGCAGCTGCTGGCCGTGGGCCAGGCTGGTGCCGGCCGCAGGCGATACCAGGCTCACGCTCGGTGCCTGGGTGTCCTTCTCGGTGGGTGCGCTGTCCTCGCCGTCGAGCAGGCCGTCCTTGTCCATGTCCGCGTCCAGCGGGTTCAGGCCACGGGCCACTTCCACGCCATCGGACAGGCCGTCGCCGTCGGTGTCCGCCACCTTCGGATTGGTGAGGGTCTCCAGCAGCTCCTGCTTGTTGCTCAGGCCGTCGCCATCGTAGTCCTGGCCGGCGTCCTGGGCGTTGCGCGGGTTGAGGATGTCGGCATAGGGGCCCTTCAGCTCGATGAAGTCGGACAGGCCGTCGCCGTCGGTATCCGCCAGGTCCGGGCGGGTGCCGTAGCTGTTGATCTCGTCGTAGTCGGAAATGCCGTCGTCGTCGCTGTCGGCCTTGCGCGGGTTGGACTTGTACTGCACTTCCTGGGCATCGAGCACGCGGTCGTAGTCGCCGTCCTCGCTCAGCGGGTCGCTGTTGTGCTGGTTGACCTCGGCGCCATCGGTCAGCCCGTCCTCGTCGCTGTCGACCTGGCGCGGGTGGGTGCCCAGCTCCTGTTCGCGCAGGTTGCTCAGGCCATCGCCGTCGCTGTCCAGGTTCTGCTCGCCGGCCACCAGCGGGTTGAAGCCGTACTTGACCTCGAAGCCGTCCAGCAGGCCGTCGCCATCGCGGTCGGCGATGAAGGCGCTGGTGCCGTTGCCATATTCGTAGACGTCCTTGAGGCCGTCGTTGTCGCTGTCCTTGAGGGTCAGCTCGTGCATCATCACCAGGATGCCCGGGTGGTAGACGGTGAACAGCGGGTCGTTGTCGGCCGGGCGGCCCGACTCGGTCGGGGTGAAGCCGAAGTAGACCTGGCCAGCGCCATAGGCATAGCGGATGGCCGCCACGCGCTTGTCCGCGCGGGCGTCGGTGAACATCAGCGGCACGGTGCCGGGCGCCAGCTTGTCCAGCGGCATGTAGGCGTGGCCGGAATAGTTGTTGTTGCGATAGGGCCACCAGGAACCGACGCGGCTTTCGCTGGCATCGGACCAGCGCTGCACCGGCGTCAGGCGGACCCAGTTGCCCGTCCACACCGACTCCGCGGGCTGGCCGGGCACGTCCGCCAGCACGGCATTGGAGCTGGTGTTGTAGTTCTCGCTGAACAGCAGCGTGCCGCCGTTCTGGACGAAGGCGAAGAACTTGGCGCGGTTGCTGGAGTAGTTGCTGTTGCCGTAGTAGTCCCGCGAGCTGTCCACCATCAGCATGTCGATCTGCGACAGGTCGAAGCTGGCCAGGTTGCTCACCTGCACCGGCTCGTAGCCGGCACGCTCGATGATCAGCCGCTGCGAGGGCTGGCCGGCGTTGAAGCGCGCGTTGAAGTAGCCCACCCGTACCTTCGGCTGCTGCAGGGTGATGGTGCCGACATCCGTGGTGCCGCCCCAGACCGGGTCGGTGGGCGCGGAGGTGGCGGTCACCGCCTGGTTGCCCAGCAGGCCGCTGGCGATGACCGAGACCACGCCCGGCGCCACCGGCACGCGGGTGATGACGAAGCTGCCGTCGCCGCCGCTGACCGCGGTCAGGCCGCCGACGTCGAGCTGGGCGCCCACCACCGGCTGGCCGTTGCTGTCGAGTACGCGGCCGATCACGGTGGTCAGCGGGTCCTGCACCAGGGCGAAGGCATGTTCGCCGCTGCTGCCGACGTTGTTGTTGGTGTCGGTGGCGATGATTTCCAGGCGCAGGCTGTCGGCGTCGCCCGGCAGGTTCAGGGTGTAGGTGAAGGGCGCCGCGTTGACCAGCGCGATCTGGGCGCCGTTGAGGCGGAACGCCACCTTGGTGACCCGGCCGTTGTCCTGCAGGGTCGGCACCAGGGTCATGCGCAGGCCCTTGATCAGGGTCTGGCCGACCTTCGGAGTGTCCAGGCCCACGCGGGGCGCCTGGGTGTCCTTGACCAGGGGCTCGGCGTCCTCGTCGTCGCGCAGGCCGTCGCCGTCGGTGTCGGCCTTCAGCGGATCGGTGCCCTTCTGGTTGACCTCGACGCCGTCCAGCAGGGTGTCGCCATCGCTGTCCGGGTTGTTGATCAGGGTGCCCAGCTGCGCCTCGCGGGCGTTGCTCAGGCCGTCGTTGTCCTTGTCGGCCTGGCCGTCGGCCGGGTCGCTGGGGTTCAGGCCCATCTGCAGTTCGAGCGGGTCGGGGATGCCGTCGCCGTCGGTGTCCTTCTTCAGCGGCGAGGACGCCGGGATGTTGCTGACCTCGGCACCGTCGGACAGGCCGTCCTCGTCGGTGTCGGCCTTCAGCGGGTCGGTGTGGTGGGTGCGCACTTCGGCGCCGTCGGAGAGGCCGTCGCCGTCGGTGTCGGCCACGCGCAGCTTGGTGCCCAGGGCGGCTTCTTCCAGGTTGCTCAGGCCATCGCCGTCGAGGTCTTCGGCGCCATCCTCGATGCCGTTGCCGTCGGAGTCGCGCAGTGCCGGGTCGAGGCCCTGGGTTTCCATTTCCAGCTTGTTGCGCAGGCCGTCGCCGTCGAAGTCACCGGCCGGGTCGAAGACCTGCAGTTTCAGAGCGTTGCCCAGCACCACCGACTTGGCCGGCGTGCCCGGCAGGGTGCCGGTCAGGGTCAGCGGCAGCAGGGCGCCGTCGGCGATCGGCTCATTGGCCGCGCCGAAGAGGGCCGGAACGGTGAGGGTGCGCGTCGGGCCGTAGTACCAGTTGAAGCCCTGGCTGGTGCCGCCCAGTTCGGCGCGGCCGTTGGCGACGTTGTACCAGCTGATGTTGTCGGCCAGGGCCAGCGGGATCTGCACGCTCTGGCCGGCCAGCACCTTGAGCGGGCCGGCGAGGCTGAACAGCGCATGGGGCGCGCACAGCTCGGCGCCCTGCTCGCGGACCTGGTCGTCGCGGGCGACGCCGCGCAGGCCGGAGCCGGTGGTGTCGTAGCGGTAGCAGCGGCCCAGGGCCAGGGCGGGTTGCGCGTCGAAGCTCAGGGTGCGGCCGTCGCTGCTGAGGGTGGCGCTGCCGCCACGGGCCGCGTTGCCCTCGAAGAACTTCAGGGCGTCGCCGCTGGCCAGGCGCACCGGCTCGTCGAAGTCGAAGTAGGCGCGCAGCGCGGTGCCCTGGCGGGCCTCGATCAGGGCGCGGACGACTTCCGGCGGCTGCACGGTGAAGCTGATGCGGAAGCGGCTGGTCAGGTCCAGGTTCGGCAGGGCCTGCACCGGGCCGGCCAGGCTGACGGTGACGTCCTCGAAGGTTTCGTCGCTGATGGCCATCCAGCCCAGCCCGGCGTTCAGCTGCACGGTGGCGCCACCGGCCTTGCCGTCCACCAGGGCGGAGCCGCTGGCCTGGACGTTGACCGCGAGGTTGGCGGGCTTGCCGTCGACCTGGGTGATGGGGTTGCCGAAGCGGTCCTGCAGCATCAGTTGCAGGCGCACGTCCTGCTTGATGCCACGGGTCAGCACCGCGCCGTCGTCCTGCACCCGGCCCTGGTCGTTGAGCAGGCGCAGGTGGCTGGCCACGGCCGGCAGCACGGTGAGGTCGAGGTTGCTGTAGCAGCAGTTGACGTTGCCACGGGCGTCGTAGGTGTAGCGGATGCTGTTGCCGTTGCTCGACAGCGGCAGGCTGAACTGGCCGGCCTTCTGGCCGACCTGCAGGTTCAGCCGCGCGCGGCCGTCCTTCACGGTCACCTGCACCCGCTCCACGGTCTGGCCGTTGAGGGTGGTGCTGCCGATCTGGATGCCGGCGCCAGGCTGGGCGTGGTAGTCGGCGGCCGGCAGGGTGAGGATCAGCACGCTGCTCTGGTCGTCGGTCACCGGGTTGAGCACCAGGTCCTGGGACTGGATGTCCAGCGCCACGGTCTCGCCCGCCGCCACCGGCGGCAGGTAGCTGAGCAGCAGGTTGCGGGTCGGGCCGGCGAGCAGGCCGATGGCCGCCTCGGCACGGGCCACCTGGGTGAACTGCGGCAGGTCCGCCCACAGCTGGTAGTCGCCCAGGCTGCGGTCGGCGTTGAAGGTCAGGCTGGCGTAGCCGCCGCTGTCGCTGTTGCTGGTGCCGAGGTTTTCCACATAGCCGTCGGCCAGGCGACGCAGGCGCCACTGCACCGGCTGCTCCGGCACCGGGCGCGCGGCGGCGTCGAGCACCTGCACGCGATAGACCGGGCGCTCCTGCACCCGCGCCTGGGCGGGGTTGTCGCTGCCCTGCACGGCCTTGAAGCGCAGCTGGTTCGGCGACTGGGTCAGGGCCACGGCGTATTCGCGGCTGAGGGTCTGCTGGCCGATGCGGTCGGTGAGCTCCACCTGCACGCGGAAGCTGTCGCCCGGCAGCGCGGCCTCGGGCATGCGCAGGTCACGGCTGTGGCCGTTCCAGTAGGCGCCGTTGCCGCAACGGAAGTTGCCGGTGTCCTCGCGCAGGCAGTTGAACAGCTCCTTGCGCTCGCTGCCCACCAGTTGCAGCACGCGCAGGCCCAGGCCGCCGGTATCGTCCAGGGCGTTGAGGTTGTTCAGTTGCAGGGTGACCAGGCCACCGTAGACGCCACGGGCCGGCAGGCTCACCTGCAGGGCGGCGGCATCCGGCGCGCGGTCGCGGACCACGCGCAGGGCCTGTGCCGGGAATTCGCTGACCTGGCCGCGGCTGTCGGTCAGGCGCACCTTGAACGGCTGGTTGACGCTGCTGGCGACGCGCTCGGTGCGGCGGTCCTGGACGCTGAAGCTGCGGTTCAGGCTGGTGCCGGTGACATCGTAGTGGTCGGTGAAGCCGTTCCACAGCAGGTCGACGCCCTTCAGGCCGACGTCGTCGCGGGCGGCCAGCTGGACATCGAAGCGACCGCGTTCGATCACCTCGGCCGGCAGGTTCAGGGTGGTGACCTCGGGGAAGGCGTCGTCGATCACGGTGACGCGCAGCTCGGCGCTGGTCACGTTGCCGGCGCGGTCACGCACCTCGACGTTGTAGACCTGCTCGCCAAGGCTGGTGGCGGCATCCTGGTAGCTCAGCTGGTTCTGGCCGAAGGCCACCGCCACCACCTGGCCGTTGCGCATCAGCGTGGCCTTGTCGAGGGCGCCCTCCTCGTCCGCCATCTGGGCGGTGACGGTGAAGGGGTAGCCGCGCACGGCACGGTTGTTGTCCTTGAACACCGCGCTGCCCTGGTAGCCGAGGCTCACGGTGGGGGCCTTGGTGTCCTGGTGGCGGTAGAAGCGCTTGGCCGCCGACTCGGCGCTGTTGCCGAACACGTCCACCGCGCGGGTCTTGAGGTACTGGCCGGAGAAGCTGCCGTCCAGGGCCAGGTTGGCCTGGTAGGGCTGGGCGCTGCGCAGGGCGACGCGCTGCCAGGGTCCGTTGCTGCCGGCGGCGACCAGGAATTCCACCTGGGCCAGGGGCTGCTGGCTACCGCTGACCTGGGCGCTGACGGCCAGCGGCAGGGGCAGCCAGGAATGTTCGTCGGCCACCAGGGCGATGCTGAAGGGGTTGGCCACGCCATCGCCCGGCTCCATGAACAGGTCGCGGGCGCTGCCCTGGCGGATCACCCCGAAGGCGTCCTCGACGCGCAGGCCCAGCGCCAGGGACTGGCCGCCCGGCAGGCTGGCGGGCAGGCGCAGGCTGGTACGGCCGAGGCCCTGGCCGAGGGTGCCGGCCGGCTGGCCGTTGATGCTGAATTCGACGCCGCGCAGGCCGTCTTCCGCGAGGCCAAGGGCCAGCGCCTGGGCCGGTTGCAGGTGGCTGCCGGCCAGGGGTTCCAGCAGCGAGGTGGTGCTGGCACCGAGGCCGTAGGGCAGCTCATAGACCAGCACGCCCTGGCTGCCGAGGCCGACGGCCAGGCGGTTGTTCTCCACCGCCAGGGCGCTGATGCGCTGGGCGAGACGCAGCTCGCCACCGGCCATGGCCTGGCCGCTGGCCGGGTCCAGGGCCAGCAGGCGCACGCCCTGGGCCTGGGGTTGTTCGATCCACAGCAGGTTGCCGCCCAGGTACAGCTGGGTGACGGTGGCGCCGGCCAGCAGCTCGCTGCGCTGGCCGCTGCGCAGGTCGTAGCGCCAGGCGCGCTCGGCGGAGAGGTAGAACAGCGCATCGCCATCGAAGGCCAGTTGGCGGACCTCGCCACCGAGCTGGGCGCTCAGTTCGCTGACCGGCTGGCGCGCGTCGCTGCGCAGGTCCACCAGGAACACCCGGCCGCTCTCGCTCAGCGCGGCGACGCGGCTGCCGTGGGCCGACAGCTGGCGCAGGCTTTCCTGGGCGGTGACCAGCAGGCTGCGGCGGCTGGCCAGGTTGTCCAGGGCGGCGATCTGCAGGCTGCCGCTGCTGGCCACCAGCAGCTGGCCACGGGCGATGGCCAGGTCGTTCACCGGGGTCTGGGCGAAGACGGTCTGCGCCGCCAGGGTGGAGCGCGACAGCGCCACCACCTGCTGTTGCTGATCCTGAGCGAGGAACCACAGGTCCCCGGCACTGGCCACCTGGCTGGCGGCCTGGGTGAAGGCCTGGCTCGGGTAGAGCGTGGACTGCCAGGTGCCGGCGTCGTCCTGGCGCAGCAGCTGGGCGCCGAAGTTGTCGGCGGCGACCAGTACCTGGCCGTCACGCAGGCCCAGGTCTTCCACGCTGCCACGGGTCGGGGTGGCCAGGCTGCGGCTGTCGTGCAACAGGTGGAAGCCCGCGCTGCCGGCCTGCGGACGCAGCACCAGGCCTTCGCTGCCGCCCAGCCAGAGGCGGCCGCCGGTCCACTGGGCCGCGGCCACGGGCGCGTTGCCCAGGCTCCAGTCGGCGATGCGCTGGCGGGTGGCCAGGTCGATCAGTTGCAGGCGGCCGTCGGCCAGCGCCAGCAGTTGGCCCGGCAGGGCGAACAGGCGCTTGGCGGCGGTGCCCAGCGGTACGGAGGTGCCCTTCAGGGCGGCGTCCAGGCGCCACAGGCGGCCGGCGGCATCCGACACCTGCAGCTGGTCGCCGCTGCGGGCCATGGCCAGCAGGTTCTCGCCGTTGAAGCTGGCGATGACCTGGCCGCTGGCGGACAGGCGCAGGACCTGGCCGGCGGTGAGCACCAGGAAGCCGTCGTCGCGGGCCAGCAGTTGGCGGACTTCCGCGCCCAGGGTCTGGGTGCCGGTGGCCTTGAGCTGGCCGCCCAAGGCGTCGAACCAATACAGGTCGCGGCCACTGGCACCGAGGACGCGCTCGCCCTGCACCGCCAGGTGGTTGATCGGGGCGGCCACGGCCAGGC
Organism: Pseudomonas tohonis; assembly: GCF_012767755.2. NCBI lineage: Bacteria > Pseudomonadati > Pseudomonadota > Gammaproteobacteria > Pseudomonadales > Pseudomonadaceae > Pseudomonas > Pseudomonas tohonis. The sequence goes on from NZ_AP023189.1 coordinate 6,605,537, forward strand.
TGCCGGCGCTGCGCAGGCCGTCCTGCGGGTCCAGCAGGGTCAGGCCGAAGCCCTTGATGCTCAGCAGCAGGTAGCGCTGCAGGTTGTCCATGGCGGCGATGGGGCCGTCCAGGCGCTGGCGCAGGCCCTGGGCGTCGTGCAGTTCGGCGCCGCGTGCCAGCCAGTAGCCGCCAACCTGCGGCAGCATCAGGTCGAAGGGCAGCCGCGCGCTTTCGCTCTGCAGGTTCCAGGCGTCCACCACCGGCGCGCTCCAGCGCTGCTCCTGGCGGTTGCCCAGCTCGTCGTCGATCAGGGCGCGCACGCGCAGTTCGCGGATGCCGGCCGGCAGGCGCAGGCCGAGCGTGCCGGCACCGCTGGCGAGCAGGCGGTCGTCCTGGTCCAGGGCTTCCAGGCTCATGCGGAAGCGGCTGGCGTCCACGCCGGAGAGGCTCAGGTCCACGCGGCTGCCGGCGTACAGCAGGCTCGGCAGGCCGGCGAGTTGCGGCTGGGGCAGTTGCTGGGCCGGCGCGACGCGCAGGTTCAGCTGCTGCTCGCTGTAGTGGAAGTCGCCCGGGAAGTAGGCGCGGGCGCGCAGCACATAGCTTTCCTGTACGGCCACCTGGGGCAGGCGCAGGCTGAAGCGGCCCTGCTGGCCGGCGTCGAGGATGCGCTGCACGGACTGGCCGTTGAAGCTCAGCAGCTCGATCTCCACCCAGGCCGGGACGTCGCCCACCTGGTAGGCCAGGGACAGGCTGGAGCCTTCGGCGAACACCTGGTTGTTGCCGGCACCGCTCAGGGTGACGGCGCTGGTGGACGGGTTGGCCTTGGTGAACAGGCCGATCTCGCGGGCACCGGCCGCATCCTGCCAGGCGTAGCGGGCTTCGCCGCTGGCGGGCAGGCCGATCCAGCTGAAGCGCTGGCGCAGGCCATTGATGCCCGGCTGCACCTGGCCCTCGCGGGACAGGGTGGCGCCACGGCCGTCGCTGCCGGCAGCGAACGCGGCGGCCAGCGGCAGGCGGGCTCCGGCGGCGAGCACAGCGCCCTGGTCGGGCGTCAGTTCGGCGGCGGCATGGGTGGCTGCAGGTACGGCCAGGTCCAGGGCCTGCTCACCCGCGTGGTCCTGCAGCACCAGGCGCAGGCTGGCCGGCGGGTTGGCCAGCAGCCAGGCGCGGCCTTGGGGGAAGGCCTCGCCCAGGTAGGCATCCAGTTCGCCCTGGTACCAGAAAGCCTGGGCGGCCAGGGGCTTGTCGGCGCCATCGCGCAGGCTCAGGTCGGCCTGGCCGAGCGCGGCCTCGGCGGCAGCGGGCAAGCCGCCGACCAGGACACCGAAGGGCAGGCGCACGGCCTTGGCGGTCAGTGCGGCAGCCGGTGCGGCGGCCACTTTCAGGGGCTCGACCACCAGGTGCTGCACGCCATCGCGCAGTTGCAGGGACACCAGGCGGCCGGCACCGAAGGCCAGGTCCTGGCGTTCGCCCGCCAGGGCGCCCAGGCGCTCGCCGTCACGCCAGGCCTGCCAGCTGTCGCCGTGCAGGTCGTCGCTCACCCGCAGCCAGGCCAGTTCGCCGTCGAAGCGGGCGCGCTGCACGCGGCCGTCGACAGCCAGCACGGTGGCATCGCCCAGGCGCCAGCCGTCGGCATCCAGCACCGGCGTGTAGCGGGCGGCTTCGGTGGCGGTCCAGGCCAGCAGGCGCTCGCCGTCGAGGGCGAAGCCCAGGCGGCCCGGCAGCGCCAGGCCGGCGCGGCGCACCAGTTGCGGCAGGCGGCTGTCGTCCAGCTGCAGCCATTCCAGGCCCTTGTCGGTCAGCACCAGCAGGCGCTGGCCGTCCAGCTGCACCTGGCGGATCTCGTCGGCGAGGCTCAGGCCCACCAGCTCGCTCATGGCGCCACCGTCGACGGCGTAGCCGCCCAGTTGCTGGCCATGGCGGACGTACAGCAGGTCGCCGCTGCCGCCCAGCAGGGTGCCGGCGATGGGTTGTTCCACGGCGGCCAGCCAGGCGCCGTCCTGCCAGCGCCAGAAGCGCAGGTAGTCCTGGCCGTCGCGGCGGACCTGGGCCGCCAGGCCGGTGCCGGTGAAGGCCAGTTGGCGGACACGGCCGCTGTCGCGGCTTTCCACCAGGCCGTCGAGGGTCCGGATGCGGTAACCGTCGCGCTGGGCGTTCTCGACCCAGGCGGCGCCCTGGGCCAGGCCCGGCAGGCGGGTCAGGTGGCCGGCCTGGTAGCCGGTCTCGATGGGCTCGCGACGGCTTTCGGCCTGCAGGTAGGCCAGCTTGGCCAGGCTGCGGTCCAGTTGTTTCTCGTGGCCGGAACGGTCGCGCAGGGTCGCGGCCAGGCGCAGGCCGGCACCGTCGAAGCGGCTGTTCCAGACCTGGCGCTGGTCGCCGAAGGCCAGGCGCGCGGCGGCGCTGCCGGCATCGGCCGGGTCGAACAGGTCGAGACTCGAGTCACGGCTGAAGTCGGTCATGCCCGCCGGTGGCGGCGCGTCGATCCACAGCTGGGTGCCCGCCAGCAGGGTGCTCGCCGGTTGCAGCAGCAGGGCGACGTCCTGGTCGATGCCGTTGTCGGCGTGCAGGTTGAGGATGCGCTGGCTGCGCAGGGTCTGGCCCTGCCAGGTGGCTTCGAGGCGCAGCACCAGCACGCCATCGGCGGCGACCTGGGGCATGGGCACGGCCAGCTCCACCACGTCGTCGCCGTCGGCGGCGCGGGTCAGGCTGCGCGCCGCCGGGTTGCCCGGGTGCTGCGGGTTGCCGGCGATGTCGAGGTTCAGGGTGGCCTGTTCCAGCTTGCGCATGCGCACCCGCACCGGGATGGTCTCGCCGGCCTGGACGTCGAGGCCGTCGGCCGGGACCAGGAAGCTCAGTTCCGGCGCGCCGCTGCGGCTGTCGTAGGGCTGCAGGGTGACGCTGGCCGGCGCGCTGGCCAGGCCGTTGAGGTCGATGGCGCGGGCCACCACGTGGATCGGCTGGGTGGCGTCGGCGGCGACCGGCAGGCGCAGGCGGCCCGGGTCGGCGAGGCGCTGGCAGGCCTGGGCGTCGGCGAAGGGATCGGCGCTGCGGCTGTCGACGCAGGCTTCGACGCGGTCGATGCCGTAGCGGTCGTAGCTGCGCAGGATGACCTCGGTCACCTCGCCACGGGGCACGAACTCGCCGTCCAGCGGCGCGATGATCGACAGCTGCGGCGGGGTGCGGTCCGGCTGCAGGTCGTAGCCCACCTGGAAGTAGCGGTAGCTTTCCTGGCCGGCCAGGCCGAAGCCCACGCGCAGCTCGGCGGTGATCGGGGTGGCCGTGGTCGGCGCGCCCGGCAGGTCGCGCAGGCGCGGGTGCGGCAGGCTCAGGCTGGCCAGGCCGCTGGCGCGGTCGAAGGTGGCGGCCTGGTAGCGGCCGTCCAGCAGGCGGACCTCGGTGCTGCGCACCAGGTCCAGGTCGCCGCTGATGGCGAAGCGCAGCTCGGCCGGGGTGCTCTCTTCCACCGGGGTCGGCAGGGTGCTGAACGAGGCCAGACCCAGGTCCGGGGCGCTGATGTCGGCGTCGAAGCGGCGGTCGACGCTGTTGCGGCCGTCGCTGGCGCGCAGCAGCAGGCTGAAGCCCTGGTACTGGCCGTTGAGGTCGAGGCTGAACTCGCCCTTCTGCACCGGCACCCAGTCGGTCTTCCAGGTCTGGCCGCCATCGGCGGACAGGCGATAGGCGAAGGCGATCTTGTCGGCGGCCTGCAGGTTGTCCTGGGCGCTGACCTTGAAGCCGTAGCGGTTGCCGGTCTTCAGGCGCACCGCCGGGCTCAGCGGGCGGCCATCCTGCAGCACGACCTGCAGGGAGTCGTAGCGCGGCGCCAGGCGGTCTTCGGCCTGGAACACGCCGTTGTAGGCGCCGGCCTTGATCAGCGTGTTGTCGCGGGCCGGGTTGCCGGCGGCGTCGCGGATACCGCTCAGGGCGATCTGGTAGAGGGCGTTGGCCTCCAGCTGGGCATCGGCGCGCAGGCGCAGCTCCAGGCGCTTGCCCTGGGCGATGAGCGGCTGGAAGCGGGCGCTGACGTCTTCGCTCGGCTGGGCGTGGGTCTCGTAGTCCTTGAACACCTTGATGACGCTGACGCCCTGGGCCTGCAGCGGCTCGTCGGCCTCCAGCACCAGCGACTGCGACGCGCCCAGGGCGCTGATCAGGCGCACGCTCGGGGCGGTGTCGTCAATGGCGGTTAGCCACTGGGCCGGGACGCTGTCGACGCGCTCGCCGCTGGATTCGCGCACGACCGAGACCTGGTACTGCCAGCCCGGCTGGCTGGGCGGGGTGACGAAGTTCAGGCCATCGTCGGCCAGGGTGAAGGCCACGCGGTTGCTGGCGGTGGGCTGGATGCCCTGGCCGGCCGGGTACCAGTGCAGGCTGAGGCCTTCGGACAGGCCCTGGGCGGCGATGTGCACCTGGGTGCCGCCGGCGTCGCTGACCACCGCACCGGCGGCATGGGCGGACTGCACCGCGTCGATGGCCAGCGGGGTGACCACGGCCAGGGCGGTGGGCAGGGTGGCGCGTTCGTCGCCGTAGCGGGCCTGCAGGCTGTAGAGGCCGGCCTGTTCCATCTGCAGGCGGAAGCTCAGCTGGTCGCCGGTCGCGTTGGCCTGCAGCTGGCTGCGGCCGAGCACGCGGTCGCCCACCTGGAGTTCGTCGATCAGGTGCAGCTGGCGGCCACGCAGCACGTAGTCGCGCGGTACACCGCTGATGCTGCGGTTGGGTTGCAGGCTGTCCAGGCGCACCTGGGCGGCGCCGAAGAAGTCCACGGCATCCACCAGCCACGGCAGGTCGATGTTCACCTCGGCGCCCTGCAGCCAGTCCAGCGGTGCCTGGCTCAGTTGCAGGCGATAGAGACCGGCCGGCTGGAAGCTCGGCTGTTGCACCAGGGCGCGCAGCTCGCGGCCCAGTACCTGGGAGTCGCTGGCGATGCTCTCGCCGCTGGCCGAGGACAGCGCCAGGCGCGCCTCGCGCCAGGCGTATTCGGCACCGGACAGGCGCAGGCCCACCGGCTCGTCGGCGGCGGCCAGGCTTTCCGGGGCCAGGCCCCAGGCGTTGTTCAGCGGTACGGCGGCGTTGAAGTAGTTGCCGCCGTTGCTCCATTCCAGCAGGTCGCCGTGCAGCTCCAGTTGCCCCAGCGAGCCCACCTCGGCGCTGCCGACGGTGATCGCGGCCACTTCACGGGCGACCAGGCGACGCTGGGCGTCCAGGTCGAGGTCGAGCACCTGCAGGCGGCCGTTGTCCAGCCAGGCCAGCAGTTCGCCCTGGCTGGTGAGCTTGCCGATGCGGGCGGGGAGTTCCAGCTCGCCGAGCACCGGCTCGCCACGGCCGCGCAGCAGGGCGGCGCGTTGCAGCACCTGCAGCCCGGAGGTGCCTTGCAGGTAGAGACGCGAGCCGTCGAGCCACAGGGACCTGGCGCCGGCCAGGCCGTGGACCTGGGTGGCCAGCAACTGCGACGGGTCGCGCACGTTGCGCACTTCCAGGCGGTCGCCATAGAGCAGGTAGAGGGCGCGGCCATCCAGCGCCAGGTCGACCAGCGTGCCGGCGGCGAGGGTCAGCTCCTTCAGCTCGGGGCCCTGGACCTGGCCATGGAACACGCGGTTGCCGGACTTGGCCAGCACCAGGTCACCGGCGATGCGCACCTTGTCGTAGGCGACCTGGCGGCTGTTGGCCAGGGCCGGCAGCGCCTGGGGCGAGTAGAGGTTGGCCAGGTCATAGACCTGCAGGCGGGTCTTGTCGCCCAGCACCGCGGCGTAGCGATCGCCCAGGGCCAGGTCGACCAGCTCGGCGGCGGCCTGCCACTTGGCCAGCAGTTGCGGCGTGCTGCCGTCGCGCAGGCTGTAGAGCTGCACGTCGCGACCATTGCCGGTGAGCAGCAGGTCGCCCTGGCGGCGGAACTGCTGGACGCTTTGCAGCTGGCGGCGGGCCGGCAGTTCGATGCGCAGGCTGGCGTCGCTGGAAAGATCGCCGGCGAAGCCCTGGTTGCTCACTTCGACCAGCAGCTGGCCGAGGCTGTTCTCCGGCACGGCGAAGCTGATGAGATCGGCGCGTTCCAGGCGGGTCTCGGCGATCTGCCGGCCGTTGACCCGGACCACGGTGGATTCGCCGAAGCCACGGCCCTGCAGGCCGATGATCTCGCCGGCGTTGTAGGTGAAGCGCTTGGCCTGGGCATTGAGGGTGCCGGCCAGGCGGTCGTAGAGGCCGGACTGGTCGATGCGCGGATCGGCCACGTAGGTCAGCGCGGCGCCACGGAAGACTTCCTGGCCGCCCTGCTTCAGGCGCAGGCCCACCGGCAGGTTGCGGTCCGGCGAGGCCACCAGGCCCGGCACGCGGAAGCGCAGCTGGTTGTCGTCGCGATGCAGCACGTCGGCCGCCGGCACGCGCTGGCCGCCCACCTCGATCACCAGGCCCTCGGCGAAGTTGCGGCCACGCAGGGTGACCTCGGCACCGCCCCGCCAGCTGGCCTGGCGCGGGGTGATGCTGTCGAGCTCCGGCAGTTGCTGGTCGTCGGCGACGAAGCCGAAGCGGTAGTCGTGGCCCAGGGTGCGGCCCTGCTGGTCGCGCAGGGCGGCGCCCAGTTGCACCTGGTACTGCTTGCCGGCCTGCAGCGAGGCCGGGCGCAGCACCAGGCGACCGACGCCGACCTGGGCCACCTGGGCCGGGACCGGGGTGCCGTCGAGCAGCAGTTGCACCAGCTGGGCGCCCTGGTCGCGCAGCTGGGCGTTGTCCAGCAGGCGGTTGAACTGCACCTCGATGGCGCCGTCGCGCGGCAGGCGGCCGGACGGCAGCGGCTGCTGGGACAGGATCGCGAGGTTCTGGTAGGCCAGGGTGTTGAGGCTGCCGCCCAGGTAGTTGCCGGCGTCGAGGCTCGGCAGCGGGTTCTCAGCCGGCGCGCCGTCCAGGTAGACGAAGGCGCTGCCGGCGTAGAGGGCCTGGCTGCCCAGGGACAGGCTGTTGACGTTGCCGAGCACGCTGAAGTAGTCGCGCAGGCCGATGCTGGCGCGGGCATCGCCGTTCAGCCACGGGGAGATGTCGAACAGCTGCACGTCGCCCTGGCCGCCGGCCACGTAGAGGGTCTGGCCGGCGAGCTGCAGCTGGCCGGCGAACAGGTCGCCACGGCTGACCAGGTAGGTGAGCTTGAGGTCGGCCACCGGGGTGGCGTCGTCGCTGCGGTCCAGGTTGAACAGCTGCACGGTGGCGTTCTTGCCGCTGGAGACCAGCAGGCGCTCGGGCGCCACCAGCAGGTCCTCGGGCACGAAGGGGTTGCCGGCCTGGTCGCGGGTGGCGACGCGGCGCACCACGCGGAATTCGCCGCTGGCCAGTTCCAGCTCCACCAGCTGGCGCTGTTGCGGCAGGGTGGCCCAGAGGCTGGCGCCGGCCAGGCGCAGGCGGCCGGGCACGCCGCCCAGCTGCTGCACGCCGATCAGGCCGAGGTCGGTGAGCTTGAGGTCCTGGCCGATGCGGTACTGGCGCACGCCGTCCTTGTAGGCGACGTAGAGCAGGTCGTCGCGGCTGGCCAGGGCGTTGATCTCGCCGGCCATGTCCAGTTCGGCGAGCTTCTCCGGCGCGGCCGGCAGGGTCAGGTCGAACTGCAGCAGCTTGCGGCCGCCGGCGACGAACAGCTGGCGATCGTTGATGGTCAGGTCGACGAAGCCGCGCGGCGACAGGCCGTTGGGCGCTTCGTAGTGGTAGGCCTTGGTCTGGCCGGCGAACTCGCGGGTGACGATCACCGGGTGCACCGGGTCGCTGATGTCGGCCACCAGCAGGCGCGCGGCGTTGCTGGTCAGGGTGGCGACGCGGCCCTGGCTGTCGAGCTTGTCGAAGCTGCCACCGGTGACGGCGTACAGCAGCTGGCTCTCGGCGCCGTCGAGGCGGGCGATGGCGGAGACCGGGCTGGCCATCTCGGCCGGCAGGTTGACCGAGCCGGTGGGGATGCCGGTGTAGAAGTAGTCCACCGGCGAGTCGGTCTGTTCGCCCGGGAACAGCTGGCTGGTGGCGGCGACCTTGGCCTTGCCGAAGCTGCCGGCGGGCGCGCGCACTTCGGCGCGGTTGCTGCTGAGGATCTTCAGGTCGCCGGCCAGGGCGCCGGCGAAGCGCACCTGCATGTAGTGGTTGAAGCCACGGCCGTGCAGGGTCACCAGGTTGCCGCCCTGGGGCGGGCCGGTCTGCGGCTGCAGGTCGTCGATCTCGATCTGCGGCAGCACGGTCATGGCGCCCTGGCGCAGGTAGGACAGGCGCTGGTCGATGCGCTCGACCTTCACCGCGAGGCTGGCGCTGATGCCGGCCATCTGCAGGTCCGGCACCTCGACGCGCAGCTGGGTGTCGCTGAGTTCCAGTATCTGCTGCGGCTGCAGGCGGGTTTCGCCCAGCCACACGGCCAGCTGGTCGGCGGCGACGCCGAAGCCGCTGCCCTTGATCACAGCGATCTCGCCACCGGTGGCGTGGAAGTAGTGCAGGCCCGCGACGCCGGCCGCTTCGCGCTGGACCTGGGTGACCTGCGGACGGATGCCGGTGAGGCGCTCCAGCTGCAGCACGAAGGCCTGGCGCAGGGCGTGGCCGGCCAGGTCGGTGAGCGCGGTGCCCACTTCGATGCGCAGCGCGCCCTGGTAGTCGCCCTTGAAGGCGATCTGCACCTGGCCGCCACGCAGGGTGTTGGTGCCGGTCATCTCGAAGGCGCCGGCCGGCAGCGCCTGGCCGCCCTCGCCCAGCACGCGGATGGCCTGGGCCAGGTGCGCCGGGTCGGTGTTGATCAGGTTGTTGAAGGCGATCCGCACCGATTCGCCGCTGCCGAGCACCGCGCCGTTGCCCGGGGTGGCCGAGGCGACGGCGAGGTAGGGCGAGGTGTTGATCTGCACGCCCTTGCCGTTGCCCTGCATGACCTGCCCGCCGACGCTGAGCAGCTCGCCGCCGGTCTTCTGGTTCTGCCAGTAGATGGTTTCGTACTGGCCCTGGGCATTGGCTTCCAGCAGCAGGTAGGTGTCGCCGGTGCCGACGCTGATCAGGCCCTGCTGGACCTGCAGGGTCGGGCGGCCGAGGGACGCGCTGATGGAGTCGCCGGAGACGGTGCCGCGCTCGATGGCCTGGACGCGGTAGTCGAGCTTGTCGCCGAAGTCCTTGAAGGTGGCCAGGTGCAGCTGCTTGTCGCGCAGGAACAGCACGTACAGCTGGCCGTTGAGCCATTGCAGGTCCACCGGCGCGCCCAGCAGGTCGGCGCGCAGGCTGCCGTCGAAGGGAATGCTCGGCAGCGGCGCCTGGGCACCCAGTTCGTTGCGGCCCAGGGGCAGGAAGCGCACGTAGCCGGTGCCCAGGTCGTTGGCGGCGGCCACGGCCAGGGCGCCACGCTCGCTCTCCACGGCCAGGTCGAGGGCGCGGTGGTTGGGCAGGGTCAGGCTGGAGACCAGCAGCGGGCGGCCCAGGTCGTTGACGTCCACCACGCGCACGCCGTCGCGGTCGTTGGCCATGTACACCAGGCTGCCCAGGGTCTCCAGGCCCAGCACCGGCTGGTCGAGGCGCAGCTGGGACAGGCGGATCGGCCGTTCCCACAGCCCGATGTCGTAGATCTCCAGGCCGGCCGGCATCAGGAAGCGGTTGGAGCTGGTGGGCGCGGAGCCCGCCTTGACGCCGACGAACAGGGTGTCGCCCACCACCTGGGCGGCGCCGATCTGCATCGGCGGGTAGTTCGGCAGCACGATGCCCAGGCCCTGCGGCAGGGTGTAGGACAGCGCGCCGACCTTGACCTCGCGGGTGCTGGCGCCGCTGGGGATGCGCAGGAAGACGTCGTAGATGTCCGGGTCGATCACGCCCGGCAGGATGAAGTCGAAGTCACGCTGGGTCTCGACGTCGTCCTGCAGGTCGATGGCGGCGCGGCCCGGCTCTTCCACGATGGGGCTGCGGCCGGTGTAGATTTCGGTGGCGCCATGGCGGGCACGCAGGACCACGCGGGTGCCCGGCAGCAGCACGTCGGCGGACGCGTTGATGCTGACGAGGGTGCCGCCCTTCTTGCTCGCGGAATCCGGGCTGATGCGGTACTTGACCTGGTCCAGCGCCTGCTCGGCGCCGATCACCAGGGCGCCCAGGTAGTCCTCGCGCAGACCGCCGTCTTCCAGGCGCAGGTGCCACTGGCCGGGGCCGAGGGGCAGCATGTCGAGGGCGTTCGGGGCGATTTCCAGGCGCTCGGTGCTGACCCACTGCAGGGCCACCGGGTACTGGTTGACGTAGCCCTTGACGGTGCTGGAGAAGCCGCTGCCGTTGATCACCACGCGGTCCTGGGCGCCACGGTGGAAGCGGGCGTTCTCCAGGTTGCGGATACGCGGCTGGGTGGCGCCGGCGGCGGCCACCTTGAAGTCCACCTGGTACGGCGCCCACAGGCCGCCGCCACGCAGGTTGCGCGCGGAGGCCAGCTGCAGGCGCAGGCTGGCACCGGCGGCGGGGGTGAAGCGCAGGGTCACGCGGGTCGCGGACTGGCCGTCGCCGCCCACGGCCTCGACGCTCGGGGCCGGCAGTTCGCGCTCGCCGTTGCTGATGTCCAGCAGGCGCAGGGCGCCCGGGGCACGCAGGGATTCCAGGGTCACCGGTTCGTTGAAGCTCAGGCTCAGGGCCTGCTCGCTGGCCGGGATCACACCGCCCTGGGCGACGCCGGCTTCCAGCACCAGGGCGCCGGGCAGCTCGAGCACGGTCAGGCCCTGTTTGCCGGAACCGGCCACCAGGCGGTTGTTGAAGAGGTCCAGGGCTTCGATGCGCTCCTGGTTGCCGGCGGAGACCACGCGCGGTTGCAGCGGCTGGGCCAGGTCCAGCACCACCACGCCGCTTTCCGCCGAGACGAACAGCAGGTTGCCGGCCATGCGCAGGGCGATGCCGCGGCCGGCGACGGCCTGCAGCTGCTTGTCGAGGGTGACCAGCACGCGTTCTTCGGGCTCGTCGCGGTTGACGATCTCGACGCCGCGGCCGCCTACGGCCACCACCAGGTAGCGGCCGTAGACCAGCGCGTCCTGCGGGTTGGCGGTGAAGCTGTAGACGCGGGTCTGGCTCGGGTCGAACAGGTTCAGGCTGCGGATCTCGCCTTTTTCCAGGTCGATGGCCTTGGCCAGGGTCTCGTCCCAGCCCGGGCAGTTGGCCCACTTGGCGCCCTGCACCAGGCCGCCGCTGAGCAGCCAGCCGTTGTCGAGCTTGAGCAGGCCGGCGCCTTTCAGGCCATCCGGCGCCGCGACCCGCACCGGGTCCTCGCCGTCCTGGTAGTTCAGCGCGGCCAGGCCGAGGCCGCTGGAGCCGCCGATCTTGAAGGCGCACAGGTCGCTCTGTGGCGGGTCGACATCCACCGAGGCGGTGGCGGCGAACAGGCCGTCGCCCTGCTTGACCAGGCGGCTGACGAGGCCGTCGAGCTTCTCTTCCTGGATCACCTGCAGGCCGTTCTGCTCGTCCAGGTTCAGGCGGGCGACGCCGCCATTGCCGCTGGCGATGTAGAGGCGCTTGCGCCAGGTGTTACCTTCCCACTCGCGGGTCGGGGCGATCTGCAGGGAATCGAGGCCGAGGGTGAAGTCCTGGGCGGCCTGGCGGTCGAGCAGCTCCTGCTCTTCCTCGGTGGGCTCCATGACGCCACTGGCGAGGAAGCCGTCCGAGAGGCGCTTGGAAATGGCCATGGCCTGGGTCTTCAGGGACAGGCGCTGGGCGTCGCTCGGCAGGGCCGGCGAGCCGCCCACCAGCAGCGGCTTGGCGGGGTCCTGCACGGAGAAGGTGGCGGCGCGGTAGTTTTCCGGCAGCCAGCCGCCGGCGGCGAGTTTCTGCTGGCCGTAGCCTTCCACCATGAGGCCGCCGTTGCTCACGGCGACACCGGTGTCGCGGTCGATCCACAGGTCGCTGGGGAAGATCAGCGAGGGGTGCAGCTCGGCCAGCTTGCGCAGGCCGTAGCCGAAGCTGCGCTCGCCGTTCAGGCGGGCCTGGTTGCCGTAGCGGTCTTCACCCAGCACGTCCACCTTGCCCGGGGCGCCACGCGGGGTGGTGACGCGCATGCGGCTGGTGGAGAGCACCTGGATGCGGCCCACCGGCAGGCCGCCGAAGCGCACCTTGAGGCCGTCCATGACGCTGTTGCCGGGTTCGAAGCCGTCGCCGCTGATGGTGACGCTGGTGTCGCCTGTGATCGGCCCCCAGAGCGGCGCCAGGGCGTCGAAGCGGATCGGTGCGTCCACCAGCAGCGCACCTTCGAGCACGGCCTGCTGCCAGAGCCCGTCGCGCAGCACGGACAGGGTCAGGTTGTACTGGCCGGGACGCGGCATGGCCGGGACGCTGACCTTGAGCACGGCCGGGGCGGTGTCGCTGTCGCGGGTGACGCCTTCGATCTGCAGGGCGCGGTCACCGGCGAAGAGGCGCACCTGGGCCAGGTTGGCCGGGATGCCGCGGGCGCTGACGGTGATCAGGCTGGTGGTGTTCTGGGCGATACGACGCGGCACCACGGCTTCCAGGCTCAGGGTGTCGTCGCGGGCGCCGCGGTAGGTCAGGCCGACGCGCTGGTCCTGGGCCAGGCGCTGGAGCACGACGATGTCGCGCTCGGACAGCGGCTTGACCGAGGCGATTCCGGCCTTGGCCAGCAGGGTCAGGCGGTCGCCGGCCTTGAGGGTGTCGGCGACGCTGGCGGCCAGGGTCAGGCGGGCGTCGTTGTTGAGGATCTGCACGGTGGCCGGCAGGGTCTCGCCCTGGGGCCCGAGCAGGCTGAACAGGGCGGCGTTCGACGGGTACAGGTCGATGGCCTTGTTGAAGCGGGCGATGACCTGCAGGCTGCCGTCGACCTGGCGATCGAGGATGCCGTTGCGCGGGTCGACGGTGTGCAGCTTGAGCACCACGTCCGGCACCACCTGCAGCACGCTGCCCTTGGCGTCGACACCACCGGCGTGGGCGGCGTATTCGCTGGCCACCACGCTTTCCACGGTGCCGCCCTCGGGGGCCTGCATGCTGCGGCTGGGCTGCGGGCGCAGCGGGTCGGTGACGTCGATGCTGAGCACGCCCTTGTCGCCCCGGGCCACATAGAGGGTGTTGCCGTTGTAGTCGAGGTCGTAGACGTAGCCGATGTCGTTGACGCGGGCGACCACCTGGGGACGGTTCGGGTCCTGCAGGTCGACCACGGCGACGCCGCTGGCGCCGGCGGCCACGTAGGCGTAGCGGCCCTGGAGCACCACGCGGGTGCCCGGCAGGTCGAGGTGGCCGAGGCGCTGCAGACCCTGGCCGCTGCTCTGGCCGTAGACCTGGAAGCCGCCGCTGCCGTTCTCTTCCTTGCTCAGCAGGCGGTTGTTGGGGAAGTCGAAGGCGCCGCCCACGGTGACCAGCAGGCCGCTCTCGCCGGCGGCGGCGTCGCGGGTGGCGACGTCGAGCATCGGCATGCGCGGGTCGCTGGCCAGGCTTTCCACCAGGTAGGTCTTGTTCGGCAGGAAGGCGTCGACCACGCCCAGGCCTTCCTCGCCCATGGCCAGCAGCACGCGGGCGTTGCGCACCCGCAGGCCGCGCACGGCGCTGGAGGGCAGTTCCAGCGAGCCGATCAGGGTGGTGCGAGACGGGTCGAGGCTGTCGAAGGCCACGGTGAACAGCTGCGCCGCGTCGGGCTTGCCGCCGGCCAGATGCACGGCGGTGATGTAGACGCGGTCGGAGCCGCGCTCGAAGTAGGGCTCGACGCCGACGGCGATGTAGCCGGACGGCAGGCTGATGGCGGAGATGACGCGGTCGTCGCGGCCATCGCGGTTGCGGTCGATCAGGCGCAGCAGGTCGTCCGGGTTCAGCGGCTTCTGCGGGTCGGCGGTGTAGTTGCCGGCGTTGAGGTCGTAGACCAGCACGCCGTTGCTGCCCTGGGCGGAGAACAGGTAGCTGCCGCTGGGGTCCAGCGCCAGGTCGTAGACGCGGCCCTTGTCGCGGATCTGCGATTGCGGCGGCTGCTGGAAGGTGAAGGACTGCGCCAGGGTGCCCTGCTGACCGTTGGCCAGGCGCACGCGCACATCCACCGTGCCGATGGGGCCGGGCGGGGTGATGACTTCCAGGGTCTCGCCGTCGAGCACCTTGAACTGCTCGGCGAGGATGTCGCCGAAGCTGACGGTCATGGCGCCCAGTTCGCTGCGGAAGCCCTGGCCCTTGATCAGCACGCGGGTGCCGCCGTTCAGCGAACCCTGGGACGGCGACAGCGAGCGCAGCAGCAGCGGCTCGACGAACTGCACGGCGCCGACGCGGGTGGCCTTGCTGCCGTTGCCGGCCACCACTTGCAGGCTGGCCGGGCCGGGCAGGCTGGCCGGTGCCTGGACGCGGTAGCGGGCGCTGCCGTCGGGCAGGGATTCGGCCAGGGTGCCGGTGGCGGTCTGGCCGGAGACGGTGAACTGCGGCTGGCCGGTGACGCCGGACAGGCGCACCTCGATCTCGCCGCCACCGACGTCGAGCATCGACGGCCGGCTGTCGAGGATGGCCACCTGGGCACCGCCGGCCAGGCCGCTGCGGAAGTGGATGGCGTGTTCCATCAGGCCACGGCTGCGGCGGCTGGCCAAATCGCCCTTGAGGATGAGCTGGTGGCTGGCATTGGCCAGCAGCGCCTGCTCGGGCACCAGGGTCAGGGTGCGCTGGTCGGCGCTGCGCTGCAGGGCGAAGGGCAGGCTGACGGCCGGCTGGTCGCCCTGGGCGTCGCGCTGCAGGACCAGGAACTGGCGCAGCTGCTCGTCGCTCATGGCGCCCAGGGAGCGGGTGAAGCGCAGCACCAGCGGGCTGTCCAGGGGCACGCCGTCGGCCTGGTCGCGCGGGGTGGAGCCGACCAGCTCCAGGGTCAGCAGGTCCACCAGGCCGAGGTGGGAGACCTTGCCGCCAGTGGCGTCGCCGCGCAGGGCGAAGCCGGCGATGCCTTGGTCGGTGATCACCAGCGGCTGGGTGCGCCAGGGCTTCTTCAGCAGGTTGTCGTAATCGTCCGAGTAGTCGGCGGCACGCACGCAGTAGGGCAGGCTCAGGGCGTCCAGCAGGCCGATGTCGGCCGGGCGGCTGAAGTCGTAGAAGCCCAGGTAGGCCTGCAGGCCCTTCTCGCAGGTGGCGAGGTCGTCGCTGCCGGTGTAGGTCAGGTTGAGGCCGGTGGTGGCCTGGGCGGCGATGCCACGGCTGTCGCCCGGCACGCTGAAGCCGCCGGAGAGGTAGCGGCCCTGCTCGCGGATGAAGGCCGGGCGGCTGGCGTCGTAGAGGTTCAGGCCGTTGCCGGTGGCGAAGCGGCTGCCGTCGGCGGTGAGGCCGATGTAGCCGCCCACGCGGGATTCGCCCAGCTGCGGCAGGGACGGACGCGACAGGTCGAAGACCACGCGGGCGCCACCGTTGACCACGTGCAGGCTGTCGCCGATGACGGCGATGTCCTGGACGTTGCCCAGGGTCTGCACGCGGCCGTCGATGCTGGCCTGGGTGATGCGGCGCACCACGGTCGGGCGCAGCGGGTCGGCGACGCTGACCACGGCGATGCCTTCGGCGGTGGTGGAGACCAGCAGCAGGCCCTGGTGGGCGACCACTTTCTCCGGCACGGCCTGGGTGAAGGGCAGCGGCAGACTGTAGCGGATGCCACGGTCCTTGCCCGGCGGCTGCTCGGTGAGGTCGTCGGGGTCGCGGATCTCGCGGTCGTAGACCAGCAGCACGCTGCGGCCTTCGTATTCGGTGTCGATGTAGGGGAAGTCGTAGCCGCGGCCCACCACGTAGAGCTGCTTGTCGGCCAGGGCCATGGCGCTGGGCTTCATGTCCTGCGGCAGGTTGTAGTAGCCCAGGCCGTGGCGCGGCGCGGCTTCGCCGACCTTGGCCGGGTCGTATTTCACCAGGCTGATCCAGCCCGGGGCGTAGTAGTGCTCGAGCTGCTCGCGGCTGAAGACCTGGTTCGGTGTCGGCGAGCCCTTGCCCAGTTCGCCCCGGCCGAGCACGTAGAACATGTGCAGGTCGCTGTCGACGGCGAGGTCGACGATATGGCCCGGCGGCAGCTTGAGCGGGTCCGGCACGTAGTCGGTGATGCCGCCCTTCTCCAGGGTCTCCAGGCGCTTGTCGATGACCTCGGCGGACATCGGCTTCTCGGTCTCCAGGCCGCGGTCGAGCTGCAGGCGACCGTAGAACAGGGCGTTGCGCTGGACGTAGTGGCGGCCGAGTTCGTCGTCCAGTTCCAGGTCGATGAAGCCGCGGTAGCCCTTGCCGTTCTCGTCGCGGAAGTCCGGCACCAGCAGGCTCATGCGTTCGGCGCTGTAGAGGCGCAGGTCGCCCGAGCCGACCTTGATGACCTTCTTCTCCGGGTTCGGCTCGCCGCTCTTGTAGGCGGTGAGCGTCAGGCCTGCGTGGAAGCCCTTGCCGACCAGGTCGACGCGGTCGTTCTTGCCGCTCTGGGCGACGCGCACCACGGCCGGGGCCAGGTGCGAGATGGACAACTCGTCGACGAACACGAAGCCGCCGAGCACGGTGTCGGAAAGACCGGCCTCGGTGTACAGGCTGACCGCCGCCGGGCCCGGGTAGTTGGGCACGGTGCGGGCGTAGAGGCTGATCACGCCGCTGGCGGCGTCGACCGCGCGGCGCTCGATCACCAGCGGCTCGCCACCCACCAGCAGGCGCGGCTGGTCGCCGAAGTTGAGGCCACGGACGATGAGTTCGGTGCCGCCGCGCACGTCGCCGACGTTGACGCAGGCGCTGCGCTCGGCGCTTTCGCGGGTGCAGATGCTCTGGATGTCCGGGTAGGCGGCATCGGCCGGCGCGGTGCTGAAGCTGAAGACGTAGTCGGCGGCCAGCGGCTGCCCGGTGATGGGCGTGAGCCCCTGCCTGATGCGTACGTAGTAGCGCTGGCGCGGCTGCAGGCTCTGGCCGTCCTTGCGGGTGAGCTGGATGCGGCGCTTGGTGGTGTCGCTGCCACGGGCGGCGAAGGCCAGGTCGAACAGGCCGGTGACGTCGCGGCCCACCTGGGCATCGCCTTCGAGCACCTGGACGAAGTCGGCCAGGCGGGTCTGTTCCGGCAGCACCGCCGACAGTTCGATGAGCATGGCCGGCAGTTGGGTGCTGACGTCGTTCTCGCCCACCTGCGGGTTGTGCTGCAGCACGGTGAGGGCCGGCAGGTCGATGCGGCCGATGCCGCCCTTGCCGGCGGCGACCTGGATGGCGCCACGGGCCAGGGTCACGCCGCGGATGGCGAAGTTGTCGGGGGTGGCGTTGCGCTGGACCATGACCGGGACGCTGGCGTCCAGGCCGCTCTCGCCGATGCGCGCGAGGTCGAGGATCTGCACCAGGCTCTGGGTCGGCTTGTCTTCCTGGTCGGAGAGCAGCTCGGTGACGTAGGCGAGGTTGCCGGAGACGTGCACGTCGTAGAGGCCGTCGGCGGCCTGGTCGGGGCGGTGCGGCTTGATCTCCACGACCTGCACCAGGCGCGGCTGGTCGGGCTCGCTGATGTCGATGCGGGTCAGGCGGGCGCTGTCGCCGCTGCCGGCCATGTCGGTGACGTAGAGCTGGTTGCCCACCAGGTGCAGGCGGTTGGCCACGCCCAGGGTGTCGATGCGCGCCACCTGGGGCATCGCCGGGGTGCTCAGGTCGGCCACCACGACGCCCTCTTCGGAGGCGGCGATGTAGGCGTAGTGGCCACGCACCTTGACGTCGCGGGCGAAGCCGTTGGGCTTGATGTAGCCGACGTGGTAGGGGGCGGTCATGTTGGTGATGTCGATGACCTGCACGCCGCCGGCACCGTTGGCCACCAGGGCCAGGTTGCCGCTGCGGGTGAGGCCGTAGACATCCGGGTAGGGCATGTCGACGCGACCCATCATCAGGTAGGGCAGGCCGAACTGGCCGTCGCCGTTGCGCTGGCCGAACAGCAGCAGCTCGCCGGCCTTGTTGTCGAGGTACAGGGCGCCGGTGCCTTCGCTCGGGGTGTCGCCGCCGTGCCAGTCCTTGCGGATCTCTTCGCTGAACTGGTTGACGAACTGGCAACCGGCGTCGCTCGACTGGCAGCTGCCGGCATCGGTGACGCCGGACTTGCCGGCCAGCACGATGTTCTCGTCGGTGACCAGTTCGCCGATGGTGCCGCTGAAGATCTCGGCGGCGCCGTTGAGCAGCGGCGAGTAGGCGAAGTAGTCGCCCTTCTGGTTGCCCTGGGTCTCGTCCACCGCATCCATGATGTAGATGCCGGTGCGCGCCTCGGGCAGGCCGCGCAGGGCGTCTTCCTTGCTCAGCAGGCCGAGGCCCTGCTCGATGCGCAGCGGGTCGACGCTGGCCCAGGCGGCGATCATCGCGCCGCTGCGGTCGAGGGCGCGGTACTGGTCGATGGCGGTGTAGTGCACGCCCTTGGCCTGGGCCTGGGCACCGGCCTGGGGCGCGATGAAGCGGCGCTCGCTCAGCGGCCAGCCCATCTCGTGGTAGGTGTCGCGGGTGACGGTGTGGTTCGGCGTGACCACCTTGGTCAGCACGTGCAGGCGTTCGTTGCGCAGGCCGGTGCGGCGCAGCACGTTGCCCTGGCTGAAGTCGGCCCAGTAGATGTAGTAGTGCTTGTCCGGGTCGCTGACCGGGGTGGTGTCGCCCGCCTGGCGCTGGTCGTCGCGGAACAGGGTCAGCGGGTACTCGTCCGCCACCTTCCATTCGCCGGCATCGTTCTGGTATTCGCGGCGCCAGAGCATGCTGACGCCTTGGATGGCGCCGCCCATGTCTTCGACGGACACCACCGCCCGCAGGCTTTCGCCCATGGTCAGCACGTCCTTGTCGATCGGGTAGAGCACGGCGAGGCGCGGCACCACGGTGTCTTCGAGCTTGCCGACGCGCACCACCTGGGACTCGCCCGCCTGGCCCAGCGCGTCGTAGGCGATGGCCTGGACGGTGAAGCCCTGGACGCCCGCCGGGGCGGCGAGGCGCGCGCGGTAGACGTGGTCCTGGGCGTGGCTGCCGACCTGCTGGCCGTAGCTCTGCTCGGTGGTGATGACCGGTACGCCGTTGACGTAGAAGGTGACGTGGTCGATGCCCTCGGGGCCGAGGTCGTCGAAGGCCTCGACGAAGACTTCGAGGTCCTGGCCGTCGATCACCACGGCGTTGTCGTTGTCGGGCTTGACGATGCGCGCCTGCGGCGGCTTGTCGGCCTTGATCAGGATGCTGCCCGGCAGGTCCACCATGGCGGACTCGTAGCCGTCGAGGTCGCGGGCCTTGGCGCGGAAGCGCAGCACCTGGTCGACGCGGCCGGTGGGCACCTTGAAGTGGAACTGGTAGGGCGCGGCGGAATCCTCGCCCAGGGCCTGGTACTTGGGCGTGGAGCCGGCCGGGCCGATGGCGTAGTAGAGCGCGGCGGCGTCCACCCCGACCTCGGGGTCGCTGGCCTGGACCTGGACCACCACGCCGCGGCCCTCGGTCAGCTCGGTGACCTCGCCCATGGCGAAGCCGCGGGCGTCCAGCAGCTTGATGGCGTTGACCTCCGGCGGCTGGTTGCGCAGCAGGTTGACCGGGATGATCTCCTTGGCCTCGTTGCCGGCCGGGTCGCGGGCGGTGATCTGCAGCTGCATCGGCAGGGATTCGGGCAGCGTGTCGGTGCGGCCCAGGTAGTCGGCGATGCTGGCCACCGGCAGGCTGCCGATATAGGGGCCGGTGAGCAGCAGGCGATCGGAGACGCGCTCCTCGGGTGCGAAGGTGCCGTCGCCGTTGCGGTCGACGTACAGGCCCAGGCTCACCGAGCCGACGCGGACGTTGTCGCTGACTTCCAGCTGGTACGGCAGGTTGCGCTTCTCGGCGATGCTGGCGCCGCTGGCCAGCGGCTGCTTGACCAGCAGTTGCGGCGCCTTGTCGTCCTTCAGTACGCGCACGCGCACGGCCTGGGGCGTGCTGACGCTGCGGCCCTTGCCGTCGGCGCGACGCTCCAGGGCGCTGGCGGTGAGGCTGAGGTCGGTGCCGGCCTGGCCATAGGGCACTTCGACGAGGAATTCGTAGGGGAAGACCATGTCGGTGAGGCTGCGGTCGCCGCCCTTGAGGCCGCCGATGTTGAGCACCACGCGGTCGATGCCGACATCGTCCACGGCGTTGATTTCCACCAGCAGCAGCTGGCCTTCGGTGGTCTCGCTGTTGTTCTGCGGCGCGCCGACCACCACGCTGGGCAGCTGGTCGCGGGTGACTTCCACCGTCAGGTGCTCCTCGGCGCGGTGGGCGTCGAGATCGCCATGGGCGACGCCGTAGGTGTCCACCGCTTCCAGGCTGAGCTGCACCTGGTTGGCCTGGGGGTTGTCCGGGTCGAAGGCGGGCATCGGCACGGAGAAGTTGTAGGGCGACTGGCGCAGGCGCATCTCGTAGGGCGGCTGGCCGTTGCCGTAGGTGGCGCGCAGGTGCACGTACTCCACGCCGACGTCGTCGAAGGCCTTGGCGTTGACGTACAGCGGGTTGCCTTCCACGACCTTGGCGCCGGGCACGGGCTCGACGACGTCGATCACCGGGCGGGCGTCGATGTTGATCGGGTAGCTGTTGGTGAGCACCGCGTTGTTGGCCGCGTCGAAGCCTTCCAGGCGCACGCGCACGCTGACCCGCTCGATCTGGTCGCTGGTCAGGCCGAAGGCGCGGACGATCTCGGCCAGGCGGTCGACGTGGATCAGCTGGCTGTATTCGGGGGTGTCGATGTCGACCGTGGTGACCGGCTCGTAGTCCTCGGAAGGGATGCCGTCGATGGTGCGTACCACGGTGAAGGGCTGCTCGCGGTCCTGGGCTTCGCCACGCACGCGCACCGAGTAGCCGCGCGAGAGCACCAGGCGGTTGACCTTGACGTTGTCGAAGGCCTGGTAGACCAGGGTGAAATCGCTGTCCTCGATGGCGCCGAAGCCGAGGCTGGGCCGCTTGAACAGCAGTTTCGGGCTGATGGTATCGGCCATCACCTTGATCTTGCGCTCGAACAGGCCGACCGCACCGTCGGAGTCCTCGACCTGGGCGGTGAGCTTGAGTTCTTCGTTGTGGCGGATCAGGCCCTGGGGTACTTCCAGCACGAAGGTGCGCTGCATCGCGTAGGGGCTGTCCTTGCGGCCGAAATCGTCGGCCATGGACTGGTCGTAGCGGGCATGGATGCTGTCGTGGATGCTGGCGAAGGCGGCATCGACCACCTTGTCGCCACCGGTGACGCCGTCGCTGGAGCCGATCACCGGCAGCGGCACGCCATTGGCGACGACCTTGAGGCGGCTGGCGGTGAGCTTGCGGTCGTCCGCGGCCACCAGGCCGACGCGGATGCGGAAGGTGCCGGCCGCGATCTCCTGCTCATCGCCCGGGGCGGTGATGCGCACCTCGGGGACCATGTTGGTCAGCGGGTGGACCAGGATGGTGCGGTCGCTGACATGACCGTAGGTGTCGGTCAGTTCGATGCGGTATTCGGTGGGCTCGCTCTGGTCGAAGAGGACCTCGGCCTGGTCGGCGGCCTGCAGCGGCGGCGCGGCGGGGCAGTTGACCTGGAAGCCGCGCTCGTAGACCACGGCGGCGACACTGCCGTCGCGCTTGAGGCGCAGGATGCGGTAGGCGGCGAGGCCGGCGTCGTCGCGCAGGTCGGTGTCGAGGCGGAAGCGTTCGTTGATCCGCACCCAGAATTCGCCGTAGTTGATGCGCGCCGGGTCGGTGAGGGCCTTCTCGTACTTGCCGTCCACCCAGTAGGTGTTGAAGCCGGTGAGGCTGAGCTGCGGCTTCTCGTTGGCGGCCAGCGGGTAGCGCAGGCTGTGTTCGGTGGTGCGACCGCTCCAGTCCTCGGCCACCAGGGTCAGCTCCAGTTCGCCGCTGGAGAACTCGCGGGGCACCCGGTAGGGCAGTTGCAGGGCGCTCTGGCCGAGGTAGGTGCCGAGGTCGTGAACGACACGGCCACGGTTCTCCAGCAGGCGCAGGCTCTTCAGGCCGAGGCTGTCGTCGCCGAAGGTGGTCTTGAGGTCCAGCTGCTGCAGGGGCACGGCGACGGAGCCGGCCACCGGGCTGACGATGCGCGCCTGGGGCGCCTGCTCGTCGACCCGCAGGGGCTGTTGCAGCAGGGTGCCGAGCACCAGGTCGCCGCGCTCGTGGGACAGGCGGTCGGTGGCGTGGCCGATCAGGCTCAGGCTGGTGCTCTGCACCTCGGCGGGCACCGGCAGGAGCAGGTTGTAGCGTTCTTCCGCACGGCTCTGGGCACCGCTGTCGCCCACTTGCAGGAAGGCGGTCTGGGCATTGCCGTCGAGGCCGTCCTGGAGCAGCAGGTTGATGACGTTGCGGCCCGGTACGCGGGTGCCGCCGTCGGTGCTGACGTTGGCCTGGGAGGTTTCCAGCTGGGTGATCTGCAGCTCGCGGATGAAGGCGGGCGCGCCGGCACGCGGGCGCAGCACCAGGCGGGTGACGTCGGGGCCGCCCAGGGCGGCGAGGTCGAGCAGGCCGCCGACGGCCTGCACGTCGCGCAATTCGGGGCGCACCTGGCAGAGGCTGCGGGAGAAGGTCTCGACCTGCCAGTTGCTGGTCTGCGTGCCCAGCTTGAGCAGGCGCGGGGAGCCGAGCTGCTCGTTGCCGGAGAGGATCAGGCGGCCGTCCTTGACCTGCAGGAAGGGCTTCTCGTTGAGCAGCAGGTCGCCCTGCCAGCCCTGGGCCTCGGGGTAGGCGATGCTGATCAGCGGGCTGTTCTGCTGGCTGGTGGCGTCGACCTTGGTCAGGCCGCGGATGTCGCGGGCACCGCCCAGGTCGCGCAGGGAGCTGGCTGCCAGCAGGTAGCGGCCGGTGCTGGCGGGCGCGCCGTCGTTGAAATCGTCCTGCACGACCAGGCTGCCACGCAGGGGCATGCCGCGCTGCTGCTGGGCGGAGGGGGTGCTGTCCTTCCAGCTGAGCAGGGGCGCCTGGTCACGCTGGACCAGCAGGCGGCGGGTCACCTGGCTCTCGTTGCCCAGCAGGTCCTTGGCCTTGACCACCAGGGTCAGGCCGATGGGCTCGGCCTGGGGCCGGTAGCGTTCGATATCGAGCAGGTCGTTGGCACCGGCGGCGGGGACGCTGACCTGCGGCGTGCTGAGGCCTTCGGCCTTGGCCACTAGTTCGTCGCGGCCCTGGTCGTCGAGCAGGCGCACTTCGTAGGAGGCGACGGCGGTGTCGTCCTGCAGGCTGACCTGCAGCTTGGTCTTCTGCCGCTCGAAGAGGCGTTCGGTGGGGGACTGGATGTTGATCTGCGGGCCGGTCTCGTCGCCGAGGACCTTGATGTTGATGGCCGGGGAACGGGTTTCGTTGATGCCGCGGTCACGGGCGCGCAGCACCAGCTGCAGCACCTTGCCGGCGTAGCGGCGGCTGAGCTCGGGGGTCAGGCGCAGGCGGCCGTCGAAGTCGGCGTAGAAGCGCTGGCCGACGAGGATGGCGCCGATGGTGCCGGGGTTGGGCACCTTGACGGTCTCGACACGGTCCTTGCGGCTGAACAGTTCCCAGGCCACGGCGTGTTCTTCGCGGGTGTCCGGGTCGATCAGCAGGGGGTCGAGGCTGTCGACGTACTGGTTGTCGCCGGCACTGCCCTGGATCTGGAAGTTGGTGCCCGGCGGCAGGCTGAAGTCGCCTTCCGGCTTGCTCAGCTGCAGGGTCGGCGGCTCGGTGTCGTCGATGATCTCCAGCTCCAGCGAGGCTTCGCTGACCTGGTTGGCGCTGTCGTAGGCGCGGACGGCGATATCGGTGTCGGCCCCGGCCTTGTTGGGCACGCGCAGGGCGGCGCCGACATAGCCTTCCTGGGACTTGGCCAGTTCGCTGCCGCTGACGGTCTTGAGCACCTGCACCTGGCCGCCCTGGCGCAGGATGAACTCGACGCGGCTCACCTGGCGGTCGTCGGTGACCAGCGCCTGGGCGGTGAAGGCTTCGCCCTCGTACAGGCGCGAACCGGGTGCCGGGGCGCGGACGGCGATCTTCGGCGGCTGGTCCTTGCCGATGGGGAAGCGCCAGAGGGTGGGATCGGCGTCGTTGCCGTACTGGTCACGGCCGCGCAGTTCGATCACCAGTTCCTGCTGGTCGGAGGGGACTTCCATCTCGAAGCTGTCTTCGAAGCTGGCGACCTGCTGGGCGCCGGTGAGGGCTTTGGAATACAGGGTGCGGCTGCCGCTGAGGGCGCTGAAGGCCACCAGGCGGGTGTCGTCGACGCCGCGCAGGCGGACCTGGATGCGGTTGCCGGCGTAGAGCGGTGCGCCCTGGATCGGCGAGACCACGGCCAGGCGCGGGCCGAGGGTGTCGGCCATGACCTGCAGGGGCAGTTCGCGGTTGTCGCCCTGCTGGCCGCCGTCGTCCATGGCGGCGACCTTCAGGCGCAGGGCGCGGTCCTGGTTGCCCAGGTTGAGGGGCTTGAGGTCGATCACCAGGCGGTTGACGGTATCCGGGCCGATGATGAGGCCACCCTGCTGGTCGATGCGCTTGTGCCACAGCGGTGCGCTGCCGCCTTCGGCCCAGAGGCTGGCTTCGAGTGCGTGTACGGCGCGGTCGTCGTGGGCGACCACGTCCACCTGCAGGCTGTCCTGGCTGTAGACGCGGCTCTGCACCGGGTTGAGGCCGCGGACCTCGGGCTTGGCGTCGTCGGCGATGCCGATCAGCACCTTCACTTCGCTGTCGTTGCCGGTGCCATCGGTGGCCACGACGCGGATCGGATAGCGGTCGTAGCGCACGCCGTCGAGGTGCTTGAACTTGGGCGCCGCCACCACCTTGAGGGTGGAGAAGGCCTTGAGGGCGCCAGGGATGGCCTGCACCGAGAGGCTGCCATCGGCGCTGCTCAGGTGGTCGTTGGGGTTGCCGGTGAGGTAGAAGCCGACGCCCTCCTGCTTGGCCACGCCGTAGAGGTCCAGGCGCTCGACGCCGACGTTGTCGTAGCCGGTGACCTTGAGCACGAAGGTGCTGTCCTCGACCACCGGGGCCAGGTCGTCGCCGGCGTCGCTGACGGTGATGGAGGGTGAGGCCAGGTTGATGACCGGGTCTTCCTCGTCCTTGCCCAGGGTGACGTTGACCGGCGCGCTGCGGGTCAGCTGTCCGGCGCTGTCGATGGCCTCGGCGTGGAGGGTCAGGGGGGTTTCCTTGTCCACGCCGGCCGGCGCCTGGTAGATCACCGCGAAGGGCGCCTTGAGGTCGGTGCCCGCCAGCTTGCCGTTGACGTAGAAGTCGACCTGGCGCAGGCCCAGGTCGTCGGTGGCGTTGGCACGCAGCTCGACCGGCTGGCCGGAGACCAGGTGCGCGCCTTCCACCGGGTGACTGAAGGATACGGTCGGCGTCTGGTCGCCCTTGACCGGCAGGGTCAGGGGCTCGGAGAGGTTGGACTGCTGGTGCAGGTCGACCACGCGGGCGCGCAGTTCCAGGGTGCGGCCGAGCCAGTCCTGCTTGATCGGCAGCTGGAAGCTGTGGCTGGTGCTGCGCAGGCCGAGCTTGGTGCCGTCGTAGTCGCGGTCCTGGTGGCGGTAGGACTGCACTTCCTCGCCGTTGACCAGCAGGAAGATGTCGGTGCCGCCTTCGAGGGTGTCGTCGGTGGCCTCGACCGTGACGCTGACGGTCTGGCCCACGGTGGCGATGCTGCCGGCCGCGGGCTGGGTGATGCGGGCGGTGGGCCGCTGGTTCTCCAGCACGCGCAGCAGGCGGGCCGGGGCGTCGACCACGGCGCCGTTCTGCGCATGCACGCGGGCGGAGAGCGCCATGCTGGTTTCCCGCAGGGAGATCTCGGGCACCTGGAGGGTGACCTGCCAGACCTCGAACAGCTGCTTCTTGCTCGGGTCGCTCTCCAGCGGGCGCTGTTCGAAGATGGGGAAGCGGGTCTCGCCGACCTTGCGCCCGTCGAGGAAGTATTCGACCTGGCTGATGCCGCTCTGGTACTCGACGTCCGGCAGTGTGCCCAGGTTGACGCTGATGGCGGCGCGCAGCGGGCTGTTCTCGACGACGCGCTGGGCGTCCACCGGCGATTCGAAGATGAACTCGGGGGCCTTGGGATTGCTCTTGGCGACGACCTGCACGGCGCGCTCGGGGCTGCTCTGGCTCTTGCCGGTTTCGTCGAAGGCCACGGCGCGCACGCGCAGGGTGCGGCCTTCCAGTTCCTGCTCGATGGGCAGGCTGAGGGCGTAGGGCGGGGACAGGCGGCGCCCGACCATGGCGCCGTCGAGCCAGAACTCGACGCTTTTCACGCCGACGTCGTCGCTGGCGCTGGCCTGGAGTTCGAGCACCGAGCCGACGGCGATGCTGGCTTCGGGCTGCAGGTCGACGGCGGGGGCGGCGTCCTGGGCGGCGACCGGGAGGTCGACGCCGATGTCCGGGTAACGCTGCAGGCGGGCGTGCAGCAGCATCGGGCTCTGCTCGGGCACCTGGGCGCGGGCGCGCAGTTGCAGCTGGTCGTTGCGCTCGAGGATGCCTTCGCTGCCGTTGGGCAGCTGCAGCTCGACGGCGAGGCTGTCGGCCAGGGGCGACTCGCTGCCGTCGTCGAATACCGCGAGGATCGCCGGCAACGCCTGGAAGTCGTTGAGGCGCGGAAGCACCAGGGGCTGGCCGGCGGCCTGGCCTTCGAAACGCAGGGCGGTGAGGCGGCGGCTGTAGTCGACCTTCACCGGCAGGCTGACTTCGGGCAGGCCGGGGTAGCTCACATAAACAAAGACCGCCTCGGAGGCGGTCTCTTGCAATGGATAGACAACGCCTTCGGCGCTGACCCAGACCAGGTCCGGGTTGGAGGAACGGTAGCTGATGCCGTTGCCCAGCCCGGCCAGGGGGGTCGGCCCGCGGAATTCGAAGTCGACCTCGGGAACCAGGCGGGCCGACTGCAGGGCGTCGCTGAACACCAGGCGATCGGGGTGTACGGCGATGGAGCGGGCGGCTTCTTCGACGCTCTCGCCGATGAAGCGGATGTCGGAGAAGCTGCTCTGGTTGCCGGAGGCATCGACGGCGACCGCCTGGACCATGACCAGGGCGTTGCGCGCCACTTCTTCGGCGCTCAGGGGGGCGTCCAGGCGCTGGCGCAGGCTGTAGCGCTGCTGGCCGTCGACCTTGGGGAAGACCCGGCGCGCTTCGGGCATGCGCAGGAAGGCCTTGCGCTCGGCCTGGCTGACCACGCCGCCGGCGGCGCGCAGGTCGGAGGCACGCAGGCCGGTGAGGGACAGGCTGAGGTAGCTGAGGTCGATGTCGTCCTGGGCGTCGAAGCTGGCCACCAGGTACTGCTCGCCATCCTGGCTCTCGATCGCCAGCTGGGTGAGTTCCAGCTGCGGGGCCACGGCTTCCTGCTGGAAGGTTTCGCTGTAGTCCTGGATCCGCCCGTCGGCGTAGACCAGCTTGACCGCCGGCTGCAGGACGTCGCCACCTTCGAGACGGAAGCTGAAGGAGCAGGCGACGCTGGAGTCGGTGTCACGCGTGGCATCGGTCGGCAGGAAGCGCTTGCCGCTGGCGGGAATGCTGACTTCGGCCAGGTCGCGGCAATCATCGAGGGAGAGGACGTAGTCGGCGGCGTTGCCGGTGGAACCGAGGGCGGAGGCGGTGCGGATGTCTATTTCGGATGCAAAGGTTTCAGGGGCCGCTAGCGCGATCAGCGCGGCGAGCACCCGGCGAAACCCTGTATGGCGGCATCCTTGCAGCATCTTGGGGGAAAAGTTCCATTTATTTTGCGCATTCAGGCGTAGGACTTCGATAGCCTTAGCCTTTCCAATGGCAGAATGCTATACACGGAAAAATCTTATTTCAAGATAGGTACAAATGCCGAACAGGCATAAACGGTAGGGAACGTGATCGGCGTCAAATATCGCCATCATCCGCCACCACCCGTCCTGACCCGGCTTTGCACCCGATTGAGCAATGGATAGTATTGCCGCGCCATCACAGGGAAGAGTCCATGGCCACCATCCTTCACACGCTGACCCAGCTCGCAGCCACACGCGCGGTAAAGCTGTCGGCGCTGTCCCTGTGCTCCCTTCTCATGCTCGCTGCCCTGACCTGGCACGGCCTGCAGCTGCGTGCTGCGCTGCAACCGCCGGTGCTGACCCCAAGCGCGTTGAACGAGCCCGGCCCGCAGGACGGGCCGACGCCGCTCGGCAAGGGGCTGCTCGGTTTGTTCGGGTCCAGCGCCGAAGCCGAATCGGTGGCGGCCGAAGCGCTCGAGAAGCTGCCCGAGAGCAATCTGGACCTGCAGGTGTCGGCGATCTTCTTCATGGCGCCCGCCGAGCAGAGCACGGTGATCCTGGAAGACGGCGATCGCACCCTCATTCTCAAGCCGGGTGAAGAGGTGCGCCCCGGCATCGCCGTGCAGCGCATCGAAAGCCACCGGATCACGCTCAAGCGCAATGGCAAGCTGGAGCAGATCAGCTTCCGCGGCTTCGGCGAGATGCCCGGCAGCAGCCCGGCGCCGGAAAGCCCCATGCCCGTCGCCCAGAACATCGAACCGGTGACCGACACCCTGGCCAGTTCATTGCCTGCCACACCGGAGCCGGCGGTGGCGAGCCAGGGCGTACCCACCGCTTACCAGCAATACATTCAGCGCAAGCTCGCGCAGAACAAGTAGTCGAGTGAGAGAAGTGTCCACCAGAGCCCCGTCGTGCCTGCTGCTCAGTCTGTGCCTGCTCGTCCCCTTCGCCAGCGCCCACGCCGAGGACAAACCGGTGGCGGCCGAGGCGCCCGTGGCGGCCAGCGATGTGAAGATCAACATGCAGGACACCAACATCCGCTCCTTCATCGAGTGGATCGCCAAGGCGACCGGCAAGAATTTCATCATCGACCCGCGGGTGACCGGCAAGGTGACGGTGATTTCCAACGAGTCGATGAAGCCGGAGGAGGCGTACCGGGTCTTCCTGTCGGTGCTGCAGGTGCACGGGTTCTCCGCCATCGAGTCGGACAGCGCGGTGAAGGTCATCCCGGACGCCAACGCCAAGCAGAGCGGCGTGCCGCTGGTGGACGACGACACGCTGAACGATGACCAGCAGGTGGTGCGGGTGATCCGCACGCAGCACGTGCCGGCGACGCAGCTGGTGAACATCCTGCGGCCGATGGTGCCGCAGGTGGGGCACCTGGCGGCTTACCCGGACAGCAACGCGCTGATCATTTCCGACCGGGCTTCCAACATCAACCAGCTGCTGAAGCTGGTGTCCGAGATCGACCGGGCCGGGCAGTTCGAGATCGACGTGATCCCGCTGAAGTTCGCCAATGCCAAGGAGCTCTCCAGCATGCTCGGCAACCTGGTGCCCCAGGGCGGCGGTGCCGAGGGCGCGAGCAAGATGAGCGTGTCGGTGGATGAGCGCACCAACAGCATTCTGATCTCCGGCGACCCGAGCAAGCGCCAGCAGTTGCGCGATGTGCTGGCCAACCTGGATCGCCCAGGGAACATCATCCGCGACACACAGGTGATCTACCTGCATTACCTGAAGGCGTCGGAGGTCGCGCAGATCCTGCAGAACGTGGCCACCAGCCTGCAGAAGCAGGACAAGGACGTGGGCATCAGCGGGGCGGAGATTTCCATCCAGGCCAACGACACCACCAACGCGCTGGTGATCAGCGCGCCGCCGGCGATCATGAAGACCGTCGAAGGGGTGGTGCAGCGGCTGGACATACGCCGGGCGCAGGTGCTGGTGGAGGCGGTGATCGTCGAAGTCTCGGACAACAAGGTCAACGAGCTAGGCGTGCAGTGGAAGACTTCGGAAGGGGCCATCGGTGGCGACGGCTTCTTCGGTGGCTTCAAGTCGTCGCTCAAGGGCAATGCGATCGACACATTCCCGGGCGGCAACCCGGCCAAGCTGGATGCCGGGCTGAGCCTGGGCTTCTACAGCAATGGCTCGCTCCGGGCGCTGATCCGTACGCTGTCCACCGACGACTCGATGAATATCCTCTCGACGCCGAACCTGGTCACTCTGGACAACGAGGAGGGCAAGATCGTGGTCGGCCAGAACGTGCCCTTTGTGACCGGCAGTTCGACCAGCGCCTCGAACCCGTCCACCAACCCCTTCCAGACGATCGAGCGGCAGGACGTGGGCATCACCCTGAAGATCAAGCCGCAGATCAACGAAGGGGACTCGGTGACCCTGAACGTCTACCAGGAAATATCCAGCGTCACCAACGACACCAGTGCCGCGGACATCGTTACGAACAAGCGTTCGGTGGAAACGCGAGTCCTCATCAAGGACAACATGACGCTGGTGCTGGGCGGCCTCATCTCGGACGAGGTGAGGGACTCGGGCGACAAGGTGCCCTTCCTGGGCAAGATCCCGATCATCGGGCAGTTGTTCCGCAGTGACCGCAAGGAAGTGAACAAGAAGAACCTGATGGTGTTCATCAAGCCGACCATCATCAATGACTTCGACCATGCCGACCAACTGACCGAAGGCAAGTACAACTTCATCCGGGAGCGCCAGCTGCGTTATGCCGACCAGGACATCGCCAAGGGCGTGCCCACGCTGCCGGAACGCATCAACAGTGCGGAGAAGGAGTTGAAGATCAAATCCGTACCGCTACCGCCCCAGTGATGGATTGCTGAAGTGAAGCCACCTGCGGGTGGCTTTTTCTTTGGCGGTTCGATGGTGCTGGCCTGGTTATCCGGGCTGGTGGGTGGGGAGCGGCGAGGGACGCCTGTTACTCTTCCAATTTGCGGAGAGGGCGATTGGGAAAATCGACTTGGGGGAGACTGGCTTGCTCATCTGCCTTATGACATCCCCTGGTTGGAGCCAGGTGTATCTGGCAACGCTTCAGGAGTTGAGCCGGGTGCGCATCCATGAGACCTGCACCAATGGCTGCGAGTATCGGGGCGACTGATTCTTCTGCTGCATAAATGCAAAAGGCCACCCGAGGGTGGCCTTTTTGTTGCGCGCAGTTCCTGTCGATCATACTGCCTGTATAGCCTGGACGTAGCCGGACTTCAGTCCTTGGAGTCTCTCAGGGTTGAGAGCGGGTCAATGAAGCGATCGCGGCAGGCACCGGCATGGCGGTCCTTCGGTCCGCTCGCTGCCCGGACACATCGCCGTGGCTCTACACGCGATGCCATGGCGCACCGGACGGATCGCGATGCCCGCACCCCGAGCGGTGCCCGGCGTTATAGGTGCCCCACATTGCCCGGCCAATTTTCTTAGGCGCAAAGTCAAACCCCCGACCTTCTTGCGAAGATCGGGGGTTTGGTATAGGTGCTTGACGATGACCTACTCTCACATGGAGAAACTCCACACTACCATCGGCGATGCATCGTTTCACTACTGAGTTCGGGATGGGATCAGGTGGTTCCAACGCTCTATGGTCGTCAAGCAATTCGGTTGGGGTATCGTCTGGGACGCGACCCCGAATGGGTATGTGATAAGGCTTTGCAAGTTCTGGCCAATTTTCGGCTAAGTCGACTTCACCTTATAACAACAATCGTCAGATTGTTTGGGTGTTATATGGTCAAGCCTCACGGGCAATTAGTATTGGTTAGCTCAACGCCTCACAGCGCTTACACACCCAACCTATCAACGTCGTAGTCTTCGACGGCCCTTTAGGGGATTCAAGATCCCAGTGAGATCTCATCTTGAGGCGAGTTTCCCGCTTAGATGCTTTCAGCGGTTATCTCTTCCGAACGTAGCTACCCGGCAATGCCACTGGCGTGACAACCGGAACACCAGAGGTTCGTCCACTCCGGTCCTCTCGTACTAGGAGCAGCCCCTCTCAAATCTCAAACGTCCACGGCAGATAGGGACCGAACTGTCTCACGACGTTCTAAACCCAGCTCGCGTACCACTTTAAATGGCGAACAGCCATACCCTTGGGACCGGCTTCAGCCCCAGGATGTGATGAGCCGACATCGAGGTGCCAAACACCGCCGTCGATATGAACTCTTGGGCGGTATCAGCCTGTTATCCCCGGAGTACCTTTTATCCGTTGAGCGATGGCCCTTCCATACAGAACCACCGGATCACTAAGACCTACTTTCGTACCTGCTCGACGTGTCTGTCTCGCAGTCAAGCGCGCTTTTGCCTTTATACTCTACGACCGATTTCCGACCGGTCTGAGCGCACCTTCGTACTCCTCCGTTACTCTTTAGGAGGAGACCGCCCCAGTCAAACTGCCCACCATACACTGTCCTCGATCCGGATGACGGACCAGAGTTAGAACCTCAAGCATGCCAGGGTGGTATTTCAAGGATGGCTCCACGCAGACTGGCGTCCACGCTTCAAAGCCTCCCACCTATCCTACACAAGCAGGCTCAAAGTCCAGTGCAAAGCTACAGTAAAGGTTCACGGGGTCTTTCCGTCTAGCCGCGGATACACTGCATCTTCACAGCGATTTCAATTTCACTGAGTCTCGGGTGGAGACAGCGCCGCCATCGTTACGCCATTCGTGCAGGTCGGAACTTACCCGACAAGGAATTTCGCTACCTTAGGACCGTTATAGTTACGGCCGCCGTTTACCGGGGCTTCGATCAAGAGCTTCGCTTGCGCTAACCCCATCAATTAACCTTCCGGCACCGGGCAGGCGTCACACCCTATACGTCCACTTTCGTGTTTGCAGAGTGCTGTGTTTTTAATAAACAGTCGCAGCGGCCTGGTATCTTCGACCGGCATGGGCTTACGGAGCAAGTCCTTCACCCTCACCGGCGCACCTTCTCCCGAAGTTACGGTGCCATTTTGCCTAGTTCCTTCACCCGAGTTCTCTCAAGCGCCTTGGTATTCTCTACCCAACCACCTGTGTCGGTTTGGGGTACGGTTCCTAGTTACCTGAAGCTTAGAAGCTTTTCCTGGAAGCATGGCATCAACCACTTCATCGTCTAAAAGACGACTCGTCATCAGCTCTCAGCATTAAGCGCCCGGATTTACCTAAGCACTCTGCCTACCACCTTAAACTTGGACAACCAACGCCAAGCTGGCCTAGCCTTCTCCGTCCCTCCATCGCAGTAACTAGAAGTACAGGAATATTAACCTGTTTCCCATCGACTACGCTCTTCAGCCTCGCCTTAGGGACCGACTAACCCTGCGTCGATTAACGTTGCGCAGGAACCCTTGGTCTTTCGGCGTGCGAGTTTTTCACTCGCATTGTCGTTACTCATGTCAGCATTCGCACTTCTGATACCTCCAGCAAGCTTCTCAACTCACCTTCACAGGCTTACAGAACGCTCCTCTACCGCATCACTTACGTGATACCCGTAGCTTCGGTGTATGGTTTGAGCCCCGTTACATCTTCCGCGCAGGCCGACTCGACTAGTGAGCTATTACGCTTTCTTTAAAGGGTGGCTGCTTCTAAGCCAACCTCCTAGCTGTCTAAGCCTTCCCACATCGTTTCCCACTTAACCATAACTTTGGGACCTTAGCTGACGGTCTGGGTTGTTTCCCTTTTCACGACGGACGTTAGCACCCGCCGTGTGTCTCCCATGCTCGGCACTTGTAGGTATTCGGAGTTTGCATCGGTTTGGTAAGTCGGGATGACCCCCTAGCCGAAACAGTGCTCTACCCCCTACAGTGATACATGAGGCGCTACCTAAATAGCTTTCGAGGAGAACCAGCTATCTCCGAGCTTGATTAGCCTTTCACTCCGATCCACAGGTCATCCGCTAACTTTTCAACGGTAGTCGGTTCGGTCCTCCAGTCAGTGTTACCTAACCTTCAACCTGCCCATGGATAGATCGCCCGGTTTCGGGTCTATTCCCAGCGACTAGACGCCCTATTAAGACTCGCTTTCGCTACGCCTCCCCTATTCGGTTAAGCTCGCCACTGAAAATAAGTCGCTGACCCATTATACAAAAGGTACGCAGTCACCCAACAAAGTGGGCTCCCACTGCTTGTACGCATACGGTTTCAGGTTCTATTTCACTCCCCTCTCCGGGGTTCTTTTCGCCTTTCCCTCACGGTACTGGTTCACTATCGGTCAGTCAGTAGTATTTAGCCTTGGAGGATGGTCCCCCCATATTCAGACAAAGTTTCTCGTGCTCCGTCCTACTCGATTTCACTTCTAAGATCCTTTCGCGTACAGGGCTATCACCCACTATGGCCGCACTTTCCAGAGCGTTCCGCTAAAATCAAAGAAGCTTAAGGGCTAGTCCCCGTTCGCTCGCCACTACTAAGGGAATCTCGGTTGATTTCTGTTCCTCAGGGTACTTAGATGTTTCAGTTCCCCTGGTTCGCCTCTTGCACCTATGGATTCAGTACAAGATACCTAGGTTATCCTAGGTGGGTTCCCCCATTCAGAGATCTCCGGATCAAAGTCTGTTTGCCGACTCCCCGAAGCTTATCGCAGGCTACCACGTCTTTCATCGCCTCTGACTGCCAAGGCATCCACCGTATGCGCTTCTTCACTTGACCATATAACCCCAAGCAATCTGGTTATTGTCTCTAACGTGAAGACGACATTCGCCGAAAATTCGCGCTTGAACTCGCAAATTTTACCTTGACTTGATTAATCACCAGTGAAAGAGATTAATCAGTCTACTTCTATCACATACCCAAATTTTTAAAGAACGGTTCTGGCGCAAAGACCAGAAATCAATGCCATTCTCAAGGCACTCATTTCTGAGCTTTCAGCGATTTCAGAGTGGATGGTGGAGCCAAGGAGGATCGAACTCCTGACCTCCTGCGTGCAAAGCAGGCGCTCTCCCAGCTGAGCTATGGCCCCTCGAAGACCTGCCACGCCCATGACAATTGGT